>JBKCPG010000119.1:0-7414 GCA_046309395.1 Cyanobacteriota bacterium | reverse complement strand
AAGTGGACGCGGTGCTGGTGGCCACGGGACGAGTGCCCGTGAGCAAAGAGCTCAATCTGGCCTCCGTGGGGGTGGAAACCCAGCGGGGGTTTATCCCGGTGGACGGGCACATGCGCGTTCTCGCGAGCGCGGCGGAGGGGGCCCAGCCGGTGCCCCACCTGTGGGCCGTCGGCGATGTGACCGGAAAAATGATGCTGGCTCACACGGCCGCCGCCCAAGGGGCGGTGGCGATCGACAACATCCTCGGCCATCCCCGCGAGATCGACTACCGCTCGATTCCCGCGGCCACCTTCACCCATCCGGAGATCAGCTCCGTGGGCTTGAGCGAGGTGGAGGCCAAGGCCTTGGCGAGCCGGGAGGGATTCGAGTTGGGCGCCGTGCGCAGCTATTTCAAGGCCAATTCCAAGGCCCTGGCCGAGTTGGAGAGCGATGGGGTGCTTAAGTTGCTGTTCAACAAAGCGAGCGGGGAGGTGTTGGGAGCCCACATTTATGGACTTCACGCCGCCGATTTGATTCAGGAGATCGCCAACGCGGTGGCCCGGCGCCAGAGCGTGCGGCAACTGGCCACCGAAGTGCACACCCACCCCACCCTCAGCGAGGTGGTGGAAGTGGCCTACAAGCAGGCGGCGATGACCGTGGCCAGCCCCGTGGGAGCTTGAGATGAAGATCCGTCGCCGGCCGCCTAACCCCTCGGTGAAAGTGGCCCATCTGGAATACGGCATCCCCCATCCGGAGGAGCGTCCTCGGCACATTCTGGAGGAGATTGTCTGGGAGAAGGGCCGGGAAATCGCGGTCGCCCGCGAGCGAGTGAGTCTGGAGCAATTGCGGCTCCAGGTGGCCGACCTGCCCCCCACCCGGGATTTCGTGGCGGCGTTGCGGGCCTCGTGCCGCATGCCGGCGGTGATCGCGGAGGTGAAGAAGGCCAGCCCCAGCAAGGGGGTGATCCGGGAGGATTTCGACCCGGTGGCGATCGCCCGGGCCTATGGGGCGGGAGGCGCCAGCTGCCTCTCGGTGCTCACCGACAAGACCTTTTTTCAGGGGGGGTTTGAGGTGCTGGTGGCGGTGCGGGAGGCGGTGGATCTGCCCCTGCTCTGCAAAGACTTCATCCTCTCTCCCTATCAGCTCTACCAGGCCCGGGCCGCCGGGGCCGACGCGGCCCTGCTGATCGTGGCCATTTTGGATGACCAGGAGCTGCTCTACCTCTCAAAGGTGGCGCGGAACCTGGGCTTGGCGGTGCTGGTGGAGGTGCACGACGCTGAGGAGCTGGAGCGGGTGCTGGGCCTGGAGGCCTTGATGGGCGCGGGCGGCGGCCGTGGCGCAGCGCCACTGATCGGCATCAAAAACCGCGACCTGTGCACCTTCGCGGTGGATCTGGCCACCCCCGAAACGTTGATGGCCCGTTTTGGCGAGCGGGTTCGCGCCGCCGGCGCCCTGCTGGTGAGCGAATCGGGCCTCTTCAGCCGCGACGACCTCGATCGGGTGCAGGGGGCCGGCGCCGATGCCGTGCTGGTGGGGGAGGCATTGATGCGCCAGGCGGATGTCAGCAGCGCCTTGGCGGCGCTGATCGGGGGGTGAGACGCCGTTAGAAGTTCAGCTTCACCCCGCCGCCGTAGGTGAACTGATCGCCGTTTTCAAAGGTTTGGAAATTGGCGCCGGCATAGAGAGCCGCCCTGTCGGCGATCTGCACCTCCACGCTGCCGCCCAGGCTGAGGGTGTTGGCGCCATTGCTTTGGCCCACCGCCGAAAGCCCCGCCTCCGCCGCGGGCACGCTGGCATCGAGGCTGTAATTGCCGCTGTCGTTGGCGAGGGGATCCAGCTGATAGGCCAGCTTGAGCTTGGGGATCAGCAGATGGTTGTCCTTGCCGCTGATGGTGATGCGAGTGGAGAGCTCCGCCCCCAGGCTGCCCACCACGCTTTGGGCGGTGTGCTGGCTCACGTCCAGAGCCAGCGCTTCGTTTCCGGCTTCCTGGAAGCCGCGCTGCTGGTAGGCGCCATAGGCCAGGCCCAGCAGCGGCTTGAGGGTGAGGGGCAAAGAGCTGTTGGCCCCGTTGAGCGGCAGGCTGAATTCGGCTTGGATGGCGGCCGTGTAGCCCTGGCCGGTGCCGCGGCCTGTGAGATCGTCGCCGTTGCCCAGCACCGGCGCGTGGCGGGAGCCGTTCAGGTTGAAGTTGCTGTAGGCCAGCAGGCCCTTGATCGCCCAGTCGGCGCTGGGGCTGTAGACGCCGTAGAGCGTGCCGGTGTTGACCACAGAATGCACGGAGTTTTCGCCGATGCCAAGGCCGCTGAGATTGGCGCTGCCGTAGCCGTAGGCGGCGCCGATGGTCCAGGCGGGGGCGGTTTTCCATTCGAGGCCGTAGAGACCGGCGGCGATGGCGGAGTCGTAGCTGGAGCGACCCGAGCGGCCCGTGGTGTTGCCGGTGGTGTTGCCGCCGGTGGCGAAGACGCAGACGGGTTGGCGGGCCGTCTTGCCGGGCTCGCCACCCACCACCCAGCCGTTGGCGGGGCAGGAGCTGGCCTGGGAGAAGAGGGCCTCGCGCTGCAGCTGCAAGCTGTTGAGAGCCACTGCCTGGAATGAGGCGTAGGTTTCCGGACTAATGGCCTGCATCGCCGCGTTGAGCTGGGCCGGGGTGGTGAGGGCCAGCAGGGAGGCCTGCAGCTGCAGGAATTCCGGGCTGAGGCCGGCGGCGGCGGCCTGCCCGGTGGTGAAGCCGGTGGAGCCGATCGGGCTGCCGCTGGCATTGGCGTTGCCATTGGCGGCGGCGACGAGGCGGCGGAAGCCGGAATCAAACACCCCGGCGCTTTGCAGGGCGTTGCCGCGGCCGCCGCCGGTGGCCTTGAGGGCGGCGCTGACGGCACCAGCCGAATCGCGCGGCTTGAATTGGACGTCGAACCGGCGGGGATCGCGGCTGCTGTTTTGCACCAGCCTGGTGCCGTGGCGCAAAACGACGCTGCGGTTGAGCAGCGAGGCATCGAGGTTGAGCGATCCGCTGGAGGCGAAGGGATTGGAATTGGGGGCGCTCAGCGCCACGTAGCGGAATCCGGGGAAGGCCGTGCCGCCGCCGAAGGGGATCAGGCGGGCGGTGCCGTTGAAGACGGACACGTTGCCGCTGACGGCGACGCTGTCGCTTTGGGGGCCCTGGAGCTCCAGCTCGTAGAGACCGTCTTGAAAAGCGAAATCGCCAGCCACGTTGAGCGTGCCGATCGAATTGCCAGGCGAGAGGATGCCTCCTTGGTGGATGGTGGTGCGGGGCAGCTGGCCGGTGCCGCTGATTCGGCCGCCCGCCAACACCCGCAGCTCAGACGAGGAGGCGATGCTGCCGTTGACGGCGAGCTGGGCGCCGCCCTGGACGGTGGTGGGACCTGTGTAGGTGTTGGCTCCCGTGAATTCCACCCGACCGCCGAAGCCGCTGTTGATGAGATTGATGCCGCCGGCTCCGGAGAAGACGCCAGAGAAGGTGGAGTTCACCCCGGCCTGATCCAGGCTGTTGGTGGCGAAGGGCCCCAACTGCCAGTTTTGCGAATAGGTGCCCGGCTGATCGACGATCAGGGTGCCGCCGGCAAAGGTGGTGCTGTATGGCGCGGAGGCGAGAGCGGGCAGGCCTGGGATGATGCCCAGGACCTTGAGCGACAACGACCAGGCGTTGAGGCTGAGCGGATCGCTACCGTCCGCATCGATGAAGGTGAGCGTCCACAGGCCGGCGCCATCCCTGCCCAGGAATTTCTCCAGGCTGGTGGCCGGGGCGTAGGTGCCGCTCACCAGGCGTTCATCCTGGAGGGCATCGCTGACCGGCGTCGTGGCCGCGTTGGAGAAGGTGAAGGTGAAGGTGCCGCCGGGTCCTCTGCCGATCTCCGTGAAGGTGACATCTGGAATCACCAGCTCGCTGGTCAGGCCGGTGGGGCCGGCAAGGGTGAAGCCGATCTCGGTGTAATACGGCGTGCCTGTGCCTATGCAGACGCCCGTGGCGCTGATCGGGTTATCGCACTTGGTGAAATCGATCGACAGATCAATCGATCCCACGGGAATGGCCGCGGCGCCGAAATCCAACGAGCGGCTGTCGCTGGCGTTATCCACCTGGGGAACGGGGTTGTAGGCGGCGGAGCGGGTGATGGATTGGGCCTGGCCCGGAGCCGCTCCAGCAGCCAGCAGTGGCAGGGCCAGCAGCCCCGAACAGAACGCTTCGATGGAACGGTTCCGCCTTGTGGAAACCAGCCTGCCAGCGGCGCCAACATCAACAGGACGGGCTGGGACAACGACAGACTTCATGAGACCAGGCTGAGATTGCCAATAACAAGGAAGGAGCCGACTATAAGAGCGCCGAAATCTAATTAATTAAATCTTAATCATTGGATGCTCCTCTGCTCGTGCTCGCCTCTGAGCGGCTTCTTCCTCCGATCGTTCCGCGCCAATGAAATGGGCCGGCAGGACCTGATGGGACACGAGGATTTGAAAACGTCCGCGATCCACACCCACGTTCTCAGTCACGGTCCTATGAGCGTCCGCAGCCCTGCAGGCATTCCGTAGAGACAGATACATATTCTTGCTTGTTTCTGGGAACAACCATCCAAGCGAAGCACAATCTATCAACACGCCCAGCAGCGGCTCGGTCCGCCACCCATCACGCGCCTTGCTCAACGGATTTTTTTGGCCATGGTGGTGCTTGTGCCGTGGTTCACAGAACCAGAGAAATACAAACTAGAAGGATACAAGCTAGAAGGATACAAGCTAGAAAGATGGCAGGGAAAGCGAGAACCACTTCAATCTGCTCGAAAGCCTTTCATTGACCCCACAAAAAGGAGAAGGCCAGCTCGCCGGGTCCCCGACTAAACTGGAGCATGAAGCAGGAGCAGGATGAAGGGCACGGAAAAGCTCTATGAAGCAGTTGTTGAATCTGATGGCCGAATACGCCTGAACACCCCTGTACATCTGGAGAAAGGTCTCCGGGTTCTTGTTGTCATACCGCAAACTGATTTGGATACAGCCGTAACTGGGATTGCATTAAGCGAGCCAGCGCTCTCAGTTGACTGGAACAAACCTGAGGAGGATGACGCATGGGCACACCTTCAGTAGGCGACGTTGTCATCATTCCATTCCCTTATTCAGACCTATCACAATCCAAACGCAGGCCAGCTCTTGTGCTTGCCGGAGTAGGAAGGGGTGATTTTCTTCTTTGTCAGATAACTTGTTAACAATAGGATGACTCTCGTGCTTTATTGCTAAACGAGTCGGACTTCCTTTCGGGCAGTCTCAGGCGAGACAGTTTCATTCGCATCGGCAAGCTCTTCACGGCCAACGAGACTCTCATTTCAGGAGTCGCTGGCCATCTTAAGTCTGACAAGATTGCTGAAGCTATTGCATACCTTATAGAAAGGCTATCGGCATGCCTCCAAGATGACACCCTCTAACATCCAGATACAGAAGACGGGGGCTGAGGCTGGAACCTATGCCAAGGTCCCTGCCCGCTTCTGATCTGGAGCGTTATGGCGTCGCAGCCAGCCCAACGCAACAATAGCGAGCTCGATTACCCGGGCCCCATGGACATCCAGATCATCCTGATCCAATGGCAAGGAAGCGTCACCATTGAGAGTGGAAGGCGCTGCCGAACAAGGCGTGGCGGCAGCCGTCCACCTCGCACCTGATGATCGGCACGAGGTGGACGGCAGCAAGGGGGCTTGCCGGGCTCAGCCTTGGTCTTTGGTCCTCGCCCCAGTGAGAGCCGCCGCGAAGGCCGCGGCGCTGAACGCTTCATCGTTCCGTAGGCTGCGGGCCAGGGGGGTGAGGATGAAGGTGGTGGATTCGTCCTGGCAAGTGAGCAGGCCGCGCCCCACAAGATCGTAAAACAGGGCTTTCGCCTCCTCCAGGTCCATGCCGAGGGAGTCGGCCACCTCGCGGGGTGTGGCGCCGCCGTCTTCCACCAGCACGAGCACCTCGAGGTCGTCAAAACTCAGGGTGTGGGCAAAGGGTTGGTCCATGGGTGGTGGGTGCCCCTACCGGGCGGGGGCTGCTGGGTGCTCTCAGCATGGCGCAGCAGCCGAGGCTGGGAATGCTGAGGGGGAGGGTTCTGAGAGGATGGACATGGCCAGACGCAAACCCGTACCCGAGCCGCCAGCCACGGGCTCACGCCCCCCGGGCCTGATCCAGCGGTATCGCCAAGAACTGCAGGCCCGGCACTACGCCCGCCGGACAGTGGAGACTTATGAGCAGTGGCTGCGACGGTTTCTGCGTTTTCATCGCCTGCGGCATCCGCGGGAGATGGGCAGCGCGGAGGTGAACGCTTTTCTCACGCACCTGGCGGTGGAGGGTCAGGTGAGTGCCTCGACGCAGAACCAGGCTTTGTCGGCGCTGCTGTTTCTGTATCGGGAGCTGCTGGATCGCGATCTGGATCTGGAGGGGGTGGTGCGAGCCAGGCAGAGGCGACGGCTGCCCGTGGTGTTGACCGCGGGGGAGGTGAGGGCGGTGCTGGAACGGATGGACGGCGTGGAAGCGTTGGTGAGCGAAGTGTTGTACGGCAGTGGGCTGCGATTGATGGAAGCGCTGCGGCTGCGGGTGAAGGATCTGGATTTCGAGCGCAGAGAACTGACTGTGCGAGACGGGAAGGGTGGCAAGGATCGGCGGACGATGCTTCCTTTGGGGGTAGGAGAGCGGTTGCGAGTGCAGCTACGGAAGGTGCAACTCCTGCACGAGAAAGACCTTGCTGAGGGGTACGGAAGTGTGGAACTACCCGGAGCGCTCCGCCGAAAATACCGGAATGCAGACAAGCAGTTGAACTGGCAGTGGGTGTTCCCCCAGCACCAGCGCTGGCGCAATAACCAAACAGGAGAGCAGGGACGGCATCATCTCGATCCAAGCCTGGTGCAAAAGGCGATTCGCCGCGCCGTGATCGAGGCAAAGATCAGCAAGGCCGCCACTTCTCACAGTTTCCGTCATTCCTTTGCCACTCACTTGCTCGAACGTGGCCATGACATCCGCACGATTCAGGAACTGCTCGGCCACAACGACATCCGAACCACCATGATCTATACTCATGTATTGAACCGTGGTCCATTCGGCATCAGCAGCCCTGCCGACACTTTGTAATCCAGTCCACACTGTCTAGGTAGATCCGCCAAAGATGGTCGGCAATTTTTTTCGTAGCCCTGCGGCTTAGGCGGACGGCTAAAGGAATCGGGGGCAACTTGGGGGGATCCACTAAATCGGAGTTTGAAGGATCGCAGACGAGTAATACTAACAATATTGACAGAGCTATTTTCGCGAGCTTTGAATATCGATCAAGGCGAAACTGTCTGGCTCGCTTGATAAAGAGGATAAATCTCGCAAAAAACTCATTACTGCCGCCTCAGCGGCTCTCAGCACTTTTGTAACGTCACGAACACATCTTATGCGGATCCGCCTAAGATCCAGCAGCCTTGGTCCTTG
>JBKCPG010000118.1:0-9633 GCA_046309395.1 Cyanobacteriota bacterium | reverse complement strand
CCATGTCTCACCTCTCCATCCTGCCCACGGCGTTGCGCGAGGCCGACCTGCTCGTTTCCGCCCTGGAGACCCTCCAGCTTCAACCCCAGCGCCAAGGGTGGGTGGTCGGTTTCCCTGGTGACGAACAGCCCGTGGACGTCCATATCCGTCTGGAGGGGGGCTTGAGCTTGGGATGGCGTCAGCAGCCGGATGGCTCTCTGGCGTTGGTGGGGGATGTGCAGCGTCTCAGCCAGTGGGAGCGATTTCCTGGCCTCCTGACGGAGATCACGCGGGCCTATGCCGCCCATCTCGCCCTGCGGGAGGCCTCAGCGTTTCCGTACGCCACCACCACGGCCTCGGACCTGGTCCATTGAGCCAGTCCCAGCACCGTGGCCGCTGACTCTCGGTTGACTCCCCTCCTGAGCCTGGATCTGCGCCAGCCGGAGCGACACCTGATCCGCGTGGAGCTGAGGTTCACGCCCAAAACGGCCCGTGTCGCGTTGCGGTTGCCGAGCTGGACTCCGGGTTCCTATCTCATTCGCGACTACGTGCGCACTCTGGAGGGGTTGGAGGTGTGGCAAGGCGACAGCCCATGTCCCACCCGGCGTCTCACCCCGGCCACTTGGCTCACCGGGCTCGACACCCTCGACCCGCTCCTGGTGCGTTACCGGATTCAGGCCACGGAACTCTCCGTGCGCACCTGCCACCTCAATGGCGATCACGGCTTTCTTGCCCTGGCCGGAGTGGTCCTCGAAATCGAGGGTCAGCGCTGGGAGCCCCATGAGCTGGCCCTCACCCTGCCCGAGGGCTGGAGCGCGTTTCTCCCCCTGCCAGAGGTGGAACGGGGGCTCTGGAGGGCCGAAACCTTCGATGCCCTGATCGACACACCCCTGGAGGTGGGGCCCCATCACGCCCATTCGTTCCAGGTGGCCGGGGTGCCCCATCGCTGGGTGAGCTGGGGAGGTGATCCAGCCCAGGAAGACTCCTGGCTGCCCGACGTGGAGAAGGTGTGTTTGGCCTGCTGCCGGCTCATGGGGGAGGAGAGGCCTCCCGGGGATCCCTATTTGTTTGTGCTCCACCTGTTGAATGAGGGCTATGGAGGGCTGGAACACCATCACGGAGCCGTGCTGCTGTTCAGCCGCCCGCGCCTGGCCACCCCCGAGGGACGACGCAAACTGCTCCAGCTGGTGGCCCACGAATACCTCCACCAATGGAACGTGCGGCGCCTCCGCCCCGCGGAGCTGGCCCCGGTGGATTACGGGCGCCCGGTGCCCATCCCCACCCTCTGGTTCGCCGAGGGGGTGACCAGCTACTACGACCTGCTGCTCCCAGGCAGCGGCGGTTTGGCCAGCGAAGAACAGACTCTCGAGGATCTGGGCGACGACCTGAGCCGGTATCTGCTCTGTGCCGGACGACAGGTGCAGTCCCTCAGGGACAGCTCCCTGGAAGCCTGGGTGAAGCTCTACCGGCAGGACGCCTACTCCGCCAACAGCCAAGTGAGCTATTACCTCAAAGGCGCGGTGCTGGCCCTGGTTCTCGATCTCCACCTGCGCCGCGCGGGCTCCGCCCTCAGCGTGGTGCTCCGGGTGCTGTGGCGCCGTTTCGGCCGTTGGGAGGTCGGCTACCAGGAAGAGGAGTTGCTGTCGATCTTCGCCGAGCAGGCCCATGATCTGTCCACCTTGCTGCCCCAATGGCTGGGCGCTGTCCAAGATCCGGAATTGAACAGTTATTTGGGAGATGTGGGCTTGAGCCTTGAGCCCGAACTGGCGACCCAACCCGATTGGGGCTGGCAAGTGGAGCGTCTCCCGGAGGGTGACGCCCGACTGAAAACCGTGGCCCGCGACGGGCCGGCCGAATCCGCCGGACTCCAGGTGGGCGATGAGCTGCTGGCGCTCAACCGCCAACGGATTCGCCGCCCCGACGACGTGAATGGGGCGCAGGTTCTGGGCGTGACCGGACAAGAGCTGTCCCCCGTCGCGGTGCTCTTCTGCCGCGACGGGCGCGTGCGCGACACCTGGATCACCCCGGCGCCACCGGCGATCAGCCGGTGGCGGCTTCGCCCGGTGCCGGACGCCAGCGGGGAGGCCCTGCAGCGGCGACGGCGGTGGCTGGAGCTGGTGCCTTGACCTTGCCCGCCCAATACAGGGGAGTGCTGATGGGGATGGCCGGGGCCACCCTGCTCGCCAGCGGCATGACGCTCTGGTGGATCCGGGACGCGGGGGGCCGTCCCCAGACCAGCGGGGGCTCCTCCCTGCTCGACATCCTGGAGGAGGTTCGCAAGAGTCGGCCCCTCTCTTCGCCCCGGAGAGCCGCTCCCCCGCCACCGGCCCATCCCGTTTGGGACTCGCCCCTGAAGCGGGCCTGCGGGCCGGTCAACCCCACCTTGCGAGAGCGCCTGACCCGGCAGCTGGCCAATCTTCCCAACCAAACCCTCCGCGTCAACATCCACCCCACCAACTACGGCGAGCGACTCACCCGTGACGCCTACGGCAATCCCCTCGATCCGACGCCACGGGTCGTGGTGCTCCATGAGACGGTCTATGGGTTGCGGTCGGCCCTCAACACCTTTCTCACCCCCCATCCCCGGGATGAGGACCAGGTGAGCTACCACGTTCTCATCGGCGAACGGGGGGAAGTGGTGCAAACCGTGGATCCCTCCAAACGGGCCTTTGGGGCGGGAAACTCCACCTTCGCTCGCCAGTGGGCGGTGACCAACCCTGCTGTGGGTGGATCCATCAACAACTTTGCCCTCCACCTCAGCCTGGAAACCCCCCTGGACGGCGAAGATCAAGAGCCCCGACACAGTGGCTACACAGCGGCCCAATACGACGCCATGGCCGTGGTGTTGGCCGATTGGATGGGCCGCTATCCCGTATCCACTCAGGCGATCACCACCCACCGCCACGTGGATCTAGCCGGGGCCCGGGCCGATCCCCGGAGTTTTCAATGGCAAGAACTGCAAACCCGTTTAGAGGCCCTCGGGGTGATGTGCTGAGAGCAGGGCCTCAGGGGATCACCTCACTCCTCAGGAGGGGAGGCGATCCGTTCAAATCCAAGGACTGGCCACACTTTGCCGTTTGCCGTAAAGGATGGCGTGGAGCGCTGGATCCTGCATGTACCTGAGGATGCGCGCTGGATAGTCGAGTTTGCCGTTGTGCAGGTAAGCGAGGGTGGCCAGGGCCTTCGCGTCCCGCGGATGGCCACTGGCCATGAGCAAGCGATCCCTGGGCAATCCCAAACTCACCGACAGCCTGGCGAATTTGCCCGCCAACAACTCCACGTTGTGATCGGGATCGAGCAGCCGCAGCCGGGCTTCTTGAATCAGCTCCGGGCTGGCGTTTTCCGGCAGCAGACCCTGTTTCACCATCTCTCCCACGCTCAGCTGGGCGGGTCCTTGGGTTTGGAAGAGGCCGCTGCGGACCGCCAGCGGCGAATCTTCCCCGGGCTTGGCGTGTTGCATCTCATCGAACAACACGGCCGCCAGGAGCATCGGGTTGAGGCGATGGCTCGCACTGTGTCGAAGGATTAATGGGCGAAGCTCCTCCACCCGGGAGAGGGTGTGGTTGCGAAGGGGTTGCAGCTGGTCGATGCCTTCAGTGAAGAGCTGGGCCAAAGCGGGCTGGGGTCCATGGACCCCAAAGCGGCGGTTGAGCTCGCGAAGCTCCGCCGCCGTGAAATCCACCGGATCGGGCCTTTGCCCCTCCAGGGGGGAGGAGTGCCGCACCGAATCCGATCCTTGCCCCTGGATCCATGCGGCGGAGGGGTTGGAGGAGAGGGAGGGGGAAGGAGTCCCCATCAAGCGAAAAGCGCTAGCACCAGTGGCCAGGGCCAACAGCGACACCAGCAACGCTCGTTTCAGGGGAGGGAAGGGCAATGGGTGGGGCACCTGAGACCTCCGCTGGAGACCCATGGGCGGATCTCTGACAATTCTTCATCCATTATTCGCCCTCCCCATCTCCTGTCCAGTGCCTGGCCGTTCGGTCGGGCCGCTGGCCCACCTTGGGATGGCCCCCGCGGGCGGTTCAGTACGGTGCATGGGCATGTGCGGTACCCCTGCGGCCATGTCCACGCCTCCGCCGTCGACCGCCCTTCCGCCATTCCAGGCTTCCGAGCCAGAGAGCCTGTGGCAGCGCTTCCAGGCCCTTCTCTGGCACAACCAGGCCCTGGGCTTTTGGCTCGACCCCAGCCGAATGGCCCTCAGTCAGGACGCCCTCGACGCCCTGGCGCCCCGCTTCGCCGAGGCGTTCCAAGCCATGGCCGAGCTGGAGGCCGGGGCCATCGCCAACCCCGATGAGCGTCGGCAGGTAGGCCACTACTGGCTCCGGGCCCCCGATCTGGCCCCCACCCCCGAAGCTCGCGACCTGATTCGCGGCGAAATTCAGCGGCTGGAGACCTTCACGCGCCAGGTGCTCAGCGGGGCCCTGCGCTCCCCGGGCGGAGTTCCGTTCACGGATGTGTTGTGGGTTGGGATCGGTGGGTCGGGATTGGGGCCCCGTCTCATGGTGGAAGCCCTCCAGCGCCAGGGAGAAGGGCTGGGCTTCCACTTTTTCGACAACGTCGACCCCCAGGGCATGAGCGCCACCCTCGCCGCCCTCGGCGGCCGGCTTCTCACCTCCCTGGTGATCGTGGTCAGCAAATCTGGCGGCACCCCGGAACCCAGGCTCGGCATGGCCCAGGCTCGGGTTCGCTTGGAGGCCCTGGGCGGCCATTGGGCCCAGCAGGCGGTGGCCATCACCATGGCGGGAAGCCAGTTGGATCAACAGGCCACCCGGGAGGGTTGGCTCGCTCGCTTTGACATGCCCGACTGGGTGGGTGGCCGCACCAGCGTCACCAGCGCCGTGGGCCTGCTGCCCGCGGGCCTCATCGGCGCCGACGCGGCGGCGTTCCTGGAGGGGGCGGCCACCATGGATCAGCTGACCCGAAACACGGTGGTGGCGGATAATCCCGCCGCCCTACTGGCGGCCAGCTGGTTTGTGGCGGGGGAGGGCCAGGGACGGCGCGACATGGTGGTGCTGCCCTATCGGGATCGGCTGGAGGTGTTCAGCCGCTACCTCCAGCAGCTGGTGATGGAGTCCTTGGGCAAGCGTCTCGACCGGGAGGGCAACGTGGTGTGCCAGGGGCTGGCGGTGTACGGCAACAAAGGCTCCACCGATCAGCACGCTTATGTGCAACAGCTTCGGGATGGGCTGGACAACTTTTTCGTGGTGTTCATCGAGGCCCTCGATGAGCCCGCCGACATCGCGCCGGTGAACGACGAAAACCCCGCCGATTTTCTCGCGGGCTTCCTGCAGGGCACCCGTTCCGCGCTCTGTGAGGGGGGCCGTCAATCCCTCACGATCACGCTGGAGCGTTTTGACGCCCGCTCCCTGGGGGCCCTGATCGCCCTGTTTGAGCGCGCCGTGGGTCTCTATGGCGAATTGATCAATGTGAACGCCTACCACCAGCCCGGGGTGGAGGCCGGTAAGAAGGCGGCGGCTGAGATCCTCACTCTCCAAGCCCGGCTGGAAGCTCTCCTTGGCGATGGCCAAGTCCATCACCTCGACTCCCTGGCTCAGGCGCTGGGCTTGACGAGTCCCGAGCCCCTGTATTGGATCTTGCGCCATCTCTGCGCCGATCAGCGGCGCTATGGAGCCAGTGGCGATTGGGGCCAACCCCACACCCTCAGTTTCCGGAAACACTGAGGTTCCGGAAACATTGAGGCGCGAGGCCCTGGACTGGAAGGGCCCCGAGGATCAAGGCACCAGGTTGACCAGCTTTCCTGGCACCACGATCACCCGGCTGGGGGGTTTGCCCTCTAGCCATTTCGCCGCCACCTCACTGCCGAGGGCCAGCTGTTCCAGGGTGGAGGCATCCGCGTCGGCGGGCACCTCCAGATTGCCGCGCACCTTCCCCTTCACCTGAATCACCAGGGGCACGGTGTCGCGAGCCAGGGCCGTGCTGTCGAGCTGGGGCCAGGGCTGGAGGTGGACGCTCGCCGGTGAGGAGCCCGCTTCCGCCAGGCGATGCCACAGCTCCTCCGCCAGGTGCGGGGCAAAAGGAGCCAGCAGAAGCAGGAGCGTGCGGAGGGCCTCCTGGGCCACCTCCGGTCGAACGGAGGGCAGGTGGGTGGTGAGGGCATTCGCCAGTTTCATCAACTCAGACACCGCCGTGTTGAGCCGCGGATCTGCCTCCAGATCCCCGCTCACGTCCTGAATCGCGGTGTGTACGGCCCGTCGCAGGTCTTTTTCCGCCGGTTGAAGCTCGCCCAACCCGGGAAGCTCAGCCCTGGGAGGCAGGGCCAGCCCCCGCTCCCGCGCCCCCTCAACGAGACGCCAGAGCCGCTGCAAAAAGCGGAATTGGCCCTCCACATCGGCGTCATCCCATTCCAGGTCTTTTTCGGGAGGGGCCTTGAAGAGGATGAACATCCGCGCCGTGTCAGCGCCGTAGCGATCCACCACGGTGGTGGGGTCAACCCCATTGTATTTTGATTTCGACATCTTGTCGAAACTGACGCTCAAAACGTCGCCAGTGAGAGGATCGCGCGGATCATCTTTGTCGGCGACATCGTCTGGCGAGATGTATTTGCCAGTGTGGGGATTGCGATAGGTGAGGCCTTGAACCATCCCCTGGGTGAGAAGGCGGTTGAAGGGCTCAGCGAAATTGAGCAGGCCTTGGTCTCGCAACACCTTGGTGAAAAAGCGAGAGTAAAGAAGGTGGAGAATGGCGTGTTCAATTCCCCCCACGTACTGATCCACGGGTAGCCAGCGGTTCACAGCCTCCTGGCTGAAAGGCAGCTCCTCGTTCCCTGGATCGGCGTAACGCAGGTAATACCAGCTGGAGCACATGAAGGTGTCCATCGTGTCGGTCTCCCGCTGGGCTGGACCGCCGCAGCTTGGACAGCTCACCGCCAGCCACTCCTCCAGCTGCCCCAGGGGGGAGCCCCCGCGGCCATCTAGGGCAATCCCCGTGGGCAGCGGCACTGGAAGCCGCTCAGTGGGCACCGGCACATCCCCGCAGTGGGGGCAGCGCACCATGGGAATGGGACAGCCCCAGTAGCGCTGGCGGGAGATCAACCAATCCCGCAGGCGGTATTGCACCTGGGCCCTCCCCCAGCCAGCGGCCTCGGCCTCGGCCACGATTCGCCTCCCGGCTTCCTCGGAGGGCAGGCCATCCAACGCCCCGGAATGGATCATGACCCCGGGCTCCGTCCAGGCGTCGCCGTCGTAGGCCGCCGGATCGGCCCCCTCAGGAACAATCACCCGTCGCGGGGGCAGCGCATGCTGACGGGCAAACAGAAAGTCGCGATGATCGTGGGCCGGCACGCCCATCACCGCCCCGCTGCCGTAATCGGCCAGCACGTAGTCGGCGATCCACAGGGGGATCAGCTCATCGTTGGCGGGGTTGCGCACCCGGGCACCGATGGGCACCCCCCGCTTGGGACGCTCCTCATTGGTGCGGTCCCGCTCGCTTTCTCCGGCCACCAGATCGCGGAACGCCTCCACGCTCAGCTGGTGCTCCGGGCTCGTCAGCGACGGCACCAGAGGGTGCTCCGGCGCCAGCACCAGATAGGTGACGCCATAGAGGGTGTCTGGGCGGGTGGTGAACACGGTGATGGTCTCCCCCGTGGGCTCCCCACCGGCTCCCACCACGGGGAAGTGAAATTCGGCGCCCGTGGAGCGGCCAATCCAATTGGCCTGCATCGTGCGCACTCGCTCCGGCCAATGGGGAAGGTGCTCCAGATCTTGGAGGAGTTGATCGGCGTAGGCGGTGATCTTGAGAAACCACTGCCGCAGCTTTCGCTTCTCCACAAGGGCTCCGGAGCGCCAGGAGCGACCCTCCCCATCCACCTGCTCATTGGCCAGGACGGTCTGATCGATGGGATCCCAGTTCACTGTGGCCTCCTTGCGGTAGGCCAAGCCCGCCCGCCAAAACCGCAAAAACAACCATTGGGTCCAGCGGTAATAGTCGGGCTGGCAGGTGGTCACCTCCCGCGACCAATCAATGGAGAGGCCAAGGCGATCCAGCTGGTCGCGCATCTGGGCGATGTTGCGCTCGGTCCACACCGCCGGATCGACCCCCCGTTCGATGGCGGCGTTCTCCGCTGGCAATCCAAAGGCGTCCCAGCCCATGGGGTGGAGCACCCGGCGCCCTCGCATCCTTTGGTGGCGGGCCACCACATCGGTGATCACATAGTTGCGCACATGACCCATGTGCAGGCTCCCCGAGGGATAGGGAAACATGGAGAGGGCGTAGTAGGGCTCCCCCCCCCCCTCGTCCTCGGGAGTGCGATCGAGCTGGAGCTCCCGCCAGCGCTCCCGCCACAGCGCTTCGATCTCCTGGGGCCTGTAGCGGGAGGGATCGGTCACGGGCGGCGGCGGTGGCGACGAGATGGGACGGGCCTGGGCCCGGTCTTCCGATGGTGCCACAGTCGGTCGAGGGGACGGGAGCGGGTCAGATCAGCGCCCGCAGGAGGGAGATCGCGTCCCTGTTGACCATCATCAGCGGCTCGTTCGCGCTTTGGCGCAGGGCGAGAAAGTGCATGTCCTGCCACTTGATCACCCCCTCCACCTCCTGGCCATCCCTCAGGGTGAGGTTCACCATCGTGCGGGTGCGGATCAACTCTTGAATGTGACGCACACTGGGCAGGGTGGTGTCCAGCTTGGTGGGGCGGTTCTCGAAGTAGCTCTGCATAGGATCAAGGAAACGCGCGTCGGGCTGAGAGCGTCATGGAGTTCAGCAAGTATCAAGGGCTTGGAAACGATTTTCTTCTGTTTGATCTGCGCCGCGCCACCCTCACTGGCGATGGATTGGCCGCCGAGCCCGATCTGGCGCGGCGTCTGTGCCATCGCCGGTTCGGCGTCGGGGCCGACGGGGTGATCCTGGCGTTGCCCAGCCAGGGGCCCGCCGAGCTGAGGATGCGCATCTTCAACGCCGACGGCTCGGAAGCGGAGATGTGCGGCAATGGCATCCGTTGTTTGGCCCGTTTTCTGGCCGATCGGGACGGGGATGGGCCTGGCCGGAGCTGGGAGGTGGAGACGGCGGCGGGGCTGATCTTGCCGGAATTGCTGGCGGACGGGGGGGTGCGGGTGGACATGGGTTCTCCCTTTCTGGAGCCCGACACCGTTCCCACCCAGCTGCCCATGGGGCCCGCTGGTCTTCCCCAGGGGGAGCTGGACGTGATGGGCCAAACCTGGGGCGTGGCCGCCGCGGGCATGGGCAACCCCCACGCGGTGGTTCCCGTGCCCGATGTGGCCGCCTTGGATCTTGAGGCTCTGGGCTCGGCCCTGGAGGTGCACCCCATGTTTCCGGCCCGGGCGAATGTGCACCTGGTGCAGGTGTTGAGTCCCACCCACCTGGTGATGCGGGTGTGGGAGCGGGGAGCGGGCCCGACCCTGGCCTGTGGAACGGGAGCCTGCGCCACCCTGGTGGCCTGTCACCTGCTCGGCCTCAGTGAGCGACAGGCCCGCCTGGATCTGCCGGGGGGACCGCTTCTCATCAGCTGGGACGAGCAGAGCGGCCACGTGCTGATGGAGGGGCCCGCCGAACCGGTGTTCCATGGCGTCTTGGCCGAGCCCTTGGCCAGCGAGCTGGCCGCCCTGTTCTCCACCCCCGCGTCTCCCGACCTCCCCCCCCCCCGCCCCCCCACCCCGGAGGAACGCGGACCCATCGACGGCG
>JBKCPG010000117.1:0-12460 GCA_046309395.1 Cyanobacteriota bacterium | reverse complement strand
CGGAAGCGCCACCATCTTGACGTTCTGACGTCAAAGCGCTAAGGTTGAGGGATGGATGAAACGAAACGGGCTACGATTTACTTCGAAGCGGATGTACATCGTGCACTGCGCCTAAGAGCTGCTGCATGTAATCGCTCAATTTCGGACATGGTCAATGAAGCGGTGCGCATGACATTGGCCGAAGATGCTGATGATTTGAAAGACGTTGATAAGAGGCAAGCTGAGCCAAGCTCTAGCTTCGAAGAGTTTGTCACAAGCCTAAGAGATATTGGTCGACTATAGCCTCTCGATTAAGCCATCAGCGGCCAAAGAACTACAGGCAATATCTGACAAGGCGACGCTCACACGATTGATTGAGAAGATCAAGTCACTGGCGACTCAACCGCGCCCATCAAGGTCTGAAAAGCTCGCGGGAAGGCCAAACCTTTATCGTATCCGTCAAGGCAACTATCGGGTAATTTACTCCGTCGATGATCAGTCGCGTGTTGTCGACGTTGTAAAGGTTGGCCACAGAAGAGATGTCTATCGATGAGTGGACCTTCTAACATCAAGATACAGAAGACGGGAGCGGAGGAAGTCGGCAATGCCCAAGTTCGCTCGCCCGCTTATGATCTGGAGCGTTGGACCAAGCCGCTGCGCGGCAGATTCAACAGCCCAACACTACCTTAAGCATTCTATTTTCGCTGGTTCAACACTATTGCAGGTGTGGCTCCATGCCTTACTCCAAAGCCGGTTGAACACCAGTTACACTTTTAAAGCAGCCATGAGAGCCATGGGGGGAGGCATTTCTACCTACCGCCGAGGCCAATCGTGAAGGGAACCTTAAAAACGGCGGATATATCTCCTGAAGTTTGAGGCCCCTGGGCTCCTCAGAGCCCCAGCATTGTGGGGCTTGTCCAACACCCTATAGATCGGGGCTTCGCACGATCTATCCATGCCATTAGCCCTTAGTTCTAACATAATCTAGTACAACGAGAATCAGCTCATTCCACCTATCATTTCAGACTCAGTCGCTGATCCAATAGCTAGCCTCGCGGATACAGCCATTGATGTGGCGATTGTATCTAGTGTATTTGATGGCGTTTCTGTCATAGGCCTCACAACGGGCCTAGTGAAGGCCACTCGCGATATGAAATAAGCATTTATGATGCGGAAACTTGCAAGGCTTCTTGGTAAAACTGTGAACCTAACAGGTGAAGAGAGGTTGAAATTCAAGCCCCTTTTTGTACTGAGGAGCAAACCGAGGAATTTGGTGGTCGTTTAGTCGTGCTCTTAGAACGTGCAGATGACCTTTAAACGGCTCATATTCTTGGTCGTCTGTTGGACGCTTACGCTAGGGACTTCTTCTCACAGGAAGAGTTTTTTTCGCATCTCCCGAATGGTTGATCAGGCGAGCCCACATCAACACAACTGCAATGACTTCAAGGCTGGTCGCGAAAGAGCTTGCCACACACCCAGCTCCAATGGGGATGGAAGAGGAAGAAAGTATTCAGCCCAGAAGAAGCAAACCGCCTTCTTCAGCAGGTCAACTATTTTGGCGGAGGCACGGCCTGCACGGGTGGCGGGCTGGAGACAGCCCCAGATCGAGAACCCGATGGAGGCACAGCAAACCGGACGAAACCCATCAAGCAGTTAAGATAGATGAAGATTCTCCAACCGGTGGATGGTCCATCATAAAGTTGCGATGGATGAAAGACCCAACATTTTCCCTTCTGGAGATACGGCCATGCTCGAAGATGCGAACGATCTCTCATCACGCCTTGCGCGCCTCGAGAAGCTCGTGGAATCGATGGCGACATCCGCCTCGCGACCCGCCGTTGCGGACATCTCCGCCGAAGACATCGCAGCTTTCCGCAAAGTTCGTGATGTCATTGCCTTCGATCCTGACGGCGTGTGCGGCATCAACGAGTGCTTCAAGTGCGTGTCTCTCTGCCGTCCATGTCAAGTGTGTCAAGTCGTATGCAGGGTTTGCAGAGTCTGCGATTTTGAATGCACCTGCGGACCCTGCAATCCTGGAACCTTCGCCGGTCGCTTTGGGGTGCTCGGACAGTAAGTGACCACACGGCATGTGCCCATCATTGGCGATGAACTATCTGTGCCTGCAACCAGGAAGCGAATGGGTGCTGACGTCCTCTGACGAAATCATCCTCCGCGCCGCAACGGCCCAAGCGACACTGAAAAGTGAATGCATGGAGGCCTTCCTTGATGACGTACTTCCCCTCCTCCACGAAGGTGCTGATCTCGCCACCATCGCCAAGTCAAGTGAGCACTTGCCGATTGAGGAGCTGGAGCGCCTGCTCGGCGAGTTGTTGCAATCAGGGATGGTCCAGAGTGTCGAATCTCTGTCACCCCCCTCTCGCATCGGGGTGATGACCCAGATGATCGCGGCTCATGGCCGTCGTGAGGAGGCGGTGAGTCACCGGTTGAAGGGAGCCCGGCTTGCCGTCTTTGGCCTGGAGTCTGCGGGCGCCACACTTGCTCGCCAGCTGGCTACTTGGTCGCCCGCCGCCCTCGTGCTGGTCGACCCTTCGCCGCCACGCCCCGACGATCCCTCCGCCCTCATTGGTGAAACGCGCCAGGCGGCTCTCGCTGAGGAAATCCGTGCCAGCGCCGAAGATCTGCGCGTGGAAACTCCGCTGGACGCTTGGTCCGCCGCCGCGGTCCACGAGGCTGCCGAGCACGCTGATGTGTTGATCGCCGCTGTCGATCGGGACTACGCGGCCGTGGCCCACTGGGTCAACCAAGCGTCGGCCGCGCTGTCAAAGCCATCCGCCTTCCTGAAGATCGATGGGGCGCTGGCGGAAATAGGACCAATTGTATACCCCGGTGAGACGGCCTGCTACATGTGCTATCGCATGCGCGCGATCGCCTGCGCCGATGACTACGCAGCCACCATGGCCTTTGAGGAGCGCCGTGATCAACAGCGGAACACCTCGGCGCGGCGTGAACCCACATTCCTGCCCTCGCTGTCTGTTGCGGCGGGAATTTTGGCCGGGGAACTCGCGAAGACACTCACCGCGGCAGGACGGCACCCCCTGGCCGGTCGCGTGATGCTCTGGGATGGCATGGAAGGATCCTTCTCCGAGCACGATGTCTTCCGACAACCCGCCTGCCCGGTCTGCGAAAAAAAAAACTCCTGAACCCGCTTTTCCCCTCTCTGTTGGAGCTGGAGGAGCGGCGTGATGGACCTGAGCTGCTAGACCTCGAGACCCGCCTCGTCGACCGCCATTGCGGCATCGTCCGCTCGCTGGGCGCCATCCGAAAGCCCATCGGGGAACCCGAGTGGCCATTGATCGTCCGCGCTGAATTGTCCAACTTCCGGTACCACCGAGACAAGGCAGACGCCTTTCAGATCGCCTCCGGGAAGGGGATGAACGCCGAAGCGGCAAAGGTGAGCGCACTGGGTGAGGCGATTGAACGCTACTGCGGAGGGATTTGGTCCTCTGAAGCTGTACAGGTGGCGACGCGAAACGAGTTGGAGGAGGACAGCATTGACCCGCGCGATCTGATTCTCTATCCCGACTCCGCCTACGCTCATCTGCCTTACGAGCCTTATCACGATGGCATCCGCCTTGGATGGGTCATGGGGCGTGACCTCGCCAGTGGAACTCCCGTCGCCCTGCCAGCACAACCTGTGTTAATGGCCTACAACTTGCAGGCCGGTGAAGCCCCCCTCTGTCAGGTCACATCGAACGGATTGGCCGCAGCGCCAACCCTGGCTGAGGCGGCCCTGCGCGCGGCTTACGAAGTGATCGAGCGGGACGCCTTCATCGCATCCTGGCTCTTGGGTCTCAAGGGAATGCGGGTGGATCCCGCCTCGATTGGCTTGAGCGAAACCAACACCCTGATGGCTGCCCATCAACGCCGCGGGATCGCCATCGAGCTCTACCGGTTGCCTTCCACGCTGTCGGTCCACTGCATGATGGCGATCGGAGTGGCTGCGGAAGAAAGCCGTTTGCCTGCCTTCGTGATCGGTCTCGGTGCTAATCACGACGCGATCGTGGCGGCACGATCGGCTTTGCTGGAGGTCGCCCAGGTGCGTCCCGGCCTGCGTTACCGCATGGCAGACCCTGAGGTGTTGGCACGCCGAGCCTCATTGTGGGAAGACATGGCCCGTGTTGAATCCCTAGAGGACCATGACTTGTACTACAGCGGATTGGAAACCGGTGCCCTTCTTGACGTTCTTCGAGGCGGTGAACCGCTTCCCCTGCAAGAGATCGCTCCACCGCTCGCCCCGCTAGGGGTCATCCAGCGACTCGATGCCCTCAGTAAGGAGCTCGCCGAGGAAGGTCATCGGCTCTGCCTGGCGGATTTAACTCCACCAGACATGCAACCCCTCGGCTTGCATGCCGCTCGGGCGATCATCACTGGCTATCAACCCATTTACTTTGGCGAGCCCGAGCGCCGCATTGCCCTACCCCGCCTCGCCCAGTTGGCGTCCCGCTTCCCCGGGGGCCGCTACTCACCAGAGTCCCTCAACCCCTATCCCCATCCCCTCGCATGAGCCGCTCAGCCCGCTCCTACAGACTGGCGTGGCTGTTCCATGCCAACACCGAGCGCTTTGCCCACAACGCTGAACCGCCCCTGGAGGATGTCTGGCCACTGCCCCCCCGGGAACAACCGGAGGCAATACTCACGTCCCTCAGAGCACCCCAGCAAACACCCCTGAAACAGCTCCTGGATCGTCGAGGATCCTGCCGTCGTTTTGCGGAGCACTCCGTGGGATTGGGAGCTCTGGGGGATGTGCTCTACGCGGGCTATGGTGTCACAGGTCATGAGAACTGGGACCGTGTGGAATTTGCCAGCCGCACTGTCCCCTCCGGTGGGGCACTCTATCCACTCGAGATCTCCATCATAGCGAGACGTGTGGATGGGTTAGAACCAGGGGTGTATCACTACTTACCCGAACAGCACGGCCTGGAAGAAATTGTATTGGCTGACTTCCCCGCCACCCTGCTTACCTACCTTTTCATGGGCCAAGCGAGTCTGATCGCCGCACCAGCTCTCCTTGTCATTTCAGCCGTTTGGGAGAGGTCGTTGAGGAAATACGGCGACCGTGGCTATCGCTTCATGCTGCTGGAAGCGGGGCATGCGATGCAGAACATCAACCTTGCCTGCCCTGAGGTAGGACTGGAATCCTGCAATATCGGCGGCTTCTTTGATCAGGAATTGGCGGAGTTGCTGCGAATGGACATCGACGTCGAGACGCCGCTGTACGCCTGTGCCGTGGGCGTGCCCCGCGATGACGACCGCATGGGTCGCCGAGATCTCTAGCGGATAACCAGGCTCTGCTGGCGCAATCGATGGCAGACCCCAACTGGCGGCCTCTGGGACGCCCGGATACCAACGGCACTGCACGGGTCTTTCACCCGATTTCCCTGACTATCCCTGCGGTCATGCCACTTTCGGCGCGGCGGCGTTCCAGTTACCGCGCCTCTTCCTGGCCGAGAAAGGAGTTACTACGTTTACTTCTGAGGGTGTTGATGACGTCCGCTTCGAGTTCGTCTCGGATAAGTTCAATGGCCGCAACAAGGGAAATCCCGTACGAGTCGACAGCGAGATCTAGTGACTTTCAGTTATCCCAGTCTCTTGCATGCGATTGTGGACAACTCAGTGAGTCGTGTTTATCTGGGTGTGCATGGGCCGTTCGACGCCATCTAACTCAATTGGCCTGGAACGCCACTTGCTGAGGGCTCTTGGAAGGGATGCCATCAAGGAATATGTTCAGCCTTGCAATGAAGTATCTCTTGACTCCTGCGTGCTTGTTGATGAGCCTGAGTTTAATCGCTTGGGGCTGACAGACATAGCCATAGGGCTCGCGTCCAGCCCTCCCGCGTTTGTTCTAACCGCTGATTTGCCATTGGATGTACATCTTTCCGCCGTGGGCGTTGAGGTCGAGAACTTCACGCACACACGACAAGACTCATGGTCAAAGTAAAATCATAAGCTATTGCCTGAAGAACGACAGGCCAATTCACTCGGTCGGAACAGTCCGTCGTTCAGCTCTGTTGGACTGGCAAATGAACCACTGTGAGTTAGAAGTCCCAGAGCAGATAGCACTGGCTGAAGCAACGATATTTATAGCGGGGAGTGAGGGTACTTTCTGGGCGAAGAATTGGGCTTCTTTCGCGAGAAAATTCATCTTGGGCATTCCACGCTTCGGCGGGGCGGGTGAGACCATCTACAACAGTGAGTTGAAGCATCTTCGGGACACTTCCCCTCTCGTAGCCGGAGATTATGAAACGCTTAACTCCCTCTCTGAAAACATGTCCGACTTTGCCAAGGAAGTGGTCAGTCTGATTGAACGATTAGCGGCACCACGCAATGTTTTCACAATCATGTCTTTCAAGAACGAGTTTCGTGACGTGTTCGCCTCTTGCAAGGAGGTTTGCGGAGAATTCAAGTTCGAAGCGGAGCGAACAGATGAGACTACATCCTTAGAACGTATCATCCCCCGTATCGAGGACGGCATTCGGAAAAGCGCCTTTGTTATAGCGGACGTCAGTGAGCAGAGCCCGAATGTGTTCTACGAGCTAGGGTACGCAAAAGCTCTCGGAAAGGATGTCATCGTTACCGCAAAGAAGGGAACACAGCTTCCGTTTGACGTTGGTGACTTTCCTGCTATTTTTTGGGAAATTCAAGAGGACCTAAAGGAGGGTCTGCGAACACGCCTCGCTGCCTTGGCGAAAAAGTACGGAAGATAAGACGGTCTCAGCCGTAACAACCAAGCCATTCTTCACATCATCATTCACCCCAGCCTCGCCAACATCGCCTGATTTCAGTTCGATCTCTAACGCTCGGGTGATGATACGCGTCTGCCGGATGACTGGGGAGGACGCCGACCGGTAGGCCTGATCAAAAGCGATTGGCCGTCTGCCAAAGCCAAAAAAGTGCTGAATGAGCCTCCCGCCGCCGCCTGAGGATCAATCGGCAAGCCTGAAGCAGATCTGCCGGCGCAGTCAGTGAAGCACCGCTCGCATTTCGCGGGAGGTCCTAAGTGAGCCCACACCCACACCTCTCCATTCCACCTTGAACGGCCCCCGCCATCAAAAAGCCCCCCTCATTGAGGGGGGCGGATTCGCCTCGGCGCCCGCACGGTGGGGCCGGAGGCTCACTTGGATTCGGTGAACTCCGCGTCGATCACATCGTCGGCGGAGGAGCCACCGCTGGCGCCGTTGCCACTTGATCCGTTGCCACCGGGGGCTCCGGCGGCCGCATCCGCACCCGCGTTTTGATACACAGCGGCACCGGCGGAGTAGAGGGCCTGCTGGAGCTGCTCCAGCACCGTCTTGATGGTGGCGGTGTCGTCGTTGGCGACGGCCTCCTTCAGCTGGGCGCTGAATTGCTCCACCTTCGCCTTGTCCTCCGCACCCACCTTGTCGCCAAGCTCCCCGAGCTGCTTCTCGGCCTGATAAATCAGGGTTTCCGCCTGGTTCTTCAGGTCGATCTTCTCCCGCTTCTCCTTGTCGGCCGCCGCGTTGCTCTCGGCGTCCTTCACCATCCGCTCCACCTCGTTTTCACTCAGGGTGGAGGCCCCGGTGATGGAGATGCTCTGCTCCTTGCCGCTGCCCTTGTCCTTCGCCGTCACGCTCAGGATGCCGTTGGCGTCGATGTCAAAGGTCACCTCGATCTGAGGCACGCCGCGGGGGGCCGGCGGGATGCCATCCAGACGGAAGGTGCCGAGCGACTTGTTGTCGCTGGCCATCTCCCGCTCGCCCTGCAGCACGTGGATCTCCACGTTGGTTTGGCCATCCACCGCCGTGGAGTACACCTCCGTCTTCTTGGTGGGGATCGTGGTGTTGCGGGTGATCATCTTGGTCATCACGCCGCCGAGGGTCTCCACCCCAAGGGAGAGGGGGGTGACATCCAGCAGCAGGATGTCCTTCACATCGCCGGCCAGCACACCTCCCTGGATCGCCGCGCCCACGGCCACCACCTCATCGGGGTTCACCGTTTGGTTGGGATCCTTGCCGGTCACGCGCTTCACCAGCTCCAGCACCGCTGGAATCCGGGTGGACCCTCCCACCATCACCACCTCATCCAGTTCGGCGGCGCTGAGCTTGGCGTCTTTCAACGCCTGCTCCACCGGCACCCTGCAACGGTCGATCAGCTTGGAGGCCAGCTCCTCAAACTTGGCCCGGGTCAGGGTCAGATCGAGGTGCTTGGGACCTTCCGGAGTGGCCGTGATGAACGGCAGGTTGATCTCGCTCTGGGTGGCGCTGGAGAGCTCGATCTTGGCCTTCTCCGCCGCTTCCGTCAGCCGCTGCAGGGCTTGCTTGTCGGCCCGAAGGTCGATTCCCTCATTGGCCTTGAAGGAGTCGGCCAGGTGATCCACGATCACCTTGTCGAAGTCGTCGCCGCCCAGATGGGTGTCGCCGCTGGTGGAGAGCACCTCGAACACCCCATCGCCCACCTCCAGCACGGACACGTCGAAGGTGCCGCCGCCCAGGTCGAAGACCAGAATGCGCTCGTTACTCTTCTTATCGAGGCCATAGGCGAGGGCGGCCGCCGTCGGCTCGTTGATGATGCGCAGCACCTCCAGACCCGCGATCTTGCCAGCGTCCTTGGTGGCCTGACGCTGGGAATCATTGAAATAAGCGGGCACGGTGATCACCGCCTGGGTCACCGTCTCGCCCAGATACTTGCCGGCGTCGTCGGCCAGCTTGCGCAGCACCTCAGCGGAGATTTCCTCAGGAGCGAATTGCTTGTTGAGAACTGGAGCCTTCAACTTCACGTTGGAGCCAGCCTTCTCAACGGTATAACTCACCTCCTTGGATTCTTCATTCACCTCATCCACGCGGCGGCCGATGAAGCGCTTCACCGAATAGAACGTGTTTTCGGGATTCATCACCGCCTGCCGCTTGGCGATTTGCCCCACCAACTTATCTTGGTTCTTGGTGTAGGCCACCACCGAAGGGGTTGTGCGGAACCCTTCAGCGTTGGCGATCACCGTGGGCTTGCCGCCCTCCATGACGGCCACGCAGCTGTTTGTGGTGCCGAGGTCAATGCCAACGACTTTTCCCATGGGTTCCCACCTCCTGGAGTGGATGAAATTCGGTCTGAACGCATCTTCATCAGTGGTCCCCTTAGCGGGCCAGGCGAGGTTCCCGAACCCGCGCCGCACCTTCCCGTGGTGAGCGGGGCTCAAAACCTTCCGGGGCCTAGGGTCGGCTCCCTTCCCTGGCCCCCCCGGGATCCTCATGGCCCACTCCCCTACGCCCGCCGTGACGGCGGCCACGGCGCTGGTGGCCGTGCTGGGCGACCCCGTGCGCCACTCCCTCTCCCCGGCCATGCACAACGCCGCCCTGCGGGAGCTGGGCCTCGACTGGATCTATCTGGCCCTGCCCACCCCGGCGGCCCAGCTGGCCACCGTGCTTCGGGCCCTCGAAGCGGTCGACTGCCGCGGCCTGAACGTCACCCTCCCCCACAAACAGGCCGTGGCCGCCCTCGTGGCGGAGCGCGGCGCCCTCGCCGACCAGGTGGGGGCCGTGAACACCCTGGTGCCCCGCCCGGAGGGCGGCTGGCTGGGCACCAACACCGATGTGGAGGGCTTTCTGGCTCCCCTGCGAGGGGAGCGGCGGCCCGCCCGTGCCCTGGTGCTGGGCTGCGGCGGCAGTGCTCGGGCGGTGATCGCTGGCCTGGTGGCCCTGGGGGTGGAGCGCATCGGCGTGGCCGCCCGGCGGGCCGATGCCCGTGCCGCCCTGCTGGAGAGCGTCAGCGCTTGGGCCCCCGGGCTGGAACCGGTGGCTTGGGGGCCGGAGGAGCCGGAGCCGAAGCGGCTCGAGCCGAAAACGTTGGAGCCGAAAGAGGCGGGGCCCCTCAGCCGCTGGCTGGAGGAGGCCGATCTGGTGGTGAACACCACCCCGGTGGGCATGGCCTCCGCCACCCATCCGGCCGCCGCCCTGGCCAGCCCCCTGGATGCCGCCGCGCTGGAGCGTCTCCGGCCCGGGGCGACGGTGTACGACCTGATCTACACACCCCGGCCCACAACGCTGCTGCGCCTGGCGGCGGATCGGGGATGCCGCTGCGTCGACGGGCTGGAGATGCTGGTGCAGCAGGGGGCCGCCGCCCTGCGGCTCTGGAGCGGACGCGACACCATCCCGGTGGAGGCCATGCGCCAGGCGGCGCGGGCGGCCCTGGCCGAGCCCTAGCCTTAGCTGTCCCCAACGACACCAAGCGGCAGCGTTCATGGACGGTCCCCCGATCTGGCAGCGGCTGCTCGCCGCCCTGGCCTACTCGCTGCCCTGGAGTGATGCCCTGGGCTTTGGCAAGCCGTTGATGAGTCAGTTTCCCTGGCTGAGCTTGCTCGGCCTCCCCGCCCTGCCCATGCTTCAGTTTGAGAGCTTGTTTTCCATCGGCGGCTTCGGGCTCGGCGGACTCCTGTTGTTTCTGGTCCTCTACGGAGCCGTGGTGCGCAATCCCCAGGTACCCTACGCCGTGCGCTTCAACGTGTTGCTGGCGCTGATGATCGACATCCTGCTCATCCTCCTCCAGCTGGCCATGGAGATCCTGCTCCGCCAGACCTTCGGCAACACCCTGCTGGTGCGCACGCTCGACAACACCATCTTTCTGGGCACGGTGTTGCTGCTCGCCTTTGCCCTGGTGGAGTGCCTGCGGGGTCGGGAGCCCGACGTGCCGACCCTCTCCGAGGCGGTGCGCATGCAGCTGTATTGACCTAGTCGGCGGAGGGGCGGCCCGACCGGGCGGCGAACTCCCCCAGCACCACCAGGTTCCAGGCCCGGGTCCAGCGCAACCCCTCCGCCTCGAAGGCCCGCCACTGGGCGTCGATCCAAAGAGGATCCAGCCAGCCGCTGGCCCGCAGGCTGTCGAGCCGATCAAGGCACAGGCCCCGCAGGGGTCCCAGCATCCAGGGGCGCATGGGCAGCGTGAAACCCTGCTTGGGACGGTTGAGATACTCGGCGGGGAAAAGATCCTGGCAGGCCTCCCGCAGCAGCCCCTTGGCCGGCCCGTGAAATGCCTGGGGCATCCGCAGGGCCAACTCCACCAGGCGATGGTCGAGGAAGGGAACTCGCAGCTCCAGGCTGGAGGCCATGCTGAACACATCGCTGTCCCGCAGGAGCATCGGCTCGCAGTAGCCAAACAGCTCCGCCCAGCTGATCTGCCCGTGGCTCTGGCGCAGCGGCGCCGGGGGAGGCTCGGGCCACCGCAAGGGCTTGGCCCCCGCCGCCAGCAGATCCGCGTCGCCGAGGAAGCGGCGCATCGACACCCCCACCGCCCAGCGATCCCAAGCCGGCAGGCCCTGGAGCTTGGGCCGCAGTCGCGACCCGACGCGCCCCACCACCTCCCGGCGAAGGGGAGCGGGCAGGCGGCGGAGTTGGCGCAGCCAGGGCACCATGCGGAAGGAGGGATACCCTCCAAACGTTTCATCGGCCCCCAGGCCGCTGAGGGCCACCTTGATGCCCCGCTCCGCCACCGCCCGGCTCACCAGGTAGGTGTTGAGCCCATCGGCGGTGGGCCCGTCCATCGCGGACAGCCCATCGGCGATCCAGCCCAGGGCCTGGTCGTCACTGAGATGAAGCTCATGGTGGTCGCTGCCGCAGTGGCGGGCCATCTCTGCGGCCAGGGCACTCTCATCCTCCGGGGCTCCGGCGAAGGCGACGGTGAAACTGGCGATCTGGCCCGGTTGGAAGCGACAGGCCAGGGCGGTGAGGATTCCGGAATCCAGGCCAGAGGAGAGGAAGCAGGCCACGGGCACATCCGAGAGGAGGTGCTCCCGCACC
Source organism: Cyanobacteriota bacterium (assembly GCA_046309395.1). GTDB lineage: Bacteria > Cyanobacteriota > Cyanobacteriia > PCC-6307 > Cyanobiaceae > Cyanobium. The sequence goes on along the minus strand of JBKCPG010000117.1, from coordinate 719 downwards.
ACCCGCTCCAGCAACTCCCGCACCTGATGGCGGGCCTCGCTGGCGGAGCCGATGGGCAGGGGGCTCCAATCGGCGGCGGCCTGGGAGGGCCAGTAGCGCTGGGGCTCCGGCGGGCGCTGGGGCTGGAGGCGCACCACCATGCCGGCAGGCAGGCTCGCCGGGCCCTGGGCCCCTGGCGCGGGACACGCCAAGGGGGTGCTGAGGTGGCCCCAGGCCAACATCTCGCTCACCTGATCGGCCGTGAGCTGACAGCCCCCATCCAGGGCCCGGCGCTCGGAGGCGAAGCGCAGGCCGTCCTCCGCCCATTGGAGATAGAGGGGCTTGATGCCCAATCGGTCGCGGGCCAGCAGCAGCTCGCCGGTTTCGGCGTCGTACGCGGCGAACGCGAACATCCCGCTGAGTTCGCCCAGCAGGGCGGCGCCCTTCTCGGCGAGCCCCTCCACCAAGGTCTCGCTGTCGCTGTGGCCACGCCACCCCTGGAAGCGAAGGCCCGCGCGCACCTCCAGGTGGTTGTAGATCTCGCCGTTGAACACCAGGGTGATCCGGCCGCCGTGGCTGGTGATGGGCTGGGCCACACTCGCCTGGCCATCCTCGATCTCACGGCCGCGGGGGCCCAGCCCATCACCAGCCACGGCGGCCGGATCACCCTGGTGTTCAACGGCGAGATCTACAACCACCTGGAGGTGCGCGCGGGCCTTCGCTTCCAGGGGTGGCGTGGC
>JBKCPG010000116.1:0-12130 GCA_046309395.1 Cyanobacteriota bacterium | reverse complement strand
GGGGACGCTCCACCCCTCGACTATCTCCGCGGCGCCGTCAATGGAGCGCACGCCATCGCCGCCTGGGCCCAATCCCAAGGCTATCTCACCCAATGGCTCACCGATGAGGTCAGGCCCGTTGAACTGGACGACGTCAAGAGCGCCCTGGACGCTCTCCTCGCCCATCAACCTGATCGCCTTCTCCTCTATTTCGCCGGCCATGGCCTCTCCAGCTGGGCCGCTGACGACCTCTGGCTCCTGTCTCGATGGGATCAGGAGCGCAAGGGCGTCTCGATCGCCACCCTCCGCGATCGCCTCAAGCGCTACGGCCTTCGCCAATTGATCCTCATCTCCGATGCCTGTCGCACCATCGTCGACGCCAACACCAGGGATGTGGACGGCGATCCGGTGCTCCAGCGGGGTCCTTTTGACGAGGTTCTCCCCCAAGAGGATCTCTGGTTCGCCGCCTCGCCCGCTCGCGCCGCCTGGATGATTCCGGGCCGGACGGCGGCCGAAAGCCGTTGCGTCTTCTCCGGGTTGATGACCGAGGCTCTCTCAGGTGTCCATCGCAAGGCCTTCGACGAGGAAGATTCCACCCGGGCCATCACGAATTTCACCCTTGCCAACTTTCTCGAAAGCGAAGTGCCTCCGCTGGCGGCTCGCTACGGGGCCATCCTCAACCCCCACATCATCACCCCCATCCGCCCTCCGCGGAATGTCTACGTGCCGGGGGGATCGCTCCCCTCGCCGCCCCCTCCTCCCATCCCCTGGCCCGATCCCAGCGCGGTTTTGATTGCCGGCATGGGTGGGTCAGACGGCGGCGGTCGGATCAACCCCCTTCCCGGGGAAAGCTGGACCACTCAGCCGACAGCCCTCCAGCCCTCCAGCCCCGTGCGAGGTGGGGCTCCCGAGCCCGAGGCCCCCACCCTCGCCGCTGTCGTCGCCGGAGACCAGGCCGCGATGGTCGCCTCCTCATCGGTCGAACACCAGCGGATGAACGCCTCCATGGCCGCTTTCCAAGCGGAGAGCCGGCCCACCCATTTCGACACCGGCGCCGGTTTCACCCTCTCCGGGGCCGAGGCCCAGCGAGGCCTTCTTGGTCCCCCCGCCACGGCCCAGCCCCATGGTCAACCCGGTTGGTGGCGCGTCGAGCCGACGGCGTCCTTCCTTCCCTCCCCTTGGTGGCCAGGCGGCCTCCCCCTCCGCCAACCCCTCCCCCTCCTGGCCCAACTCACGGATGGTCGCTGGGTCGGGGCCGCCGCCCTGCCCGGCTTCGTGCTCAGCTTCAGCGTGGATGAGGTGGGGGCCCAGGCGGTGATCTACCGCTCCATGGAGACGCCCTTCTCCCCCGACACCGAGCGGATGATGGCCAGCCTGCGCGCCGGTGCCCTCCGCCGCGAGCAGGCCCCGGAGCTCGTTGAAATGCTGCGGGGGTCCAAGCACGCCGATCCCATGCTCGGCGTGTTGGCGGCCTACCTGCACGATTCCATGGGCGACCTCGCCAACGTGCGCCGCGCCGCCTTCTACTTCGCCCAACAGGGCCAGCCCGTCCCCTTCGACATCGCCCTCCTCGGCCGCCTGGAGGCCCATCGCGACGCCGAGGGCTTGGTGCGGGTGCTCGTGCCACCCGTGCCCGAAGCCGAAGGCGCCCGCACCATCCCCCTCTTCATGAGAAGCGCCACCCCTCCCATCGAGGGCGTGCTGGCCGGCGCCTTCCCCTGGCTGCGCCAGGGCTGGGATCGCCTGGAGCCCGAGGGTCGACCCGATCTCTATCCGGCCGGCCTGGCCCAGCTCACTTCCGATCTCCTGCCCGCTCCCTTCACCACCCTCACCGCCTCGGGGGGCGATCAGCTCGCTCACCTCCTCTTCCCTCCGTCCTGATCCCATGCGCCTCGTCCTTGTTCACGGCATCAACCAGCAGCGCAAAAATCCAGATGCCCTTCGCCAGGAGTGGATCACCGATCTGGAAAGCGGCCTGGGCCGCCCCGGCGCCCTCGCCGATGTGCCGGTGTCCATGCCCTTCTATGGCGACGCCCTCTTTGAAGCGGCAAAGAGCGGAGCCGCCGGCGCCATCGCCCAGGGCGCCAGCCCCGAGGACGACCGCTCCCTGGCCCAATTCCTCTCCGAAGGCCTCGATGAGCAAGCCGCCGCCTTGGGGATCAGCCCCGCCGAGATCACCACCGAGCAGGAGCGGGTCAGCTCCGAGGCCGGCGTGGGGATCGCTGTTGATCAGGGGTTTCCCATGAGCCGGCGCATCAACGCCCTGGTGAGCCTGATCGAACGCCTCTCCCCGTTCCGGGGCGACCTCGCGGTGCGCCTGCTCGACCAGGCCCATGCCTATCTCAAAAACCCCCGGGCCACCGTCGCCGTCGATGCCCTGGTGCGCCCCCACCTCGAAGGGGGGCCCATGGTGCTGGTCACCCACTCCCTCGGCACGGTGGTGAGCTTCAAGCTGCTGCGGCTGCTCGCCGCCGCTGGCCACCCGGTCCGGGTGCCCCTCTACGTCACCTTGGGCTCGCCCCTCACCCTCTCCACCGTGCGACGGGCCCTCGGCCCCTCCTTCGCCACACCGGCGGGCATCGACCGCTGGATCAATTCCCGCGATCCCGATGATGTGGTGAGCCTCAACCGCGATCTCGCCGCCCCACCCTTTTCCCCCAACATCGAAAACATCGCCGATTTCGAGAATCCAGGCGCCGACGCCCACGCCATTCCTGGCTACCTCTCCCATCCGCCCGTCGCCCAAGCCATCGCCCGGGCCCTTGGCCTGTAGCGCCATCCCCCCGCGCCAATGGTGTGGGTCTGGTGGCGAGATGGGTGGGCGGGCGACGGCAACCCTAACCTGAACGTTGGATGGATTGTTTCTATGGCCGCCCTTTTCGAGTCGCTCAAACAACTGGTGCTCGAGGCTGAGCGTGATCCCGCCGTCGATACCGCCGAGGCCGCCGTCCGCCTCATGCGCCAGTGGCTCGCCACCCATGAGGCCGAGCTTGGCGCCAAGGCCGTGCCGGTTCCCACCGAATTCAACGGCACCATGATGCAGTGGTTCCACTGGTACGGCGAAGCCGATGGCCAGCACTGGCGTCGCCTGAAAGAAGCGGCTCCCGAGCTGGCCAAGGCGGGCATCACCGGCCTGTGGCTTCCTCCAGCCTCCAAGGGAGGGAGCCGCTGGGATGTGGGCTACGGCGTCTACGACCTGTTTGATTTGGGAGAATTCGACCAGAAAGGCACTGTCGCCACCAAGTACGGCACCCGGGCCGAATACGAGGAAGCGGTGGCGGCCTGCCACGCCGTTGGCATGCAGGTGTACGCCGACGCCGTCTTCAATCACAAGATGTGGGCTGACGATCCGGAGGACTATCGGGCCACCCCCTACGACCCCTCCGATCGCAACCGCGCCCTTGAGGATGAGCAGCCCATCCGCGCCTGGACCCAGTTTCGCTTTGACAAGCGCGGGGGCGCCCACTCCACCATGCAATGGCACTGGTACCACTTCGACGCTGTGGACAGCAATCAACTGCGGCCCGACTACAAGGCCATCTGGAAAACCCAGGGCGCGGCCTTCGAAGGCAATGTGGCCTTGGAAAAAGGCAACTACGACTACCTGATGGGTTGCGATCTCAACATCAACCATCCGGAGGTGCGTGGTGAGCTCAAATACTGGGGCCGTTGGATGCACGACACCCTGAAAGTGGATGGCTTCCGCCTGGATGCCATCAAGCACATCAGCAGCGATTTCTTCCTCGACTGGATCGACGACCTCGATCACCACGCCCACCACACCCACTTCGTCGTGGGTGAGTACTGGACCTACGACCTGGCCTCCCTCTCCTGGTATGCCGCCAACTCAGGGGGCCGCATGCATCTCTTCGACGCTCCACTCCACAACAACTTCCACATCGCCAGCCGCTGCGGGGGCCACTACGACATGCGTCGTCTGCTTGAGGGCACCTTGATGCAAACCATGCCCCTGCTGGCGGTGACGCTTGTGGATAACCATGACACCCAGCCCCTGCAATCGCTGGAATCGGTGGTGGAGGCCTGGTTCAAGCCCCTGGCCTACGCCTTCATCCTCCTGCGCGACCAGGGCTACCCCTGCATCTTCCACGCCGATTACTACGGCGCCCACTACAAGGAGAAGAAGGGCGGCGAGGGTCCTGAATACGACATCTGGTTGCCCAGCCATCGCTTCCTCATCGACCGTTTCCTGCTGGCCCGCACCCACTGTTGCTATGGCCCCCAGTACGACTACATCGACCACTTCAACACCATCGGCTGGACCCGCCTCGGCACGCCGGGTCATCCCCGGGCCATGGCTGTGCTCATGAGCGATGGCGACGCGGGCTCCAAGTGGATGGAGGTGGGCAAACGGCACACCGCCTTCCGCGATCTCACCGGCCACATCCGCGACACCATCACCACCAACGGCGATGGCTGGGCCGAATGGCGCTGCCCCGCGGGCTCCGTTTCGGTGTGGGTGGAAGAGGCGGCGCTTCCGGAACTCGGCATCGAGCGGCTCTAACTCCCATCGTGGCCCTTCGGGGCCGGCGCCGCGCACACTTTGGCGGTCCAGTCGCAGGCCGCCAGGGCGGGCTTCTGCCAGTGAAGGGGCAGTTCCAACAGGTCGCGGGCGCCGCTGATCGCCAGCCCCACAAACAGCACCCCCGCCAGCACGCTCGCCCCCACGTGGACCCGCCGCCAGCGGGGCTCCCGAAGAATCTCCGCTTTCGCCCCCAGGGAGAACAGCATCAACCCCACCACCGCCACCCCGCTCCAGTAATGGGAGCTCCAAAATTCAGCACTCAACGGGTGGTCGCCCCGGCGAAACACCTCCGGCTGGGCCCCAAGGGTGAGCACCCCTAGCCAGGTGATCACCGCGAAGGCCAGCCGCGACCCCTTCGCGCTCGCCCACCACAGGGCCCCCAGGCTCGCCGTCGTGCCCGCCAACACCAGCAGCAACTGAACCGCTCTTCCCGCCCCGCCGCGAAACTCAGCTGGCGGGGCCGCCGTGGCGATCACGACCGTGAGCGCCACCAGCACGATCGCCACCACCCCAAGGGCCAGCCAGCGGCCCAAATCGCTGTGGTCGCGGCCGGTGGTGGGCGGTCGTTTGGCCCACCCCTCCCGCCGCTGGCGGGTTTGCGCGCCCAGTCGGGCCACGATGCCGATCAGGGGGTAGATCGCCGCCACCGCCAGGGCGGGGTGAAGGAGCCAGAGCCAGTCTCTTGGAGTCATCAGAGGGGGGGAATGGACACCAGATTGGTAGGACGGAAGCCCGCGGATCAGTCTCCGGGCGAGGGCCCCAGCAGCGCCTCCAACTCCCGCAGCCGCCCCGCCGGATCCGCCGTCGCCTCCCACAGTGGCGCGTAGTGGAACAACGCCACGCCCAAACCTCGCCGCCGGGCCGCCTCCACCTTTCCTCTGAGCAGGGGGATCGGGGTGGGGCGGTTTCGCTGGCCCGCCATCAGGGCCACCGCCATCGGCACCCGTTTCTCCAAAAACTCCGGCCGGCCCAGCTCGGCGGTGAAGCTCTCCAGATCCGGTCGGTAGAGCTGCACCACCACCTCATCCACCAGGCCCGAGCGCACCCAGCTTCGCCAATCTTGCAGCTGCAACTTGTAGGCGAAGTCGGCGTAGTTGGGGGAGAGGGAAAAGATCAGGCCGGGCTTGCGGGCTTTCAAGGTGGCCCGCAGACTCCGCAAAAAGGCCGTGAGCTTGTCGGCCCGCCAACGCACCCAGGCCGGATCCCGCGGGTTGGCCGGGACCGCGCGCCCGGTTTCCCGCTGATACAGCGCGCGCGTGTAGGCGTCGTAGCCAAAGTCGCTCGGCAGGCTGAAGTGATCATCCATTTGCACCCCGTCCACGTCGTAGAGCGTCACCACTTCCACCGCCAACTCGGTGAGCAGTTGCCGCACCTCCGGCCGGAATGGATTCAGCCACACCACCTCCCCCGCCGCGCTCATCGACGTGGTGCCTCCATCGCGCTTCTGGGTGAGCCATTGGGGATAGCGCTGGGCCAATTCCGAGCTGGGCGGCGCCATGAAGCCAAACTCAAACCACGGCACCACCCGCATCCCTTGCTCGCGGGAGAGGGTGATCAACTCCGCCAGGGGGTCTTGGCCTTGCAGCCCCCGCACGGTGAAATCCTGAATCTTTCGCCGCTGGGTCACCGCGCTGGGGTAATAGGCATAGCCGCCGTTCCACACCACCGGATAGACGGTGGTGAAGCCCAGCCGCCCCAGCCTCCGCACCGCCTCCTCCAGCTTCGGCCGGTCGCGCAGGGTGCCCATGTCGTTCAAAGTGAGCCACACTCCCAACAGCGGCTTGGCGGCCAACGGAGGCGCGGGCACCGAAGGCGCGGGCACCGAAGGCGCGGGCGACGGCGCTGGTACGGGAGGCGCGGCTTGAACGATCAGCTGGGCGCTGAACGAAGCCGAAGCCACCAAAGGGCTCCCCAAGGGCAGCCCAAGCGCCAAAAGCAGGCCCCACCGTTTCACCAGATCCATGGCAGCAGCCGTGTGCTCCGGCCCTGATACGCCTCGAAATCCGGGTATTTGGCGGCCATCTGGGCTTCCTTTTGGCCAATGCGTCGCAGGTAAATCAGCAGCACCAGTCCTGGCACCAGGTAGGCCCATCCTGAGCCCGCCACCACGGCAAAACTCAGGTAGCGCAGCAAATCTCCCAGATAGTTCACATGGCGCACCTGTCGCCAGATTCCATCGGACACCAATCCGGCCCCCATGGCCTTGGCCGTCATCTTTTGCACATCCGCGCTGGCATTGATCAAGCCGCCGAAGCTGAACAGCCCCAGCGCCAACGCCACCGCCCCATGGGAGATCGGCTCGGGATTGAGAAAGGCCAGCAACCCGGGCAGGCTGTAGAGCACCCCGATGAAGAGCAGGGCCAGGGCAAAGCGCCCGGGCCCCACCCGCTCGGTGAAGAGCTGTCGCCCCCGCTGGGGAAACAGCCATTGCTCCAGCAGCCACCAGAGGCAGTAGCTGATGTGCAGGCTCAAATACACCACCTGGCGCATGTCGCGCACCCCCACCAGGGCCGCGAGCACAAGCAACAGCAGGATCGTGAGCCCCTTGGCCGCGTTGATCGCCGTGAGCTCGCTCCAGCCCCCTGGACTTTCCAGCCCCGTTTCGCCTTGCCCCGCTGCCACCGCCCACACGCCCATCTGTGGAGCCAACCCTATCGATTCCCGCCTCCAGCCGTCGCACCCCTCAGGGCCGCAGCAGCTCCCGGGCCACCTGGGCCACGGAGGCCGGATGGGCCATCAACTCGTGGTGTTGCAGATGGAGGGGCCGCAGCGCCTCCCGGCGCCCCACCGGCAGCACGGCGCTCCAGCCCGGCACCACCATCACGTCGGCCAGGCAATACAGCGAGCAGCAGTCGATCCCCTCCAGCGCCTTGGGATCGCCGTTGAGGCGCCGCAGCAGGTCGCTGCCCACTTTCATGTCGCCCACGCTCGCCAGAAGCCGGCCCGGCCAGGGCTGGGCGGTCCAGGTGCCCTGCTGGGGGCTGGCCACGCTGGTGAAGCGCCGCACCCGCTCCCCGCCCCCCAGCAGCTGGATCCAGGTCCGGCTGATCACTCCCCCCATGGAAAAGCCCATCACGTCAATGGGCCCCTCCCGGCCGAAGCGAGCCTCGATGCCTTGGCCCAGAGCCGCGGCCAGCTCTTCCAAGGGCACCACTCCGAGGCCATGGGGCAGATGGGGAATGAACACTTCCCGACGACCGCCGATGGCCCGCCCCAGGCTGTTGAACAGCGCCGGAGTGTCCCACAGCCCGTGCACCAGCACCAGGGGGGTGTCGCTCACAGCTCCAGGGGGCGGTGTTGAAAGGCGCGCGCGCCGCTGGCGTAGTCGGCGGCGATGTGGCCCTGGCCTCGCAACAGGTAGCGGTACGTCACCAACCCCTCCAACCCCACCGGGCCCCGGGGCGGCAGCGTTTGGGTGCTGATGCCCACCTCCGCGCCAAAGCCGTAGCGCTGGCCATCGGCGAAGCGGGTGGAGCAATTCCAATACACCCCCGCGCTGTCCACGCTCGCCAGAAACCGCTCCGCCGCCGCGGCGTCCTCGGTGCAGATGGCCTCGGTGTGGCGGGAGCCGTGGCGGTCGATGTGGGCCAGGGCTTCCTCCAGATCGGTCACCACCTTCACGCTCAGCACCAGATCGGAATACTCCGTGTCCCAGTCGGCGTCACTGGCGGCGGCGGACACTCCCAGGGCTCGGGCCCGGGGATCGCCCCGCAGCTCCACCCCCGCCCCTTCCAAGGCCGCGATGGCCGCCGGCAGGAACCGAGGGGCGATGGCTTGATGCACCAGCAGGGTTTCGATGGCGTTGCAGGCGGCCGGGTATTGGACCTTGCTGTCGAGGGTGAGCCGCACCGCCCGCTCCACATCGGCCGCCCCATCCACATACAGATGACAGAGGCCGTCAGCGTGGCCCAGCACCGGAATGCGGGTGTGGTCTTGGATGTAGCGCACCAGGGCGTTGGAGCCCCGGGGGATGATCAGATCCACCAGCCCATCGAGCCGCAGCAGCGCCAGGCTCTCTTCCCGGCTGGTGAGCAGCTCCAGGCAGCCCGGATCCACGGCGCTGGCCGCCAGGCCCTCTTTGAGCGCCTCCAGGATGGCCTGGCAGCAGCGGGCCGCCTCCCGACCGCCCTTGAGGATCGCGCCATTGCCCGAGCGAATCGCCAACGAGGCGATCTGCGTCACCGCGTCGGGCCTGGCCTCAAAGATCACGCCCACCACCCCCAGGGGCACGGTGATCCGCTCCAGCACCAGGCCCTCATCCAGCTCGGTGTGCAGCTGGCGCCGGCCGAGGGGATCCGGCAGGGCCGCCACCTGGCGCACGCCCTCGATGGCTCCGGCCAATTTGGGCCCGTCCAGCTTGAGGCGGGCCACCAGGGCGGGGGCCAGTCCCTCGGCGACGGCGGCCTCCATGTCGGCCTGGTTGGCCCGCAGGATCAGCTCCCGCGCCCGCTCCAGGGTGTCGGCCATGGCCTCCACCGCCGCCCGCCGCTCCCCGTCGCCGCACTGGGCCAGGGCCATGGCGCCGCGCCGGACGGCGGCGGCCCGTCCCAGAAGTTCCGCGCTGGGCTCGGGTGGGGGGGGAAGGGTGGCTTGGCTCATCGCCCCATCCTCTCAAGCCCCCGATCCCAAAAGTTGTGACGAGACCTCCCCACCCCCTGCCCGGGCTGGCTAACTGTGAGGGGTCAACGCCGCTTCATCCATGGTTGCCACCCCCGCCAGCGCCGCCGGTGCCTCCAGCGCTGACGCCACTGGTGTCACCGTCGCGCTGCCGGAGGTGCTCAAGGAAAGCGGCCAGCGGGAGGTGTTCTGCGGGCTCACCTCCATCGTGTGGCTGCACCGGCGCATGCCCGACGCCTTCTTTCTGGTGGTGGGCTCCCGCACCTGCGCCCACCTGATCCAGAGCGCCGCCGGGGTGATGATCTTCGCGGAGCCCCGTTTCGGCACGGCGATTCTCGGGGAGCGGGATCTGGCGGGGCTGGCCGATGCCAATGACGAGCTCGACCGGCTGGTGCGCGATCTGCTGGAGCGGCGTCCGGAGATCCGCACCCTCTTCTTGGTGGGCTCCTGCCCCAGCGAGGTGATCAAGCTCGACCTGTCCCGGGCCGCCGAGCGCCTCACCCAGCAGATGGCCGGCCGGGTGCGGGTGCTCAATTACTCCGGCAGCGGCATCGAAACCACCTTCACCCAGGGAGAAGACCAGGCCTTGATGGCCCTGCTTCCCCTGCTCCCCAGCGACGACGAGGAGCAGCTGCTGATCGTGGGCACCCTGGCCGACGCGGTGGAAGATCGCTTCACCACCCTCTTTGAGCGGATGGGCATCCCCCGGGTGCGCAGCCTGCCCCCCCGCCGATCCACCGACCTGCCGCCCATCGGCAAGGGCACCCGCCTCCTGCTGGCCCAGCCGTTCCTCAGCGCCACCGCCCGCGCCCTTACCCACCGGGGCGGTCAGCTGATCGAAAGCCCCTATCCCTTCGGGGTGGAGGGCAGCCGCCTGTGGATGGAGGCCGCCGCCGCCGCCTTTGGCCTGGATCCGGCCACCGTGGCCGCCGTGCTGGATCCGCTGGTGGAGCGGGGCCGGCGGGCCATCGCGCCCCACCGGGAGGTGTTGGCGGGCAAGCGGCTCTTCTTGCTGCCCGATTCCCAGATGGAGATTCCCCTGGCCCGCTTCCTGGCCCGCGAATGCGGCATGGAGCTGGTGGAGGTGGGCGTGCCCTACCTGGATCGCCAGTTGATGGCCGCCGAGCAGGCCCTGCTGCCGCCGGGCACCCAGCTCAGCGAGGGGCAGGATGTGGAGCGTCAGCTGGAGCGGGTCCGCGCAGAGCGGCCTGATCTGGTCGTGTGCGGCCTGGGCCTGGCCAATCCCCTGGAGGCCGAGGGGCTGGCCACCAAGTGGTCGATCGAGCTGGTGTTCAGCCCGATCCACGGCTGCGACCAGGCCGGTGAGCTGGCCGAACTCTTCGCCCGCCCCCTGCGTCGCCGCCACCTCCTCAGCTTTGCCTAGGCGCCCTCGCTCCGGCCAGCCGCCCGCCGCCCGCACCCCACCAGGCTGACCCTCCGTTTCCCCTCTCCCCCACCTGTTTCCCGCTCCCGCCTGTCGCCATGGAACTCACCCTCTGGACCTATGAAGGCCCCCCCCACGTGGGCGCCATGCGCATCGCCGCCTCCATGGAGGGGGTGCATTACGTGCTCCATGCCCCCCAGGGCGACACCTACGCCGATCTGCTGTTCACGATGATCGAGCGTCGCGACAAGCGGCCCCCTGTCACCTACACCACCTTTCAGGCCCGGGATCTGGGGGGCGACACGGCCGAGCTGGTGAAGCGCACCATCGCCCAAGCGGTGGAGCGGTTTCAACCGGAGGCCCTGCTGGTGGGCGAGAGCTGCACCGCTGAGCTGATCCAGGATCAGCCCGGCGCCCTGGCCGCCGGCATGGACCTGGGCGGCATCCCGATGGTGAGCCTGGAGCTTCCCGCCTATTCAAAGAAGGAAAACTGGGGCGCCGCCGAAACGTTCTATCAATTGGTGCGGGGGTTGCTCAAAGAGCAGGTGCCGCCGCCGGGCAGCCCGAAGATCGCCCCCACCCGCTGGAAGGAGGAAGGCCGCCGGCCCCGGGTGAATCTGCTGGGGCCCAGTTTGCTGGGCTTCCGCTGCCGCGATGACGTGCGGGAGATCACCCGCCTGCTGGCCGAGCACGGCATCGATGTGAGCGTGGTGGCGCCCCTGGGCGCCCGGCCGGCCGATCTGACGCGCATCCCCACCGCTGACGCGAATCTCTGCCTCTATCCCGAGGTGGCGGCGCCGGTGTGCGGCTGGCTGGAACGCGCGTTCGGCATGGCCACCGTGAAAACGGTGCCGATCGGCATCGCCGCCACCACGGCGTTCCTCAAGGAACTCACGGGCCTGCTGGGGCTGGAGCCCGCCGCTGAGGCCGCGCCAGCGGCGGGCTCGCTGACCAACCCGGGCGCCAAGGCCGAGAGCGAGCGCCTCTCCCGCCTGCCCTGGTATTCCCGCTCCGTGGATTCCACCTACCTCACTGGCAAGCGGGTGTTCATCTTTGGCGATGCCACCCATGCCGTCGCCGCGGCCCGCATTGCCAGCCAGGAGCTGGGGTTTGAGGTGGTGGGCCTGGGCACCTACAGCCGGGAGTTGGCCCGGGAGGTGCGGACCGCCGCCAAGGAGCTGGGCCTGGAGGCCCTGATCAGCGACGACTACCTGGTGGTGGAAAAAGCGATGGCGGAGGCGGCCCCCGAGCTGGTGCTCGGCACCCAGATGGAGCGCCATAGCGCCAAGCGGCTGGGCATCCCCTGCGCCGTCATCAGCACGCCGCTCCATGTGCAGGATGTGCCCGCCCGCTACTCCCCCCAGATGGGTTGGGAGGGGGCGAATGTGATCTTCGACGCTTGGGTGCACCCGTTGATGATGGGGCTGGAGGAGCACCTGATCGGCATGTTCCGCCACGACTTCGAGTTTGTGGATGGCCACCGCAGCCACTTGGGCGACGGGGCGCCATCAGTGAGCCCGGCCGCGGATCCGGTGCATGAGGGGGGGCTGACGCCAGCCGCCACCACCGCCACGGCGACGGCCACCGCCACCGCGACCGCCGTCGCC
>JBKCPG010000115.1:0-6392 GCA_046309395.1 Cyanobacteriota bacterium | reverse complement strand
GTTCGCGCTCTGCCACAGGGATCTCGGCGGTACCGGGTCTTGGGCGTCGGCGGCCTGCTTCTTGAGGTCGACCCCGCCGGCGGCAAGTACTGGCTTTGGCGGCACCGCTTCCCGCCCACCAAGGATGGCCGTCGGCAGGATTTGCGCATCGGGCCCTACCCCAGGATTTCGCTCAAGGCTGCACGCGACATTCGCGATGAGCAGAAACGTCTTCTCTATGAAGACGGAATCAATCCCTGTGATGCTAAGAAACGCAGCAAAGATCAGCGCTGGGGCAAACATGCCCAGCTCACCTTTGAGGCCGTTGCGCTCGACTGGCACGCCACCAAAATGGCCGGTACCTGGACGGAGCGGCATAGCGATGACGTCCTCAAGAAGCTCAACAAGGGCATCTTTCCCGCGAGCGGAGGCTGAGCCGCTGTCGGCCATGCGCGCCAACAGCATCGGCGCCGATGCCAGCACCCTCAACGCCATGGGCTTGCTGGCCCTGACCTTCGTGCGCACCAGCGAGCTGATCGCCGCCCGCTGGGAGGAGCTCGACTTGGAAGAGGCCCTCTGGACCATCCCGGCTGAGCGCATGAAGGGCCGTCGCGGCAAGCGCCGTGAGCACCTCGTGCCCTTCTCCCGCCAGGCCGCGGCGCTGTTCCAGGCCCAGCATGCCATCAGGGGCCCCAGTGGCCATGTCTTCCAGAGCCAGCGCACCGCCACCGGCTTCATCAGCAACAACACCGTGAACATGGCCCTCAAGCGCATGGTCTTCGAGCCATGTCCAGGCGCTGCCGCTGATGCTCCCTACCCTGGCGAACTGGAGCCGCGACCCCCCAGTTGAGCGGCCAGGGCAGGGGTTCAAGGCGGCACTGGAGCGGGGCTGAGCCGTGACCACCACTCCTGTGCTGACCCCTCGGCACCGCGGCCCCACGCCAACGCCCGCATCCTTCTGTTCTCGAACGCCATCCCTGGCGTGCTCGATTCCACCCGCACGGGGAGGTTTGTCTTCGAGGGGTTCCTCAAACGCCTGCGGGGGATCTCCAGCAAGGAGAACGCCCCGGGGCTCGATACCGGCGACTCCACTGACGAGGGCTACCTCACCCGTGGGGCGGTGCTACCGCTGACACCGTCCCAACCCCGGGACTGGCTGGCGACCAACGTGGCCTGGAGCACAAGCGGCATCCGGCCCGTCTCAGCCACAACCCCGGCCCTGCTCACCCCCTGTTTCGGTGCCGTGTGGCTGGGGCCGCTCACGGAGCCGCGCACCCCCGGCGTGCTTCCCTCCCCCAGCCGGGGGCAGTTGGCTGCCTTCTCGGTGACTGAGTTCGGCGGGCTCTACGGCGCCGGTGGGATCGGCTCCTTGACCCAGCCCCTGCTGGGCGAACGGATCCAGGCCGCGCTCAAACCCAACCGGGTGGCGGTGGTGGGCCCTGGCGACAGCCTCAACGTGCTGGCCGAGCGCCACGGCACCACCGTGACCACCCCGCGGGGCCTCAACCCCACCATCACCGGCCGTCCGTCGGACCAGCTGCCGATGGGGAGCTGGCTGTTCCTGCCCAAGCGCCGCGCCGCCGCCAACGCCGACACCAGCACCACCAGCCTGCCGAGCGGCTTCGACACACCGGAAACCCTGGCCACCTACCTGGGGGTGTCGCTCTCCACCATCTACAGCTGGAACTCCAGCGGTTACGGGCCTCCCTTCGTGAAGCTGGGCAACCTCGTCCGCTACACCTACGAGGACGTGGAGCTGTGGCTGGCGCGGCAGCTGGAGCTCTCGCGGGGGTGAGGGCCGCACTGTGCTGGATGCAGCGGCTGAGCTTGCCGGTCGAACTACAACCAATGCAGGGGATAGGGCATTGCTCCTGGGACCCAGCGGCTGAATCCCCAGGCCAGCAGGACCAACAACACAGATCCGATCAGCACCGGAAAGAGAAGAAATGGCCAGCCCATCCCGAAAAAGGCCGCCAGAAAGGCCATGCCTCCGGCGGGTGGATGGAGGCAGCGCAGTTGCTGGCCCAACAAAATCGTCAGACCCACGGCCAGAGCCAGCACCAGAGGCCCCTGGCCAAAGAGAGAGACCAAAGCCACTCCCAGAAAGCCTCCGAGGGTGTTGCCGACCACGACATTGCGGGGCTGCGCCAGTGGACTGCGTGGATAGCCAAAGAGCAGAACCGACGAGGCCCCAAGGGGCGCGACGATCAACACATGGCCGCTCCAGGCTGAGAGCAGAGCGAGCAATCCCACGGCCATCAGTCCGCCAAGGGATGTCACTCCGATTTGGGAGAGCCGGAAGCGCGGCTGCACCCTGCGTCCACGGCGGCGCTCGCGTCGCTGCAACACAGCGGCCCGCCTCAGCAGCCTGCCGATGGATGCCATCTCCTCCTCTGAATGAGCCTCCGCAGTCTGGGAAGGGCAATCTCCAGGCGTGGCAGCGTCAGTGACGTTCTCCGTGATGCCCACCTAACCCCCAATGGCAATAGGAAGACCCCCTTGTGCCGTGGCCCGGCTGTCGATGCCGCTCAGCCCCTTCCGTCCCAGGCTTCGAGCGTGGAGCTGGGCAGTTCCCCGAAGAGCATGCGGTAGTCGTGGGCGAAGTGGCCCGGATTCAGGAAACCCCACCGGGCTGCCAGTTCCATGATCCTGGTGGTGTTCGGATCGGCGGTCAGCAACTCACGGCGCACACCGTGCAGGCGCCGGAGCTTGAGGAACGCCATCGGCCCCATCCCCAGCTGCTCCCGGAACCCCTGCAGCAGGGTGCGGCGCCCAGCCGCCACCTGCCTGCAGAGCGCATCCAGAGTGATAGGCTCGGTGGGATGGTCTGCCATCCAGCGCTGCGCCGCCTTCACCAACTCGATCCGGGCGGGCGGCCGGGCCAGCCGCTGACTGTGGTGCCCCCGCCGCGCGAGAGCCTCTAACAGCAGGGGCACCAGATCCCTTGCCATCAGATCGCGCATCCGCGGGTCGTGGATCAGGGCCGGACTCCGTTCGGCGAGGTTGAAGATCCGCCTCAGGCAGCCCCGCACCCGCGCAAAGCGCTCCGGGTCGAGGGTCTGCCAGTTGCCTTGCGCCAGGGTGTCCTCGAGTCCTGGAAACCCCAGGTCGAGGCCCCACTGAAGGAACTGCCGCCGGTCGAGGCTCAGCAAGGCCAGGTTGCAGTGTTCTGGGGTGGTGAGGTGAATCTCGCCTCCGCCGGCCAGGCCAAAGAAGGCGTGGCGCGGCAGCTCCTCCCCATGGGAGCGGATCACCCCCTGCCTGGGGGGGGCGCCCAGATCGAGGGTGATGAGCTGGCGATCGGTGGGCTTGGCTCCCGCGCTGTGCAGGGGCTTGTCGAAGCGGAGCCGCAGCACCTGGAGCGGACCGAGATCGAGCGGCTGCAGCTCACCGCGGAGTGTTCCCCCTGCCAACTGGGTGAGCTCCACGGGCAGCAGGGCGTTGACGGCCTGCTCCATGCGCACGATGTCCTCGATCGAGCGGGAGCGTTGAAAATCGCACTTTTTGAGCGTTCCGCTTGCCTCGAGCCGCTCACCATGGAGGGGCCTGTGCTTCTGGTCCTGGCCCGTGGCGTCCATCACGTCACGACTGGGGTCTTCCGCCCTAACCTCTTACCCCAGTCATGCCGGCTTGGGGAAAGGAAGGGACCAGATCATCAAGCCAACGTTCCCTCACCCGCCGGGTGCTCCCCGCCATGCCCAACGGCCAACCCAACATTCTCATCCTCTGGGGCGATGACATCGGCCAGAGCAACCTTAGTTGCTACAGCGACGGTCTGATGGGGTACAAGACCCCCAACATCGACCGGGTCGCCAAGGAGGGCGGCCGCTTCATTCATTACTACGCCGAGCAGAGCTGCACCGCCGGCCGCGCCGCCTTCATCAGCGGCCAGAGCGTGTTCCGCACCGGCCTGAGCAAGGTGGGGCTGCCCGGGGCTCAACTGGGCTATCGCGCCGAGGACCCCACCATCGCGTCGCTGCTGAAGCCCCTCGGCTACCGCACCGGCCAGTTCGGCAAGAACCATTTCGGTGACCGCGATGAACATCTGCCGACAATGCACGGCTTTGATGAGTTTTTCGGCAACCTCTACCACCTCAATGCGGAGGAAGAGCCGGAGCTGCGCGATTACCCCAAGCCGGAGGATTTCCCCAACTTCCGCCAGAACTACGGTCCCCGCGGGGTGCTGCATTGCTGGGCCAATGGCGACGGAAGCCAGCGCATCGAGAACACTGGCCCGCTCACCAAGAAGCGGATGGAAACGGCCGATGAGGAGTTCATGGCCGAAGCCAAGCGTTTCATCCGCGATGCGGTGGCCTCCGGCGAACCCTTCTTCGTGTGGTTCAACACCACCCATATGCACTTCCGCACCCATGCCCGCCCGCGGGACCTCGGCCAGGCTGGGCGCTGGCAGTCGGAATATCACGATGTGATGATCTATCACGACAACTGCATCGGTGAGATGCTCAACCTGCTGGATGAGCTGGGCATTGCCGATGACACGCTGGTCATGTACAGCACCGATAACGGTCCTCATATGAACAGTTGGCCCGATGCCGGCATGACCCCCTTCCGCAACGAGAAGAACTCCAACTGGGAAGGCGCATACCGGGTGCCTGCCCTGGTGCGCTGGCCGGGCAAGATCGAACCCGGCACGCTGTTCACAGAGATCGTCAGCCACCTTGACTGGCTGCCCACCTTGCTGGCCGCCGCCGGCGAACCCGAGATCAAGGCCAAGCTCAAGGCCGGTCACCAGGCCGGAAGCCAGCACTACAAAGTGCACCTCGACGGCTATAACATGCTGGACTATTGGACCGGGAAGACGGAGAAGAGCCCGCGGGTGGAGTTCTTCTACTTTTCCGATGACGGCGACCTCACCGGTCTGCGCTACGACAACTGGAAGATCGTGTTCATGGAGCAGCGTGCCACCGGCACGCTGCAGATCTGGGCCGAACCGTTCACCGCCTTGCGCGTGCCGAAGATCTTCAATCTCAAGACCGATCCCTACGAGCGAGCGGACATCACCTCAAACACCTACTGGGACTGGATTCTCGATCACGTGTTCCTGTTGGTACCGGCCCAGGCCTATGTGGCCCAGTTCCTGGAGACCTTCAAGGAATTCCCGCCTCGGCAGAAGGCCGCCAGCTTCTCTTTGGAGCAGGTGATGGACAAGATGACCAGCACCACCGGGCTGTCCTGAGGCTGGGGCGATGATGGCCGCTCACGGCCGCTGGCACGCGCTGGAGAGGCTCCGCTGGGGCCGCCGCCGCTTTCTCCTGACGTCTCTGATGACTGGTGCTTCCCTCACGGGGCTCGAGGCCCTGGCCGATCTCGCCTCCGGGCGGGATCGGCGGGTGGTGTCGATCCTCCACACAAACGACATGCACTCCAATGTGGTGGGCGTGGGGCCACTGCGGGATTATTCGCCGCTGCTGCCAGGCAACGACTCCACCAAGGGGGGCTATGCCCGTCTTGGTGCCTTGATCGCCGCGCGGCGTCGTGAATTGGAACAGCTCGGCCCGGTGCTGGTGCTCGATGGTGGCGACTTCTCGATGGGGACGGCCGTGGCGGCGGCCTGCCGGGAATTGGGCGCCGAACCGCGGCTGATGGGGGCCATGGGCTACGACGCCACCACCATCGGCAACCACGAGTTCGACCTGGGCCCCGATGGACTCGGCCAGGCGATCGGCCGCGCAGCTGACGGGCGGCTGGAGGAGCTGCGGCGTCTCCATCGTCAGGGGGTGATCCGGCCGGAGGCCGTGATCGAGCGGGGCGGGCTCCGCATCGGCCTGATCGGCCTGATCGGCCTGATCGGCTACGACGCCTTCAAGTACGCCGCTGATCCAGGCGCCGTCACGTTTTCCGATCCGATCGAGACGGCCCGGGGCCAGGCCCGGCGTCTGCGCCGGGAGCGGAAGGTGGATCTGGTGCTGGCCCTCAGCCATGGCGGGGTGATCCGAGGTCCGGACGGGCGCTTCGACCGGGGTGAGGACGTGACCTTGCTGGAGCAGGTTCCCGAGGTCGATGTGGTGGTGGGCGGCCACACCCACACCCTGCCGCGGGAGCCGCTGATGGTGGGAGGGCGCCCGGTCGTTCAGAGCGGCCGCTATGGCGAACATCTGGGGGAGCTGGTGCTCGAGCTCGGCAACAGCGGGGTGTCGGTGCGCTCCTACCGGCTCATCCCTGTCGATGATCAGGTGCGGGGTGATGCGGCCATCCAGGCGCGTGTGGAGGAGTTCCTGCGCCGTTCGGGCCCGGCGGCCTTCGCCTCACGCGGCTACACCACCACCCAGCCGCTGGTGCGGATTGAGGAGGATTGGCCGATGAACTACGCCGATGTGGAGGGCGGCACTCCGCTGGCCAACCTGTTCACCGACGCCCTGCGCAAGGCCACGGGCAGCGCCATCGCCTTCACG
>JBKCPG010000114.1:0-12793 GCA_046309395.1 Cyanobacteriota bacterium | reverse complement strand
GCAACGCGAAACTCGATGTCCTTATCAGCCATCTCAGACCGCTTGTCGATGCCTTGGTAGCCGGAGTCCGCGTAGACCACGGTTTCCTCTCCGTGGAGCAAGTCCGCCGCGGGGGTGAGGTCATGGACGTTGGCTGAGGTCGTCTGTACGGAGTGGATTAAACCGCTTTCAGAATCGACGCCGATATGGACTTTCATGCCGAAATACCACTGCTTGCCCTTCCGCGTCTGGTGCATCGCTGGATCCCTCTCTCCCTGCTTGTTTTTCGTGGAACTTGGCGCGGCAATCAAGGTGGCATCGATGATGGTGCCTTGTTTCATGGCCATGCCGCGGGCCTTGAGATGGGCTTTCACCGTCTCATAGACGAAGTCTTCTGCGAAGCAGTAGATTACCTTGCCAAGGTCGTGCTTCTCCAGCAGGTGGCGGAAGGCCAGAATCGTCGTCTCATCAGGGATCCTCTCACTGATCATGTCGATCCCGGCGAAACGTCGCATGGTCGGCACCTCAATCAGGGCGTCCTCCATCGCTGGATCACTCAGGGAGTACCAGTGCTGCAACAGGTGAATCCGCGGCATGGTCTCCAGTGGGAAGGGTGGGCGGCCTCCTTTGGAACCAGTCTTGGGGTAATAGGGCTCAATCAGATCGATCAGCGCCTGCCATGGCACCACTGTGTCCATCTCTGCCAGAAACTTCTCGCGTCTGGTCTGCTTTTTTGCCGTGCTCTGCTCATAATCACTAAAGCCCAGCTGCTTGCCGCCCATCAATCTTGTCCTGGTCTGAGATCTGAAATCTATTCTCGCCTGGATCGGGGTGGTTTTCCAGATTCTCCCTAGGACATAGTCTTATGTCTATCAAGGCTGATTAGTATCAGCTTGACCGCTGTCATCATGGCGCCTGGCCGAGGCAAGCTTGCCCGAATTCCGGCGCTAGAAAGTATTTAGACTTGCGAGCGTCAAGATAGACTTACAGTGCAGTCGGGACAAGTCCAGCAAAGGCAGAACAATGATCGCCAAGGGTACATGGACAAATCACGCCATTGGAGATGCAATGTAGGCGCCTGCTACGCGTTAGGGCTTCTTTCATTGCTCATCAGATTGCCGCGACCAACCTCTCTGCCGAGTCGTGTTCCCTCGGCCGACTTAATAACAGCCACTGGCACTTCTCCAGGCTCTCGTTTGGCCTTGATCTCAGCTTCAATGCCCTGCCGGCGAAGACTTTCGAGTGCCCGAGCATGTGCAGTACACCATTGCTGCTCAATCTCCGTATCCCGTTGTTGCTGTTGGTCGCTGAGAGGTGCCGTTGGATCGCCATAGCGGACAACCTGACTACGAAGGCGTCCGTTGACATCTTGCAGTTCGACGGCATAGACCTGGCTGCCGCTTTTCTGCAGCATTACCGATCCGCCTTCCACCCAGCCCGTCGCCATACCTTCACGCACGTCATAGCCGAGCTCTCGGAGTGAAGCCAGCACTACCTTTCGGATCCTTTCACCATCCAACCGGCGGGCTTCCTGTTGGCACCAAGCTTGTACGGCGGAACGCAGATCAGCGAGCGCTGGTCCCTCCTGAAGGGCCTGGCGCTGGGCGGCAATGGCTGTGAGTAAACCGGTGGGTGCCTGCTCAAAGGCAACCAGCTGAGCCTCAAGGTCATCGAGAATGGCTTGCCGCTCCAGCGCCTCCTGACGACTCTGCAGAGCCTGGGAGATCTGCAGTGCCAGTGAATCGAGTCGAAGGCGTCGTTGGCGTAAATCAGGCTCGCCATCCAATCCATCCAGGCGTGCACGAAGCTCCGACGTACGCTGACTGTCATCAAGGAGCTCCAGTTGCAGGAGCAGCTGCTCAGTCCGATCGCGCTCGGGGTCGTTCAGTTTCGGTATGAGTTTCCGGGACGTGGCAGTGACACCCAGCTCCGCAAGAGCCTGTTGCATGGCCAGATTTCCCTGCTGCTGCTCATGGTGTGCCAGACGTTGTGCCGCCTGTTCGAGCGCCTGTAGCGAGGGAGCCTGAAGAAGCTCCCGGCGTTCCGCCTCCAGGCCCGCAGCCCTGAGGCGAGACGCAAAATCTGCCACCGCAGCCTGCAGTGAACGCGCCCTCTGGCGTGCCTCCAACAAGGCGGAGTTGATCTTCTGCTGCAGCCGATTAAGTTCCGCATCCATGAAAGCCAGTCCTTCCGCTCCGCAGCTGATCAGTTCCTCGAGAGATGCTTGCTCACCAAGCTGGGCCAGGCGTTGATCCATGTCCCTGATGGACTGCTCGATCCCTTTGATCTCGTCGGCGTCAACCATCGGACTGGCAGTCCCCAACGCAGCACGAATACGCTGACGCTGTGCCTTCCACTGCTGCTGCAGTTGTTCGAAACGCTTGCGTGCCAGACGGCGATGGCGCTCCTGCATTGCCTGGACAAGGCGGATGTCGACGATTTTGGGGCCGCTCATGATTGGGCTGCGGGGGATGGAAGGGAGCGACGAATGGCATCGTTGAGACGTCGCTGCTCCCGTGCGGGTTCAGCAAGCCAGAGCCTGGACCAGACGCGGTGAGTCTGAGGGAGAGAACTTCTGAGCACCTCCGGTCGCCAGATCTCACGATCCCGGGCATGGATCAGATCCGGATGGCGGGGCGGATCGCACTCAATGCCTAGGGCGAAAAGCCCTGTCTGGGGATCACGGATCGCCAGATCAAAGGCAAAGGCATCACCGGCGGCCGGCACATCCACGATGAGGCCTTTTTTCTTGAGGAATGCAGCCACACATTGCACGAAGAAGCGCTGTGAGCGCCTGGCGCTGGCTGCGATCCGGGAGGCACTGGCGCGATGCAAGCGGTTGAGAAGCAACTCAGCTTCCTCGAGGTGGCCCTCCGAGATGGCATGGGCATACAGGAGGTAAGACTGAAGAAAATCGCGCGGGCGCTGGGGCGTCTTCCGTTGACGGTGAGCATCACTGATCTCTTCCATCGGCATCGACGAGAAGATCACGACCTTGTCGCGCGCCCTGGAGGTGGCGACATTGAGCCTGCGCTCACCGCCCTTCTGGCCGAGCGCACCAAAATAGCGCCGGAACCGCTCGGATGAATCGCGCCCGAAGGTGGTTGAGAACAGGATCCAGTCCCGTTCGTCGCCCTGCACGTTTTCCAGGTTCTTGACGAAGAAGCCACAGTCTTCGCCATGGGAGCGCCGCTGCCTCTCTCGCTCGAGAACCTGCTGGAACGGCGGGTTGCTCTGGGAATGCCTATCCAGCAGATCCTCGATCAGGTCAGCCTGGTTCTTGTTGAAGGTGACCACCCCGACAGTGGGCAGCGCTTCCGGATCGGTTGTGCTGGCGCCACACCAGTGATTCGCCAGGAAATCCACCACTGCCATAGCTTCTTCCCGGTTGCTCTGGTTGGCATAGGTGCCATTGATCATCTCCACCTGCAGAGGGCGGATGCGGCGAATCTCGTCGGCCGGATGCAGCACCGGGATGCTGAGCTTGTTCTGATAGAAGGCCGCGTTGGAGTGGGCGATCAGGGGTCGATATCGCGAACGGTAATGAATGTCAAGCGAAATATGGGTCAGGCCAGCCGCACTGGCGAGCTCGAGCAGATCGCCGCAGTCCTTGACCTGGCGCCGCGTCTCAGCGGCATTCTGAGCATCGGCAATGACATCGGGATCTTCTATCTCCTCATCGGGATTGATCTCATCATCGCTGTCATCGGCAAAGCCGCTGCTGAAAAAGCGCGTCGGCGGCAGTTGCTTCTCGTCGCCACTGATGACAATGCGGTTGGCGCGATACATCGCCGGCAGGGCATTCTCGACCGGTAGCTGGGAAGCTTCATCAAAGACGACCAGATCAAACAGCCCCTGACGCAACGGGAAGATCTGGGAGACGGTCTCTGGATTGGCGAGCCAGACGGGGCAGAGTTCAAACAAACCTCGCTCCTCGCCCAGCTCCACCACCTCACGCAATTTGCGGGCCCGAGGTCCCTGCAGCATGACGATGTCATCCCAGTTCGGTCGAGGCTGGACCTGCTCGGGCGCCACGGGGGTCGCGGTCAGCTGCCGGTTGAGCTGGAGCAGGGTTTCGTCCTGAGATGCCAGGCGTTTGGTGCGTCGGACGACGTCCTGGCGCGTCAGCAGCAGGGCGGGCTCCTGGGCTTCAGCTGCAGCTTGCCAGCCCAGCAGGGCTTCCTTTTCGATCGTGATCCGGATCGCTTCCGAGAGCAGTTCGGCAGGGATGGACTGCCAATGCTCCCGCACACCGGCCAGAGCAGCCATCACGGCCTGCTCGTTGGCGCTCAGGCTCGTGGCTCTGCGGCGATACAGCTGATAGTCCACCAGCGTGTGCCAGTTCTGATCGATGGCCTCCAGGTCCGCTGAGATGGGCTGGTCAGCTGCAATCCGTTGCTCCATGGCTGTCAGCCAGTGCTGTTCACACCAGGGGGCCAGAGCCAGCAGCGACTGGCGGCCTTGCGAGCGCAGCGCTTGACGCCGCACGCCCCCCTGCAGGCTGTGCAGCAAGGCGGCGAGGCTCTCCGGCCTTCCGCTGCGCAGAGCGTCTGACGCCTCCTGCGCCAGCGGGCACTGGCGCATCGCCTCAACCACGGCAGCGGCGCGGTCGTATTGATCCAACAGCAGTTCCACAGCGGAGAGCAACTGTGGTTGGCGGAGATTGGCCGGGTTCTGCGTCAGACCCAGGTTGCGCCGCAACAGTTCATGGCGGCGGCAATCCCGACGCAGTTGGAGTTCATAGGCCAGGGCGTTCTGCAGGGAGATGCAGATATTGACGTCATCACCCAGCACCTCTGGGACCCTTCTGTGCAAAAGGCTGCGGGCGTTGTGAAAGGCAGGGTTCACAAGACGCAGCAGCGAATTGCGACCCTGGCTCCAGATCTTCAGCGCCGTGGCGACCGCCTGCAGATCGGGATCGGCCAGAGGTTGGAGAGTGCTCTGCCAGCGCAGCGCGACACCGGGTTCCTCCTGCACACGCCGCTCGCGGATCAGAGCCTCCAACTGCGTACGGATCTGCTTGCCGGTGCCATCGGAGAACAGCGGCAACCAGCGGGTCAGCAGAGCAGCCAGGTTGGCCTCCACGGCGAGGAGCGTGGGGCTGTAACGGTCGAGCCAGGCCTGCACGGCCGCTGGATCAGGGCTTTCGAGCACGGTCTCTGCCTGGATCAGATCCGCCGTGCGCTCCTGTTCCTGTTGGCGTAAGCGCTGGAACGCCTCCGCCAGCGCCAGCAGCGTGCTCTCATCGGTTGAGAATTCGAGGAACACCTGCAGCGGGCTGTTCTCCGGCTTCGCCCGCAGCCAAAGCGCCGCAAGGTCCGCACACTGACGGGCGATCGTGCGCACTTCCTGCACATGGCATTGGTGCAGCAGAGGGCGCAACGCGGTCAGCGCGGGAGCATTGGGATCGCTGCCCAGCTCCAGGAGCGCGTCGATCACCTGCTGATCGTTCAGCCCGCTGCTGGCAAGTGGAGTGGCCATGGCCCTGTAGATGCCATCCAGCTCGTTCTCCAGGCGGCTGACATCGGTGGCGATCGCCAGGCGCTCCCGGCTGAGCTCATCCCGTCGGCGGTTCGGATCCCAGGCCTCCAGGTTTTCGCGCAGCTTCTTGATCAGTGAACAGCGATCGCGGGAGGGATCAGTGATCAGACAGAGCCTGTCGCCCAGCTGGGCAGCTTCCAGGCGGTTGCGCACCACCTCCAGAGCCGCTTGTTTCTGGCAGACGACCAGCACGCGCTCATGACGGCCCAGGGCATCGGCCACGATGTTGACGATGGTCTGGCTCTTGCCGGTGCCAGGCGGGCCTTGAATCAGCACACCGGGCTGTTGGCGGGACGCCCAGACCGCCCGTTTCTGGGACGGATCCGCCGGTGTGACCAGATAGCGATCATGCTCGGGCGGTGCCGTGGCAGCCTGCGCCAGCGTTGCAGCCTCCCTGGAGAGGCGCAGCAGGGCAGGCATGGGTCCATCAAGGCTGGGGCGTCGTTCCAGCTGCTCGAGCTCATGGGCCAGGGTCTGCGCTGAGAAACTGCAGAGGAACAGCACCCCGGAAGCAAGCAGCTGTTCATCGCTGCCGGTTGGCAGGGATGGGCTCTGGGGACAACGCTCCAGAATCCCTTCGCCACCGGAGAAGACCGTGCGCAGTACATCCATCACCTGGGCACCGGTGAGGGCCGTGCGCTGGGTCAGCTCCTCCAGCGCATCTTGCAGCTGCTGGAGCTGGCGCGGCGGCAGCTCCCCCTCCAAGGCGGGGTTGAGACGGATCCCATCACCACTGCCACGATCACGGTCAAAGCTGAGCTGGGGAAGCGTTCCCTGTGCCGTGACCCCCAGCCGAACCGGCCAGAGCAGCAGCGGCAACATCCTGGGCTTGCGGACCTCACCCGTGCGCGCGGCTGAGTCGCGTCTGAGCACCAGGGGATAGCCCAGATACAGAGCCTGGATGCCAGTCTCCCGCTGGTAGGCATCAGCTTCCTGCCGCAGACGACGCAACCGTTGGCTCAGGGCCGGATTGGTCTCCAGCAGTTCGGGATCCAGGCTGCGGGGCCTGGCTTGACGACTGACCAGATGGTTGATCAGGGTGCTGGCCGGAAGCGCCGGGCTGATCAGTTCGGCCAGGTCCACCCGCTTGCCACCGGGTCGCACCGTCAGAGCCAGCAGGGGGCCCCGCTGAATGCTGGTCAGGACACGGCGACGGAAGAACTGCAGCAGCCGCTGCCAATGCTCTCCCCCTTCCGGCCGCAGCCAGCGCTCTGAGGGGATCGCCAGCAACAGCAGTGTCTGCTCCAGGGGCAGGCGCAGATCACTGCGGAATTGATCGGCCCAGTCATCGGGTTGCTTGAGGCCGCAGCGCACGAAATCGGCCAGGTGCTCCTGCAGTGCACGCCCGATCTCGCGCTGGCTCAGGGCCAGCCAGCGGCGGGCAGCGACCTCATCCCAGAACGCGCTGACCTTCGCCTTGGTTGCCAGGCGCTGGGCCTCCTGCAGCACGTCTGCAGCGGAGCGGAACTGATCCAGCTGGGCGCTGACCAACAGCAGCAGATGTTCCTCGCTGTGGCGGCCCCTCGAGATCAGGTTGCTGAGGCCGTTGTGCAGCGCGGCAGGCCAGTCGCGACGGCGCTCGGCCCAGGCCTGCTCCAGCCGCAGACGGTCGGCGATCAGGGCGGCGGCTTCAAAGCGTGGTTCATCGAGATGGAGCCGCAGGGCCTTGGCCTGCTCCAGCGCCGCCTGGCGGCGGTCCGCCAGATCTGCCAGCCAGATGTGGCGATTGATACGACGCAAGCGGCCTGGAAGTACGCCTGCCAGCCAGGCCTGGGCCCGTTGTGGGTCAAGAGCAAGGGTGCCGGCACCGATGACCTCTCCGCGCAGACAGAGCGGCAGGCTGGGGTTGAGCAGAGCCAACACGAGCATCAGTCGCTCGTCAGGCAGTAGCAATTCGTCGGCAGAGAGCCTGCGCACCTCAGCGAGGGTCTCGGTTGCCAGGTTGTTCTCCTGCAGCCAGGTGAGCAGCTCGCCCTGCTGGAGCTGGGCCAGGGCTTCCTCCCAGCTGTCGGCCTGGGCCGCCGCCAGGGCATAACGGGCGGGGCTGCGGTGTCGCTGACCGGCGAGCCGGATCACCGTGCCATCACTTTCGCGCTGCTGTTCGGCTGTCTGAAGGGGAATGTCGTCGTCACCGTCCAGCCAGCGGCTGATTTCGCTGTGGCTCCATCGGCCCTGCGGATCACGGGTGAGTAGGCCCCGCAAAAGGCTTTGCCAGGGCTCAGGGATCGAGTCGGGGATGGGCACCCCGTCGGTGATCACCTGGAGCTGCCAGGCCTGGGGATGGATGTCCTGCCATAGATCAGGTCCCACCATCAGCTCCAGCAGCATCAGCCCGAGACTCCACCAATCGGAACTGGGCGCCTGAATGCCGACCAGGCGCTCGGGGGCGGCATAGCGGCCCAAGGCCGCGCGAGGGCTGGCCGTGAGGTCTCCGCTGGTCGCGGCCAGCTCAAGCTCGGCGCCCGGTGCCAGGGAGAGGCGCAGCGGATCTCTGGAGAGGATCAGCACCTGCTCGGGAGAGAGATCAGCTACACAGCGCCCTTGCCGCTGCAAGTTGAACAGCAGCGCATCCACCTGTTGCAAAACAGAGCGCAGGAACCCCTGAGCTTGTCGCTCTGTAGTGGAGACATCGCTTAAGCGCTCTGCGGATGTGCCGAGGGTGGAGGCAGGAGAGGGTGCAGGAGAGGAGGCACGCTCCGCCGGGTGCTCCGATGCCGGCTCGGCGCCGCAGATCAGGCAGAGCTGATCCGCAGGCGCCAATGGGTGGCCATTACGGCAGCTGCGTTGAGCCGCATCCGGCGCCCGACCGGATCCCGCACCTCTCGCTTCAACAGACACCTCCTGGGCGGGATCTGGTGAGGAAGGTGACCGGCCTTGAGCAGCGGCTGGAGGGGAAGCCTCTACATCCATAAGGTTGTATTGGCAGCTGCTGCCGTTGGTCAGTTCCCCCTGGCAATAGATCTCCGCTGGATCGTTGGCATGACCGCAGACTGGGCAGTGTTTGATCAGGCGGCTGGTCATGGCAGCACCTCCACTGCGGGCTGGTCTGAACTATGGAAAACGAGGCCTTGGGCGCGCAGCTTCTGGTGCAGCTGAATCAGGTCGTCGGGATGAGGGATACCTGCCATCCAAACGCGATCACCGTCCCAGCAGAGATCAAGAGCCCGCTGACTGGGGAGTGTGCTGTAGCGATCGTTCGCAAGTGCAGTCAGGCGATGCAGGCGCTGGTTGTCTGAACCCCGCAGGGCCATGGAATGGCCAGCCTCGGCCTGATAGGGATCGGTGACCAGGACATCGATGAGTTCGAGCACATCGGCATGACGTTGCTTCAGATGCTCCCAGCTGTAACCAGAAAACACGAGAGTGTCGCCGGTGTGATTTTGACGCCACCAATGGAGCAAGTTTGCCAAAGCCTTTGGCTGCTCAAAGGGTTCACCGCCAGAAACCGTGAGCCCATCGGCCTGTGCAAGCCAGGTTGCCAGTTGGGCGGTAAGGGCACTGAGGGAAATCTCGCCCCGCCCATGCTCCCAGGTATCAAGGCTGATGCAGCCTGGACAGGCCAGTGAACATCCCTGCACCCAAACAGCGATGCGCTGGCCGTAGCCGAGTGTGCTGACCGGGAAGTGCAGTCGATTAATCTGAATCCTGCCCGTAATGCGCTCAGACCCGTTTCCCATGTCAGCCACCTCCCGCAGGGCTCGGGTGCACCACCGTGAGCCCGCGCTCCAGAGAGATCGTCTCGATAACCAATGGCCCCTCCCCGGGATGGTCGAACAACAGGCGGGCCAGGGGATTGACGAGATGGGCTTCAAGTTGATTTCGGATGCCGCGTCCACCATCTGACAGATCGCTCAGGCAGATCTCACGTAGCCGCAGGCGCACTTGCTCGCTGAGCTGCACCAATCTGCCGGTGGCTTTCTCGACCCGCACAAGGATCGCCTCCACCATCATCGTGAAAATCTGATCGGCGACATCCGGGCGGATGAAATCGAAGACGATGATGTTCTCGCCGATGCGATTGAGAATCTCGGGTCGGCCTAGTTCCAGCTTGAAGAAGCGGTCGATCTCTGATGACACCTTTCGCTCCACCGCCCCGAAATCGTCGTCTTGGGTGGTATTGGGCACCCGCTCCCCAGCAGCGTCATGACGGTAGATCCCGAGGTTGGAGGTGAAGATCAGAAATGCCTCTGAAAAGTAGACCCGTTCGCCCCGGCCAGAGGTAAGAACGCCATCATCAAGGACCTGCAGAAACTTATCCAGGATGCGAGGGTGAGCCTTCTCAATCTCATCGAACAGCACCACAGAGAAGGGCTTTTCACGGATGGCATTGGTGAGCTCTCCTCCCGTGTCATAGCCGACATAGCCAGGCGGGGCGCCGATCAGGCGTTGATCCGAGTGTTCGGCCGAGAATTCGCTCATGTCGAAGCGGATATAGGCGCTTTCATCGCCGAACAGCAGTTCGGTGATGGTTTTTGCCAACTCGGTCTTGCCCGTACCTGTCGGGCCGGCCAGAAATGCGACACCGCGAGGCCGTCCTAGACGGCCCTGTTCGCCGGTGAGTCCTATCACTGCACGCTTGACAATATCGAGCATTTTGGTGACGGCATGGGTCTGACCCTTAATCCGCCTTGAGACCATCGCATCCGCATCACGAATGCGTTGGCGATCGAGACTGGCCCAGGGATTTTCCGTGACACCAAGCTTGTAGCGGCGGATGCCATCACCGATCTCCGTTAGGTGTACGTTTTCCTTGCGGCAGAGTTCGGTGATCGCCACCAGATCCACGAGCAGGAGTCCGTCACACTGCTCGATCAAGGTTGCTTGGGCCTCTTCGATGACATCCTTGCCGGCCTTGGCAGCTCCTGGCAGGCCGGCCACCAGAGTCCCCGCGAGCTGACGGCGGCTGGCGCGATCCGGTGCTGGAACGGTGATCGAGCGCAGACGCGGATTGTTGACCACAAGCCATGGGGGCAGGTCGCCCTCTTTATCCGCAATCCAGAGCAGGGGATTGAACAAGGGCGTGTGATCAGGCCCGACCGGATGGGAGCGGGCTTCATGGGACAGCACCAATGCGGTTGTGAACCAATGGTGCTCATCAGGACTGGGTAGGTCCACGCGGCATAGGTATCTGGATGAGAAATCAGCCAGAACGCCAATACGGTCTCCAGACTTGTTGATGATTGCAGGTAGAAGCTCAAAGAAACGAGCCGGAGTCGCAGCAGCACGCCCCGAGTCACGCCAGCTTAACTCTAAGAAACCGAGCGCCTCAATCTCCTCAGCCAGGTTAATCCCGTCAACCAATGGAAGTGAAAAGCCGTTAACCGGGTCAAAGGCAAGAACGTGGCTGACTCCTTCCTGTCGCAGCAAGGTTGCCAAGTAACTTAAAAGTGGCAATGCTCTTGCACGCTCATCAGCTTTGCCCTGCCATGGATAACGATCACGGATGTTGCCTGTTAGCAGGAACTGGCTCTTGATCGGCAGAAATCTCAGGAGATCGCGGCTCCACCGTGGAAGTTCAGCTGGCAGCGAGGGGGCGGCATCAACGCTCATTGCCATTCTGATGTTGACAAACAAGGAGTTGAATCCATAGAACTCAAATCACCCAACATGGAAGCTGCAGAGGACGGCTTGGTAACGATCAACTTCTCTGTCTCCTGTGGATTGGCATGCATATCGGGGGTCGGTTGGGTGTATTGCGCACGGCTTGGACATTCTGGAGACTCTACGACGAGCGCTGTTGACTGCTTCCCGAGTCCCATTGGCCAGGCTATGCATTCACTGCATCGTTTCGTGCGGGAGGGCTCTGCCGTCATGCATTCATGGCGACGTCTGGCCCGCTCTTGCTTGGCCCCCCAGGCGCCCATTTGGGTGCTTGGGGGGCAGGGCGCATCAGAGCACCCGCACGGCGGCCTGGGGCCCGAGCACGATCTGCTGATTCGAGGCCAGGATCAGCGCCTCGGCGCGGGGCACGTAGTGCGGCTGGGCGCTGATATGGCCCTCGCGATCAAGGAACAGCACCCGCAGCAGCTGGCCGGCGGCATCGAGCAGATGCACCGAGACGATGCGGATGGGGCAGCAGGGCCTGGAGGGGGAGAGGGAGGCCATGGCCGGGAAGGCGAACGACCGGGCCGAAGCGCACCGGCAAGGAGACGGCCGGCAAGGGGCCCGAGCCTGCGAGGGATTCACGTCAGCCCTTGACGGCCGGCCCGCGCCGGTGCTGGCCCAGACGGCGTTTGCCGACCTGGTCAGCCGATCCGTCCCGACAGCACCTGCCCCCGCAGCATCCGGTCCGTTCTGATCGCCGCCGGTCCTGGTGAGAGCATCCACAGTCCCGATCGCGATCACAGCAGGGTTTCGCCCAGCCGCTTGCCCCGCCCAGTCCGCCGCCATGGGGCGGGAGAAAAGCCGGGATCTGGCTCCCGGCCAGCCCAGGGCACCAAGGCCCCTGAGCCTCAGCGGCTCAGCACCACAGGCTGATCAGCTTCGGCCTGAGCGAGCAGCCGCTGGGCCTCCTGGATCTCCTGCAGCTGGGCGATGGCGATGCGCGCATCCTGCTCCTCCTGCAGGGCGGCATCGATCTCATTCACCCGCTGCAGGCAGTGCTGCAAGGCCGGCAGCACCTCCTCTTCCAGGAGGGTGATCTCCTCCTCCCCATAGGGATGCTCAATCCAGGTGCGGCGCAGCGGCTGGCCCTCGGAGAACAGCAGGATGCGCTCGATGCAGCGCAGGCTGGACTCGAGCAGCAGGAACGGATCCTCCTCAGGCCGGCAGAAGGGCGACAGGGCGGAACTGGCCATGGCGAAGTTCGCCGGGGGCGCAGCGACGGGACCGATCCCAGTGGAGGCCCGACGTCAGGAGGGCCTCAGGCTGGAGAGGGCCGGCGCAAGGCTCCAGTGAGGCAGATCCCCCAGAAGAGGCCTCTGAACCGCCTCGATGATCGACGCTGTTGTGCCATCGGTTGCGGGCCGTTGTCGCCTTCTGCCGCCTGGAGTCCTTGGGGTTGGATCAGCCTGGTGCCAGCCCTTTCAGCCACCGCCATGCTCCGCATCCACGGCGACCGCATCAGCCTGCTGGCCGCCCTCACCGCTCACTGGGCAGATCAACAGCTGCAGATTCCCCAGACCCTGCGGCAGGTGGCTTGGTTTGGCCATTCGAATCAGGTGTTTGGCTTTCGTTTTGCGCTGGAAGTCGCCGCCGTGCTCGGTACCAGCTCGCGCGAGCGCACGAGGAGCCCCGCGGTGATCGCGACGGCCACAGACCCCTGACCAACCGC
>JBKCPG010000113.1:0-6619 GCA_046309395.1 Cyanobacteriota bacterium | reverse complement strand
GAAAAGCCCGGCCATTTCGACCGCACCCTCGCCAAAGGTCCCAAAACCACCACCTGGATTTGGAACCTCCACGCCAACGCTCACGACTTCGACAGCCACACGAGCGATCTTGAAGAGGTCTCACGCAAGATCTTCAGCGCTCATTTCGGCCATCTGGCCGTCATCTTCATCTGGCTGAGCGGCGCCTTCTATCACGGTGCCCGCTTCTCCAACTACTCCGGCTGGCTGGCCGATCCCCTGCACGTCAAACCCAGTGCGCAGGTGGTCTGGCCGATCTTCGGCCAGGAGATCCTCAATGGCGATGTGGGTGCCGGCTTCCACGGCATTCAGATCACCTCCGGTGTCTTCCACGTGTGGAGGGCCTGGGGCGTCACCAACGAAACCCAGCTGCTGGCCTTGGCCATCGGCGCGCTGGTGATGGCAGGCCTGATGCTCAACGCGGGGGTCTTCCATTACCACAAGGCAGCCCCAAAGCTTGAGTGGTTCCAGAACGTTGAGTCGATGCTCAACCACCATTTGGCTGGCCTCCTTGGCTTGGGCTCCCTGTCGTGGACAGGTCACCTCCTTCACGTGTCCCTGCCCACCAACGCGCTGATGGAAGCCATCGACGCCGGCAAGCCGCTGGTGCTCAATGGCAAAACCATCGCCACCTATGCAGACATTCCTCTGCCCCACGAGTTCCTGAATCAGGACCTGATCGCCCAGATTTTCCCCGGTTTCGGGGCGGGTACCTCAGCCTTCTTCACGGGCAATTGGGCTGCTTACAGCGATTTCCTCACCTTTAAAGGTGGGCTGAATCCCGTAACCGGCAGCCTCTGGATGACCGACATCGCCCATCACCACTTGGCGATTGCAGTGCTGTTCATTGTGGCTGGCCACATGTACCGCACCAACTGGGGCATCGGTCACAGCATCAAAGAGATCCTCGAGGGTCAGAAGGGCGATCCCCTGCTGTTCCCGGCCACCAAGGGCCATGACGGTCTGTTCGAGTTCATGACCACCAGCTGGCATGCCCAACTGGCTGTGAACCTGGCGATGCTTGGCTCGCTGACCATCATCGTGGCCCACCACATGTATGCGATGCCGCCCTATCCCTACATCGGGATTGACTACCCAACCCAGCTGTCGATCTTCACCCATCACACCTGGATTGGCGGCTTCTTGATTGTGGGCGCAGGTGCCCATGCCGCCATCGCGATGATTCGCGATTACGACCCCGCCAAGCACGTCGATAACGTGTTGGATCGCGTGCTCAAGGCCCGCGATGCTCTGATCAGCCACCTCAACTGGGTGTCGATCTGGCTTGGTTTCCACAGCTTCGGCCTCTATATCCACAACGACACGATGCGTGCCTTGGGCCGTCCCCAGGACATGTTCAGTGACTCGGCGATCCAGCTCAAGCCGATCTTCGCCCAGTGGATTCAGGGTCTGCACGCCGCCGCTGCCGGCACTACCGCTCCCAATGCTCTCGCTGGCGTGAGCGAGGTGTTCAACGGCGCCGTCGTGGCTGTGGGCGGCAAGGTTGCCGCCGGGCCGATCCCCCTGGGAACGGCCGACTTCATGGTCCACCACATCCACGCCTTCACGATCCACGTCACCGTGCTGATCCTGCTGAAGGGTGTGCTGTACAGCCGCAGCTCCCGTCTTATCCCTGATAAGGCGAACCTCGGCTTCCGCTTCCCCTGCGACGGCCCCGGCCGTGGCGGCACCTGCCAAGTGTCGGCCTGGGACCACGTGTTCCTCGGCCTGTTCTGGATGTACAACTCCCTGTCGATCGTCATTTTCCACTTCAGCTGGAAGATGCAGAGCGACGTGTGGGGGACCGTCAATGCCGACGGCAGCGTCCAGCACATCACCAACGGCAACTTTGCGCAGAGCGCCATCACCATCAATGGCTGGCTCCGCGACTTCCTCTGGGCCCAGGCCGCACAGGTGATCAACAGCTACGGCTCGAGCTCCAGTGCCTATGGCCTGATGTTCCTGGGTGCCCACTTCGTCTGGGCCTTCAGCCTGATGTTCCTGTTCAGCGGCCGCGGCTACTGGCAGGAGCTCATCGAGTCCATCGTCTGGGCTCACAACAAGCTGAAGGTGGCGCCGGCGATTCAGCCCCGTGCGCTTTCCATTACCCAGGGCCGTGCTGTCGGCGTCGCCCACTATCTGCTGGGTGGCATCGCCACAACCTGGTCGTTCTTCCTGGCCCGCATCATCGCGGTCGGCTGACCTCCACCTGACCTTTCTCAATGGCAACGAAATTTCCTTCGTTTAGCCAGGGTCTGGCACAGGACCCGACAACCCGCCGAATTTGGTACGGCATCGCCACGGCTCACGACTTCGAGAGCCATGACGGCATGACCGAGGAGCGGCTTTACCAAAAGCTGTTCTCCACCCACTTCGGACACCTGGCCATCATTGGCCTGTGGGTTTCGGGCAACCTGTTCCATATCGCCTGGCAAGGCAACTTTGAGCAGTGGGTCGCCGATCCGCTGCACGTGCGTCCCATCGCCCACGCGATTTGGGATCCGCATTTCGGCCAAGGGGCCATCGCGGCCTTCACTCAGGCCGGCGCCTCCTCACCAGTGAACGTGGCCTACTCCGGGCTGTATCACTGGTGGTACACGATCGGCATGCGCACCAACGCCGAGCTTTACCAGGGATCCATCTTCATGATGATCCTCTCGGCCTGGGCTCTGTTTGCCGGTTGGCTCCATCTGCAGCCCAAGTTCCTGCCGTCATTGGCCTGGTTCAAAAACGCGGAATCCCGCCTGAACCACCACCTGGCCGTGCTCTTTGGCTTCAGCTCCATCGCCTGGACCGGGCACCTGGTGCACGTGGCCATTCCCGAATCCCGGGGTGTGCATGTGGGTTGGGACAACTTCCTCTCGGTGTCTCCCCACCCCGCGGGACTTGGACCTTTCTTCACGGGCAACTGGGGCGTTTATGCCCAAAACCCTGATGCCGCGGGCCAGCTCTTCGGCACCTCCACGGGCGCCGGCACGGCGATCCTCACCTTCCTGGGTGGCTTCCATCCCCAAACGGAAGCCCTCTGGCTGACGGACATCGCCCATCACCACTTGGCGATCGGCTGCATCTTCGTGATCGCGGGCCACATGTACCGAACCAACTTCGGGATAGGCCACTCGATCCGCGAGATCCTGGATGCCCACAATCCCCCCAAGGGAACCCCTGGCAATCTGGGGGCAGGCCACAAGGGTCTGTACGACACCATCAACAATTCCCTGCACTTCCAGCTGGGATTGGCGCTGGCCTCGTTGGGTGTGGTGACAAGCCTGGTGGCGCAGCACATGTATGCGCTGCCGTCCTACGCGTTCATCGCGCGGGATTACACCACCCAGGCGGCCCTTTACACCCACCACCAGTACATCGCCATCTTCTTGATGTGCGGCGCCTTTGCCCACGGCGCGATCTTCTTCATCCGGGATTACGACCCGGAAGCCAACAAAGACAACGTGTTGGCACGGATGCTGGAGCACAAGGAAGCGCTGATCAGCCACCTCAGCTGGGTGTCGCTGTTCCTTGGTTTCCACACCTTGGGCCTCTACGTCCACAACGACGTGGTGGTGGCCTTCGGAGCCCCCGAGAAGCAGATCCTGGTGGAGCCGGTGTTTGCCCAGTTCGTGCAAGCGGCGAGCGGCAAAGCTCTCTACGGCATGGATGTGCTGCTGGCCAATCCCAACAGCCTGGTGAGCAACGCTCCTGGCCCCGGCGCCGTTTGGCTGCCCGGCTGGCTGGACGCGGTGAACGCGGGCAACAACTCGTTGTTCCTGCAGATCGGCCCTGGCGACTTCCTGGTGCACCACGCCATCGCCCTGGGTCTGCACACCACCACCTTGATCCTGGTGAAGGGTGCCCTGGATGCCCGGGGTTCGAAGCTGATGCCCGACAAGAAGGACTTCGGCTACTCCTTCCCCTGTGATGGCCCAGGCCGGGGCGGCACCTGCGACATTTCAGCGTGGGATGCCTTCTATCTGGCGCTGTTCTGGGCGCTGAACACGGTGGCTTGGGTGACGTTCTACTGGCACTGGAAGCACCTGGCGATTTGGCAGGGGAATGTGGCCCAGTTCAACGAATCCAGCACCTATTTGATGGGCTGGTTCCGCGACTACCTGTGGCTGAACAGCTCCCAGCTGATCAACGGGTACAACCCCTCCGGCACCAACAACCTGGCGGTGTGGGCATGGATGTTCCTGTTCGGCCACCTGGTGTGGGCGACGGGCTTCATGTTCCTGATCTCCTGGCGTGGGTACTGGCAGGAGTTGATCGAAACGATCGTGTGGGCCCACCAGCGCACGCCGCTCGCCAACCTGGTGGGCTGGCGCGACAAGCCTGTGGCGCTGTCGATCGTTCAGGCCCGTGTGGTGGGATTGGCGCACTTCACGGTGGGCTTCTTCCTCACCTATGCGGCCTTCTTGATCGCCTCGACGGCGGGCAAGTTCGGATAGCCCATCCGTTCAACCCTTTTTCCACGAGGGACGTCTTTTGCCTCCGGCCTCTTGGTCGGGGGCTTTTTTTGTGGGCCTGGGACGAGGTGGGAACACCTGGAGAAGGTTTGCGATCCACACCATGACTGCCAACCGTCCCCCTGGTTTGATTCAGCGCTATCGAGAGGAGCTGGAGGTGCGCCACTATGCTCGGCGCACCATGAAAAATTACGAACAATGGTTGCGGCGTTTTCTAAGGTTTCACACAAGCCACGCCACCCAAGGGAAATGGGGAGCGCTGATGTGAACGCCTTTTTGACTTATCTCGCGGTGGAGCTGCAGGTGAGGGCTTCCACCCAAAACCAGGCGTTAGCGGCGTTGTTGTTTCTCTACCGGGAGTAGCTGGAGCGGGATTTGGATTTGGAGGGGGATCCAGCCCTTGTCGTGGGATTGTTGTATGGAAGTGGACTGCGCCTGATGGAAGCGTTGAGGCTGCGGGTGAAGGACCTAGATTTTGAACGACAGGAGCTGACGGTGCGCAATGGCAAAGGCGGCAAGGATCGAATGACGATGCTGCCTCAGAGCCTGGTGTTTCAGCTGCGAAGACACTTACAAGGCGTTCATCGCCTGCATCAAAGTGATCTGGCGGCAGGCTGGGGCAAGGTTGTGATGCCTTATGCCCTGGCAAGAAAATACCCAAACGCAGCACAGCAATGGGCCTGGCAGTTGGTGTTTCCACAGCAGAAGCGATGGCATGATCCGGAATCAGGAACCCAGGGCCGGCACCACATGGATCCCAGTATTGTGCAAAAAGCTGTGAAGCTTGCCCTAGCAAAAGCTGGGGTGGCCAAGGCTGCTGGCTGTCATACCTTTCGCCACTCGTTTGCGACCCATCTGCTGGAGCGTGGCCAAGACATTCGCACGATTCAAGAATTATTGGGGCATCAGGACATCAGAACAACAATGATTTACACACATGTGGCATAGCTCAGCCGGATAACTCAGTTACAATGAGGCTTATGAGCACCCTTGAAGAGATTGAGGCTGCGGTTCAGCAGCTGCCACCCGCGAAGCGAGCCGAATTCCGGGCTTGGTTCTTGTCGTTCGACGCATCGGACTGGGACCAGCAGATGGAGGATGACATGACCACAGGCACTCTTGATTGGCTTGCAAATGAAGCAATCAGTGACAGTGTGTCTGGGCGATGTTCTGAGTTATGAGGCATCGCGCCAGCCCACGCTTCTGGGCTTGTTATAACTCTCTTCCATCAGAGATTAAACTCCAAGCAGATCGCTGCTTCGATCTCCTCAAATCCGAGCCGCGTCACCCTTCGCTCCATTTCAAGAGGATCGGCAGGTTTTGGTCGGCGAGAATTGGATTACGTTTTAGAGCTTTAGCAGTTGAAGACGTTGGAGATGACTTGATTTGGGTGTGGATTGGTAGCCATGCAGACTATGATCAATTGCTCCGCTCGAAGGCCTAGGAGCCTGTCGCGCGTAGTGGGGTTGCCCCAATTCTATGGACAGGCCTCACGCCACCATAAGTGCTACTTTATGACGTTCTGCACGGCGAGCCTCAAAGGTAACCTGTGTAGAATAACCAATGGAGAAATGAAGGCATTTTCTATTGTAGCATCCTTTTATCCACATTCAGAGATTATATAACAACTGCTCCGGATCGCGGATCAGACCGGCTAGGATCTTAAGTTCATCTTTGTGTGTTCCAAAGAAGCTCTTGACAACAGCATTGTCCCAACAATTTCCTTTGCGAGACATGCTACAGGTGATCTCCTTGTCAACCAGACGTTTTTGAAATTCTTTGCCTGTGTACTGACTTTCTTGAATAGTATGAATCATCAATTCATCCAGATTGACAGATCTACAGCCAAATGCACGTTCGAGTGCTTCGGTAACCAGAGATGATTCCAGTGCCTCCCCTAATGCCCAGCCAATAATACGCCTCGAATGCAAGTCCATCCAGACAGCCAGGTAGCGCCTGAGGTGGGTGCCTTTTATTGGACAGATTTGGCCCCTGACATCGTTAACTCCGGGCGGGAGGAACAGGGTTTGCTCTCAGTATAGACCTTATACGGGGTTTTGCCACCCAGGGCGCTGTGAGGTCTTACATGGCAATACCTCCAGAGAAATCTGGCCAGCCTAAGCTCAGCCTCCAAACCATCG
>JBKCPG010000112.1:0-2957 GCA_046309395.1 Cyanobacteriota bacterium | reverse complement strand
CCTGCTGCTGGTGGGCAGGCCTTGGGCTCTGGCGATCACGCCACCCGGCCTGCCCCGGCTTGCGCACCACGCAAGGGCTGACGCGAGTCGCTGCGCGACCCTTGCGCGGCGCTGGCGGCGCCGGGGCTCAACGGCGGTGTCGTTCGCCAGCCCAGCCATGGCCGCCACTCCCCTCAGCCGCTCCTGCCCGATCCGCATCATCTCGGTGCATCTCCTTGATGCCGCCGGCCAGCTGCTGCGGGTGCTGTTCCTCGATCGCGAGGGGCACATCAGCGCCCAGCCGCACTACGTGCCTCGCGAGCAGGCCCTGATCCTGGCTGCCAATCAGCAGCGAGTGCTCGGTCCCCAGGCCGAGGTGCGGGTGCTCTGAGCCCCCGGGGCCGGAGGCCCTCCGCCTCCGGCTTTCGGGTGTCGGCGCATCTCCCGTGGGCTTGGGCTTCCTGGAGCAATGGACACCTCCCTCGCCAGCGAGCAGGTGGACGCTGCATGTTCTTGAGCGAGGCGGCTGACCGCAACGGCCTGACGGTTCGACTGCGCAGTCCCTTGGCTGGGCACCCTGCAGCACCGGCAGTGGGGGGGGATGGGTTGGCCCCCAGGCCGGCGCACACCCACTGCATCCCTTGGCCAGTCCTCACGCCGCGTCAAGGATCAGGCCAGGCGCCCCAAAGGGGGCGTCCTTGTCACGCCGTTGCGGCCGGCCGGTGGGGGTGGGGTTCTCCGCCGTCCCTCAGGTGGCTTCCCCCGCTTCCTCCCCACGCCGCCAGCAGCAGTCCCAGCCTCTCGGCCGTTCTGCCCTCAAGGCCCGTGATGCTCTGGTGCTGGAGCACCTGCCCCTGGCTGATGCCATCGCTTCCGCCACCGCCCGGCGCCTCTTCCCGATGGTGGAGCGGGAGGATCTGATCCAGGTGGCCCGTGAAGCCCTGGTTCGCTCCGCCCCCCGCTGCAGAGCGGGCGAGCCGCCAGCGCCCTATTTGCGCCGCTGCATCACCGGGGCCCTGCAGCACCACCTGCGCGATCGCGTCCGCCTGGTCCGCATCTCCCGCCGCGAGCATGAAAAGGGCACCTGGCCGCTCGGCCACACCAGCCTCGATGCTCCCGCCGCCGGTGAGTTCTCTCTGCTGGAGCAGCTGGCGGCACCCAGCGCTGAGCCCACGCTGGAGGCCTCCCTCACCGGGCCGGCACTGGAGCAGCTGGTGGAGCAGCTGCCGGCGGCCCAGGCCACGGCCCTGCGGCTCACCGTCCTCGAAGGGCTCTCCCTGAGGGCCGCCGCGGCGCAGCTGCAGATCAGCCCGATGGCCGTGCAGCGGGCCCAGAAGAAGGCCCTCGCTGCGCTGCGCCAGCAGCTGGTGCGGGCGGGCTGAGGCGCCCACGGGATTCCTGCCAGGCCCGTGGCAAGAGCCAGAGGACCCGCCGCCCTCTGGCTTGATGAACCCCCTGCTGCGGCTGCTCGGTGCGGCCGCCTCCCATGGCCTGCTCACCGGTCAGATCGTCTTCTCGACCGCGTTTGTCGGCGCCTGTGAGCTGCCCAACTGGATCCAGGCGCCCCGGGAAGTGAATGCCTGCCTGGAGCGCTGGATGACGGTCAGCGCCCTGTTCTTCCCCTCCGGGATGCAGACCGCCATCGGCAAGACCCAGCCGGCCCTGGCCCCCGGCCGGCGGGGGGTGTTCAGATGAGCCGCTCCATTTCTGCCGGCGACTACGTCGAGCACTTCGATCCAGACCTTCCGCACCACCGGGCCTGGTTGCTGGAGGTGCTGGAGCAGCTGGTGGCCCATGAGCCCCAGGCCCTGGAGGAAGGCGGCACCCTGCGCCGACTCTGGACTGCCCAGCAGACTGCCGCCGGAACTGGCCGTATAGCTGTCCCGGCGCCGGTGGCCGACATCCCCGCTGCCGTCGCCGTTGCTCTCCCCCTGGTGAAGGAGTTCGAGGGCTGCCGGCTCACGGCCTACCCCGATCCCGAGACCGGGGGCGAGCCCTGGACCATCGGCTGGGGCAGCACCCGTGACTCGCAGGGGCGGCCATTCAAGGAGGGGGATCGCATCAGCCAGGAGCAGGCCGATGCCCTGCTGCGCAGCCGGCTTGAGGACGACTGGCGGCGGCTGCGTGACTGCATCCCCATCTACAAGGCGCTGTCTCTGAACCGCCAGGCAGCCCTGCTGTCGTTCACCTACAACTGCGGCCCCCGCTGGTTTGGCGCCCAGGGGTTCGACACCCTCAGCACCGCCTTGAAAGCAGGCCAGCTGGAGGCGGTGCCAGCCGCCTTGATGCTCTACGTGAACCCCGGTGGCCCCAGCGAGGCCGGGCTCCGGCGCCGCCGCAAGGCAGAGGGGGCCCTCTGGACTGCCTCCCCCGATCAGGGGAGCAAGCCATCACCCGATCGGGTGAGCCCCAGCCAGGTGAGCAGCCACCCCAACCCGCTGGTGGGTGTGCCGCGGTTCCAGCAGCGCGATTCGGCGCAGCTGGCCCAGCGCGATCGCACCTGCTTCTCCTCCAGCTGCGCCATGTTGCTGGAGGCCATCAAGCCCGGCACGCTCCAGGGCGCCAATGGCGACGACCAGTACCTGGCGGTCGTCCAACGCTTTGGCGACACCACCGACGCCAACGCCCAGCTCCAGGCCCTCGCCCATTTCGGCGTCACGGCCCGACTGGTGCAGAACGCTGACTTCCAGCTGATCGAGCAGCAGATCAACCGCGGCATCCCCATTCCCTGCGGCTACATCCACCGCGGCCCGGTCGATCGGCCCACCGGCTCGGGCCACTGGCTGATCGTCATTGGCCACACCCCCAGCCAGGTGGTGGTGAACGACCCCTGGGGGGAGCCGGACCTGATCCACGGCACCACCCTCAACGCCAACGGCATGGGGCTGCGCTTCTCCCGCCTCAACTTCGGCAAGCGCTGGATGGTGGAGCCCATCGGTGGCGGTGCCTACCGCTATGCCCCGGGCAAGGGCTGGGCG
>JBKCPG010000111.1:0-18024 GCA_046309395.1 Cyanobacteriota bacterium | reverse complement strand
GTCCTTCACCCCCGGCAAGGGCGTCACCCTGCGGGCCGGGGAGAACCAGCTGCGGCTGTGGGCCGAAGCCAAGCTGCTCGGCTTCTCCAGCGGCCGCTACGTCTTCAACCCGGGCCAACCCCTGGTGGTGAGCCCGAAAGCTCCCGACGACGCCTACGACCTCTCCGCCCAGCAGAGCATGGTGTACGCCGCCTTTCAAGGAGCCAAGTGGGGCCGCTGGACCCCTGGCGCCCTCGCCATGTTCACCCTGCAGGACAACCTGCTGGCGGAGGGCTACAGCTTCACCCCGATCGTCTTTTACGGCGAGCTGACGGATGGCCATTGGCGAGTGGCGGCCGGCCAAAACTTCGATGTGTTCGCCCCGCGGGATCCCGACACCCTCCCCAGCGGCAAGCTCGCCGCGAGCGGCAACCCGGGCGCCTACCGCCCCCAATTCCGCCTGGAGCACTCCTTTGAGGCCGGGCGCGGCTTTGGCGCCAACCTCCAGGTGGCCGCCTCCTCTCCCATCACCACCGCCCTGCCGGATCAGCTGGACCTGGCCAATCTGCAAACCGAGGAGGTGGTGGAAGACAACGGCTGGCCCAACGTGGAGGCCCGCCTCAACCTGGGCTTTGGCGAGGCCAAGGAGCGCGCCGGCGGGCGCCGCCTCCGGCCCCTGGAGCTGGGGGTGTCGGGCGTGGTGGGCCAGTTGCGGGTGCTCGACAACATTCGCCCCACCGATCCCCTCACCCTCGACTTCGACCGCTCCACCGTTTCGGTGTGGGGCGCGGCCTTCGATGGCCAACTCTCCCTCGGCCGCCGCGTCGGGATCAGCGGCGAGCTCTACACCGGCCAGGGGCTGGGCGAGTACATGGCGGGCGTCTTCCAGACCTACAACCGCGTCTCCAACCGGCCGGTGCCCACCTCAGGGGGCTGGGGGCAGCTGTTTGTGTACCCGGCGGACAACCTGCGCCTCAACGTGGGCTACGGCATCGACCACGCCACCGACTCCGGCCTCTTCGGGCTGCAAGTGAACAGCACGATCTTCGCCAACGCGGTGTGGGATGTGAACGCCTGGCTGCAACTGGGCCTGGAGGGCAACTACAAACTCACCACCTACGACAGCTTTGGCGACAAGGACGCTTGGGTGGTGATCACCGAGGTGATGGTGCGGCTGTGAGGGTGTCGGCCAGGGAGCAGGGCCAGCGCCCGGCAAAAGAGCCAAGGGGGCTGGGCGCAGCGCTCGAAATGGGCGTCGAGTTCCCGGGTGGCCCAGGTCACCGCTTTGGCCCTGAGGGCTTCCCGGTTGGGGAAATGGGGCGACAGAACCCCAGGCTCACCCCCATCCGGTCGGTGTGGACCCGGCGTTCAGCGGCGGGGGTGGTGGTGGCCCGGGGCACGGTGGGGAACAGAGATGAGGCGGGGCGGCCTTACTGCTG
The DNA here is from genome assembly GCA_046309395.1 of Cyanobacteriota bacterium. Lineage (GTDB taxonomy): Bacteria > Cyanobacteriota > Cyanobacteriia > PCC-6307 > Cyanobiaceae > Cyanobium. Next base: position 16,606 of record JBKCPG010000111.1, on the reverse strand, counting down.
GACGGGAAGGGGAACAGGTCCCGCGGAATGGGTGCCGGTGCGCAGGGAACAGCGGCCGGAGTGGTCGGGATCCTCGGCCGGCCGATGGGCCTCGAAACGTTCCACGCCCTCACGCACCCACTGCTCGCAAACCGCCGCCACGGTCATGCCACTGGCGGCCGCGGCCAGCGTCACCCGACGCGCCAGCTCCTCGCCCAGCCAAGAGGGCTCGGGGGAGAGGGGAGCAGGAGCGGTGCTGAGGGGGGCGCGGTTGGACGAGGAGGAAGGGGCGACGGTCATGGCGGCGGGGGGCGTTGACGGCCGAGGGAGATTCCAAAGGTCCATTCTTGCCCCTGGCGTGCCGCTCCAGACACCCGGCCCGGTGCCCGGGGAGGACACGGCACGTGCATGAAAAGACATTTAGAGAGAATGATCTATGAATTTTCACGCAGCAAGACGGAGGGTTTGACGTGAAAACGATTCTGAAATTCGATGCTAAACAAACTCACCGATCGATAACCACACTCATTCGCGATATGTTTCACCGTCTCACCCGCAGCCGCATCATTGAGGCGTTGATAGGCACGATCCAACCGCTGGGCACGAATCCATTGGGTGATTGTGCATCCGAATTTTTCCCGGAAAGCATATTGCAACGAGCGACGAGAATAATGGCTATATTTTTCCAGAGTTGCTAGATTTAAAGGTTCAGAAAGATGGGCCAAGATGTATTCCGTCACATCTTCTAGTGATTCGGCCACGCCGCCAAATTTTAGCTCCTTTTTCTCGGTGATCAGGGACTCCGTCAATGTCGGACAAGCCAACAATCCCGTGAGCAGACACAGCTGATTGGTGACTCCCAGGCGAGTGAGCAGGATGGGATGGGTGGTGGCCAGCTCACTGGTGATGGTGAGCAGATGACTCAATGTGGTGAGCAGGGAAGCCTCCACATCCCCATCCCGCATTTTTCGGCAGGCGGGCCTGGAGAAGTCCCAGTCTTTGGTGGTCTTCCAGGTCAAATCCTGGGGCTTGATTGCACTGAGTGCGTCGTGCAGCTGCTGCGAAGAAAACATTAAACAGACAACACTATAAGTGGAACTTTGCCATAATATTGGCCCCTCAGGAATAAACAGACAATCACCGGCGGAACAAGTTAATTGCAGATTCTGCTGATGCACACACACCTCACCATCCGCGACGTAAAGCAGGGAGATCCAGCGCCTGCTAGGCAACTGTGTGGTGATCGGCGCGCCCTCAAGAGCCACCACATTCAGGGAGGGCAAGGAAAAATGGAAGACACCATGGCACGATGAAAGGCCATCCTCCATCCCATCGGCGGCACTCAAAGGGATGGGTGCCTCAAAAACAGCTCCGCTAAGCAGGAGGTGATCTTGTCGCCGGATGTGACGCTGGAAGGGATTCATCCACTCTCGAGAAACGGTCGGATCTTCACTGTGCCTTAAGCCGACAGATGGAAACTCCTTTTAACAGCCTAGAGTACGGACCTGTAGGGGGCAAGGGTAAAGAGCTTCTCTGATGTGAGGATACACTTTTATCAAAATCCAGGACTTCACTGTAGGGTGAAAACCCAGTCGCCACGGAAAGCCACCGCCAAACGCGCAAGACCAACCGATCCGGTACGCCCTTCTGACAAAACTGCGCTTTTCTTGTAGTACAAAAGACCTGGCACCCATGGCTCTCGAGGAGGACATCTCGGCATGACAACCCATCTGGAGAGGGTGGTGGCCATCGGGGCCTCCGCTGGGGGCCTCAAAGCGCTTCAGGAGCTGCTCGCTCAGCTCAAGCCCGCGACAAACGTGGTGTTCGTGGTCGCCCAGCATCTCGCCCCCGACCACGCCAGTCAGCTTGTGACCCTCTTGGCACGAGCGACCCAACTCAAGGTGGAGGCGGCGGTCGATGGCCTTGCCCTTCAACCGGGTCAAATCTTTGTCATCCCACCCAATCACGACGCCACCATCGAATCGGGCCGCATCAGGCTCGTGGCGCCGGCGACACGGTTTGGACCCAGTCCCTCGATCGACCTGCTGTTCGATTCCTTGGCCGCAGATCGTGGAGCCCAGGCCGTCGCGATCGTCCTTTCGGGCACCGGATCGGATGGCGCCCTTGGCCTGCGGGCCGTGGGGGCCAGTGGGGGACTCACCCTGGTGCAATCCCCCGAGAGCGCCCTGTTTGATTCGATGCCCCGGGCGGCGATCGCCCTCGGCGGCCCCGATCTGGTGGCGGATCCCAAAACCCTCGGGGCCCGCCTGGCCGAGTGGTTGACGAGCGGAGAGGACTGGACCCGCGGAGAGGAGAACTCCCAATCCTCACTCCTTTCAGACGCCGTCACCCAGCTGAAGCAATCCACTGGCATCGACTTTTCCCAATACAAGGAAACCACCTTGATGCGGCAGATCCAGCGTCGGATGGCCGTCACGGGCATGAAGCGGATGGATCTTTACCTCAAACTGCTGTGTTCGGAGGTGGGGGAAGCCAAATCGCTGATGCAAAACCTTCTGGTGACGGTCACCTCCTTTTTCCGCAACACGGATGGGTTTGCGGCACTAGCCCACCATGTGAAGCCCCTGGTGGAGACATTGGGCCCCGCGGTGCCCTTCCGGATCTGGGTGCCGGGCTGCGCCACCGGAGAAGAGGCCTATTCCCTTGGCATGATCCTGAGTGAGGCGATGGGCCATCCCAGCCAGCTCTCGCAACGGTTGAAAATTTTTGCCACTGATCTGGATGAACAAAGTTTAACCACCGCCCGTCGAGCCACGTATCCGATTTCAGCGGCTCGGTCGATCCCCGACCCCTTTAAAGAGCAATTTATTGTGGACAAAGGGAGCGAGTTTGAGATCAACAAAGAGCTGCGCAGCTGCGTCATTTTTGCTCGCCACAACATCTGCGAAGATCCACCATTCCCTGAGATTGATCTGGTATCGTGTCGCAATCTTTTGATTTATTTCACAAGTTCGCTGCAGCAGCGTGTCATTGATGTGTTGAGTTTTTCTCTGCATCCCGGCAGAATCCTCTTCCTGGGAAGCTCTGAATCTCTTGGCAATCTTACAGGCTTCCGCACCCTTGACCCCTTGCATCGCTTGTATGAAAGGACGCAAGAAGTGCGAGTGCGAGCCCGCATGGCTCCATCGCTTGCTCAACGGAGAACCTTCCAAGAGCGGCCGTCCTTCATCACTTCCGCTCAGAGCGAATCCCTGCCCAAACAGCACATCCAGCTCCTGGATGCCTTGATTCGTGTGTTTGCCAAGCCCTGTCTTGTGCTGGATGAGAACCACACACTTGTCGAGGTGATTGGAGATGTGTCTGCCTATTGTCGAATGCCTGAGGGTCGATTGACTGGCGCCGCGATCAGCTTTCTTCGCGATGAATTGCAACCAGAGGCCAGGGCTCTCTTCCTGTTGGCCAGGGCCGGCCGGGGCCCAGTGAAAAGCCAGAGCTTGTCTCTGCCGGGCTTGAGCGTTCCCCTGAGTTTGGAAGTGACACCGATTGAGGTGGGTGAACAGAATCTTGCCGTGCTTTCCTTCCTGGAAGAGTCTGAAGACAGCCTCTCCACGACAACTCCCCCGGAGGCTGATCGCCACACTGTGTTCGCCCATGAAATCGAGCGGCTGGAGCGGGAGCTGCTCGCCAGCCAGGACACGTTGCGCCGTTCCTTGGTCAACCTGGAGGAAGTGAACGAAGAACTGGAAGCGTCCTCGGAGGAGCTGCAGGCCTCTTCGGAAGAGTTGCAATCCTCGAATGAGGAATTGGAGGCCTCAAACGAGGAATTGCAGGCGACAAATGACGAACTAAATATGTTGAATCAGCAGTTGAGAGTCCGTGGTGATGAATTGGAGCGGGTGAACACCGACCTTGAAAACATTCAGCGCTCCCTCAATCAAGGCATGGTGATTGTGGATCAACAGCTGCGGATCACCCGCTTTTCTCCTCTGGCGGTGCGGTTGTTTGGCTTGGTGGAAGCGGATGTGGGTCGATCCATCATCGGCATCCCCACCACCGTGCCCATTCAAGGGCTTCGCGATTCCCTTCTGACGGTGATTGATGAGGGTGAGGGCCGCAATCTGAAGGCTTCAAGCGAGGACCACGCGTATTTGTTGCAATTGATGCCCTATCGCGACAGCAACGCTCAGATTCTCGGAGCCATCATGACGTTGACGGATGTCTCTGAATTAGCCGCGCTGCGTCGCGCCGCTGAGGAGTCCCTCCATGAATTCACATGCCTTGTCGATGCGCTCGATCAAGCCGTATGGAAGCGAGATCACAACCTGAAACGCCTTCTGTATCTGAGTGGCCGGGTGGAAGCCTTGACCGGTTGGAAGGATGCGGAAATCTGCGCGAAACCCGAACTGCTTGACGAGGCGATCCTGCCAAGCGACCGCGATTCCGTGCTGGCCGCCCGCCAAATGGGCAAAACCGGGTGGGACATCACCTATCGCGTGAAGTGCCGTGATGGGGAGGTGAAAGCATTGCGGGAGTTGGCGATTGTTCTGAATGACACCACCCACCTTCCCACCGTCATCGGCACGCTCACCGATGTGACGGAGCAGCGGCGGATCTTCTCCAAGCAACAGTTCTTTCAGAGTGCGACCCATGTGTTGATGGACAACGACCCCAACCCCGTGGCTCTCTTTGATTCCGCACTCCGTTGCCTGCGGGCCAACCCGCCCTTTGCCCGCTGGGTCGAGTCCCCCATCGAGGAGGTCTCCATCCAGAGCCTGTCCAGCCGTTTGGTGCTGGTGGATGAGGAGAGCACCGCGGGGCGGGCCCCGTCGATGGAGTCGTTCCGTGAGCTGGCCGCACGGGTGGTGGAGAGCCAGCGGCCCGTTCTCCAACGGGCCGCCACGCCACAGCGGGCTGACGGCAACCATGCGAGCCTGCGGCTGGATTTCCTGCCCATCACGGTTTCCCCTGGCGGCACCGGCTTGTTGCTGAAGCTGCACCCCCAACCAGCCCTTTGATTTCTTGGAGGTTGTTCCATGTCGGCCAAACCACTTTGTTTCGTCGTGATGCCCTTCGGCGTGAAACCAGATCCGGGCGGGCTCCCCGACATTGATTTTGATCGCCTCTATCAGACAGCCCTCCAACCCGCCGTGGAGGCGGCTGGCCTGGAGCCCATTCGCGCCGATCATGAGACGACGGGCGGGGTGATTCACAAGCCGATGTTTGAACGCTTGTTGTTGTGTGATTACGTGCTGGCCGACCTCACCACGGCCAACGCCAATGTGTTTTACGAGCTGGGTGTGCGGCACACGGCGCGCCCATCCACCACGCTAACGATCTTCGCCAAGCACCAAAAGATCCCCTTTGACGTCAACTTTCTGCGCTCGTTGCCCTACGACCTGGGAAAGGACAATGCCTTTGGCGAGGCGGAAGCCCAAGCGCTGCGCGAGAGTGTCAGCCATCGTCTGCGGGAGCTGCGGGAGCTGGCGAAGGATCAGGCCCCTGTTGACAGTCCTCTCTTTCAGCTTCTCAGCGATTGGACGTCTCCGGATCTGTCGCACCTGAAAACCGATGTGTTTCGCGAGCAAGTGCAACTCAACGAGGAGCTCAAGCGCCGCCTGGCGGCCATCCGCGAGAAAGGCAAGCGAGAAGAGGGGCTTCCTGAGGCCAAGCGAGATCTTCAGAATCTGCGGGAGGAGATTGGCGAATTGGACGCCATCGATGCCGGCACCACCGTGGCTCTTTTTCTCACCTACCGGGCGCTGGAGGATTGGGAGGGGATGATCGCCCTCCACGGGCAGATGCCGGAGGTGCTGAAACGGCAAATCCTGGTGCGGGAGCAGCTTGGCTTTGCCTTCAACCGGCGCGCCGCCAGCGGCCGCTACCCCGCCGATCGGGCGGAGGCCTTGCGCCTTCTGGAGGGGGTGGAAGAGCAGCAAGGGCCGAGCGCGGAAACCTGCGGGCTGATTGGTCGGATCCACAAGGATCAATGGAGGGAGGCCCTGAAGGCGGGCCGGACGATCGAGGCCAAGGGGTACCTCAACAAGAGCCTCCAGGCCTATCTGCGTGGCTTCAACGCCGATCAGAGGGATGCCTATCCAGGGGTCAACGCGCTCACCTTGCTGGAGATCAAAGGCGACGCGGAGTCGTTGGGGCGGAAGGACAAGCTGCTGCCCATCGTCCGCTTTGCCGTGGAGCGGCGGTTGGGTGAGAAACCCGACTATTGGGATCACGCCACGATGCTGGAGCTGGAGGTGTTGAACAACGATTCAGCCACCGCCGCCGATCATTTGGCCAACGCGTTGGCCGCGATTCGCGAGCCCTGGGAGCCGAAAACAACGGCCGACAACCTGCGGCTGATCGCCCAAGCCCGTGAGGAACGCCAAGTCGACACCTCCTGGCTGAGGGAGATCCTCACCGCCCTGGAGGGCTGGCGGGGCTGAGCGCTCAGGCTGCCGCCTCAGCGGTGGTCCAATGCAGCACCATGGGCACCGCCCCTTCCAGGCTGCACTTCACGGGGCAACCTTCCCCAGCCGCTCGCAGCACGGCCCGGGCGGAATCGTCGAGGTGGGCGGGGAGGGTGACCCACACCTCCAGCAGGGCGATCTTGCGCACGCCAGTGATCGTCATGGTCTTCTCCACCCGGGCCGAGGCGCCCTCCAAGCTCCAACCGCGACGCTGGGCCACGATGCCCATCACCGTGAGGAGGCAGGTGGCCAGGGCCGTGGCCACCAGATCGGTGGGGGAGAAGCGCTCACCCTTGCCCTGATTGTCCGTGGGGGCATCGGTGTCCAACAGGCTGGCGGAGGGCTCGTGCCGAGAGGTGCAGCGGAGGTCTCCGGTGTAGGCGCAGTGGATGGTGGTCATGGATGAAGACGGGCGGGGAAGCCCCTTTCACTCAAGCAGGCCCACACGGGCCAGGTTGTCGCGCTGGCGCTGGGCGCTCACAAAAGCATGGGCGGCCATGGCCCCGCTCACCGCCACGGGAGGCACGCCGATGCCTGGAAACACCCCGGCGCCGCAGAGCACCAGGTGTTCCACGGGTGTCTGGCCCCCGGGGAAGGGGCCCCGGTCGGCGGGCCAGGCCGGCCCGTAGCTCCCCTGGTGCACCCGCAGGTAGTCGCGGTGGGTGAGGGGGGTGCCGTAGCGCTCGATCACCAGGCGGTCGCGCCAGTCGGGGATCAGGGGGTTGAGCAGCTCGCCAAACACGGCGCAGCGTTGGGCCTTGAGGGCGCGATAGGCCTCCGTGCCGCGCTCCAGGTCTCGCCAGAGCTCCCAGGGTTCGTTGGCGGGGGTGTAGCCATGCAGCACGTGATGGCCCTCGGGCGCCAGGGATGGATCCAGCGACGACGGCATGGAGAGCACCACCATGTTGCGCTCGGCGCCAATGCCCCGCCGCCAATCCCCCACCCACACGTGGTGGATGGGGAGGGAGGCCAGGTCGTGGCCCCGCAGGCCGAGGTGGCAGTGGAGGAAGCTGGCGCAGGCGGGGGTGGCCCGTTGGCGCTCGCGCCAGCGGGAGGGGACGGCGCCATCGGGGAGGAGGCTGAGGGTGTCCCAGGGGCTGGCGTTGCTGATCACCCCGCGCCGGGCTCCCAGGCGCTCGCCGTTGGCCAGCCGCACGCCGCGGGCCTGGCGATCGCTCACCAGGATCTCCGCCACGGGCGCGTTGGTGCGCAGCACGCCGCCATGGCGCTCGAGGCCCCGCACCAGGGCTCGCACCACGGCTGGACTGCCGCCGATGGGATAGTCGAGATGGGCCTCCGGAGTGAACCATTCCCCAAACATCGTGGCCATGGCCGCCGCGCTGGTGTGGGCCATTCCCAGGCCGGAGATCAAAAAGCAGAGCAACTCCACCCAATGGAGGAGGAAGGGATCGCTCAGCTTGCGCCGCACCAAGGGGGCGAAGGCACCCCCCAGCTGGGCCAGCCGGCCGGCCTGTCCCAACAGGCCCACCCCGCGACCCCCGAGCACGGCGGCGGTGCCGAGCCCCGGCCGGAGGGCCAGCAGCGGCAAGGCCCGGGCGGCCTGGCAGAGGGGCTCCAGGTCGGCCATGAAGGCACGCCATTCTTGGGCGGCCCCGTCGCCGCGCAGGTCGCGCACGACCTCCAGGAAGGGCTCCATGCCCACGCCCACCCGCAGATGGCCTTCCGGGAGCAGCAGTCCCCAGTCGTTGTAGGTGGCCACGGGCACCGTTTCGCCGATCAACCGCAACACCTGGGCCAAGGGATTGGGGCTGGGCCAGGTGCCCAGACCGCTCCAGAGGGAGGGGCCGGATTCGAAGTGGAAGCCCCCCTGGCGAAAGCCATGGGCGGCTCCGCCCGGAGTGGTGTGGGCTTCGAGCACGATCACCTCCAGGCCGTAGGAGGCGGCGAGCGCTCCGGCGCAGAGGCCCCCCAACCCACTGCCCACCACGATCAGATCGGCCTGGGGAGTGGGGGACGAAGCGGCCGGAGATGGGGGCATGGGGGACCTGAGATCAGCCCTCGGGTTTGAGGCGACACTCCCCGTCCCGCGGGCAAACTCCCTCACGGGCGGCGATGAGCTGGGCCAGGCTGGGCCTTCCGGTGAGCACCAGGCGGAGTTGGGCCCAGAGGCTGTAGGCCGCCGCCGCCAGGGGGCCCAGCCCGGGCCAGCCAGTGGGGGCATAGAGCCAACCCAGGCCGATCAGGCTGTAGGCCCGGCGAAACACCGCCAGATCACGGAGCACGGTGCCGTCGGCGTTGATGCCATGGATGCGGCCCATCGCCTCGCCATAGCTGACGCCCTGGTGGGCGGCGGGGTTGTAATCAGGGGAGTCGATATCGACAAAAGCGAGACGACACTGATCGGCATGGCGAGCCTGATCGCGCCGTTTGAGGAAGGTCACCTCCCGCCGGCAGAGGGGGCAGGCGCCGTCGTAGAGGAGGGTGAAATCAGCCATGGTCTCAGGTTAGGGGCTCCGTGGCCGAGCGTGGGGCGACCCGCACCAGCAGGCCACTTTTGGGCCGGGGGGTGGGGATGACCTCCAGGCTGAGGTCTTGGTCGGGCACCAGGGAAAAGGTGAGGGTTTGGAGCAGCCGCACCAGCAGCAGCCGCATTTCCAGCTCCGCCAGGGGCTTGCCCAGGCAAACCCTGGGGGCCACGCCAAAGGGCACATAGGCCGCTCCCGGGGGCGGGCCCTGGAGATGGCGCTCGGGCCGAAACGCCTCCGGCTCGGCAAACACCCGCCCATCGCGGTGGGTGGCGCTGATGCTCACCTGGATCACCCGCCCGGGGGCGATGGTGTGGGGACCGAGACGCACCGGCGCGATGGCCCGCCGAAAGAAGCCCCCCACGGGCGGCACCAGGCGGAGCACCTCCTTGATCACCGCGTTGAGGCGGGGGAGGGTTTCCAGCCGCTCCAGATCGTCGGCATCGGGGGGCCAGGGCACGGCGTCGACCTCCTCCTGGAGCCAGGCCAAGGTGGTGGGGTGTTGGAGCAGGAGTTGGGCCAGCAGGGTGAGGGAGGAGGCGGTGGTTTCGTAACCGGCGAAGAGGAGCAGCAGCAGTTGATCCGCCAGGTCGGGATCGCTCAAGGGAAGGCCGGCCTCATCGCGGGCGCCGGAGAGGGCGGTGATGGAGGGCAACAGGCCGTGGATGCGGTGGATGAGTCGGCGCCGGGCCCCTTTCGCCCTGGCGAGGCGACTGGTGGGATAGGGGATGGGCAGGCTGAAGAGGCCCCGGCTCCAGAGCTCAAAGTCGTCGAACAACCCAGCTTGGCCCTCCGCGCTGAGATGGAGCACCTCCTCGGCGATCACCTGGAAGGCAAAGGGCCCCATCCAGTGGCCGAGGGGTAGGGGTTGGGGAGCGGCGAGGAGGCGGGTCACCATGGTGTCGCAGATGCGGGCGATGCCGGGCCCGTAGCTTTTCAAGGCCTGGGCGGAAAAGAGGCGCCCCACCGCCCGCCGCCGCGCCAGGTGGGCCTCGCCGTTGCGATTGGCCAAGGAGTAGGGCCCCAACAGTTGGCTGACACTGGAGGGCCACCAGCCTTCGAGGGCTTCCGCCTGGGTCTGAAGCTCCGCCACGGCACCCGCCCCACGGGCAAAGACCTGGGGTTGGCCCGCGATGACGGTTTCAAACACATCCCCCAAGCGGCTGAAACGGCTGTTGGCGTAGTTGGCGTCTCCCAAAAAGGCCAGCAGCTCCAGCACCCCCGTCACCGCGCCGGTATGGGGTGGGGCCTGGGTGGGGGTGGAGGACCTGGACTGGTTCAGCCCCGGTGGGAAAAATCAGCATAAAATTCGCGGGCGAAAGCGTTTTGTTCGCCGCTCTGGCGAATGGCTTCCCCCCCGTTCTCCTAGGTTTTTTTCTGAATCCCTTCCCCCATGCTCAAGCCACCTCTCCGGTTCGCGATTCCATGGATTGGCGCCTTTGCGGCCCCCCTGTTGGTGGCGGGCTCCGGATGGGCTCAGACAGCCCCGAAAGCGGGTGGTGTGCCGGCGCTGTATCCCAGCCGGGAGGAGGCGGAGAAGGCGGCCAAGCTCCATTTCCACTGCGTCGGCGCCCACAAGATGGGCAGCCAGTGGATGCCCTGCGCCGACCACGGCTCCCCCCATGGCCCCGAGCACTCCGGGGCTCATCCTTGAGGCGCTGATGGCTCAATGCGGTGAGCGGCCCCGGCTGTTGTCGATTGGCGTGGCGCCCCTGGGAATCATCTCCATCGGGGTGGTGCCCATGGGGGTGGTGAGCATTGGCGTGGTGCCGATGGGAGTGGTGAGCATCGGCGTGGTGGGGATGGGGGTGCTGAACGCCTGCGTGGTGGGGATGGGGGTGCTGGTGGCCGGGGTGCATGTGATGGGGGTATGGACCCTGGGGACGCCCTTCGGGGTTGGCCACCCCCATCACCAGATGGCCCCTGGCGCCTCGGGGCGGAATCTCCACGCCTATCCCAGTCGGGAGTTGGCGTTGGAACGGGCGAGGGAGCTGGGATGCGAGGGCGTGCACCGGATGGGCTCCCTGTGGATGCCATGCGCGGTGCATCCTGTGCAGGGTCCCTGAGAAAGGGGCGCACGGTGTGGAGATGGGCTAACGCAGGCCGTGATAGCGGAGGTGGTTGTTTTCGTAGTTGGCCTGCAGGAGGGTGAGGCGTTGCACGAGGCGCTGGTGGCGGGCCATGGCGCGGCTGTTCACGGGGTCGAAGAGATCACCGCGCACGGTGGTGAGGAAGTCGAGGAAGTGTTGGGGGCAGCAGCTGGCGGAGCCATGCCAGGAATGGAATTCGCCGTGAAGTTCGGGTTGGAGCACCAGGATGTTGGTGGTGGCATCGGCGAGATCGGGCCGGCCGCGACGATCAAAGAGGTGATGGCCATCCAATTCCTGGGAGGAGTGGGCTTTTTGAGCTTTGCCGGTGACTTCGCAGCGCCCTTTCGCGGCCCGCTTGGCTTTTTTCACGGCGTCTTCGATGCGCTTGGGGGCGGAGAGGAGGTGTTTCACCTCCGCTTGGAAACAGCGTTCCACCACGTCTCCCACGGCTTCCATCCAGGCCTTGCGTGATTGGTTGATCGTGCTGTTGTGACGCATGTCCATGGCGATCCTGGCGATGCCCATCTCGCTGAAGAAGAGATTTTTTTGTTCATCAATGGTGAAGTGTTGATCGAGTTGCACGGCTTCCGAGCCTTCCAGCTGGCCAGCGGTACGGAGGCGGCCCCAGGCGTTGTTGAGGCCCTTGTGGTTGGTCTGGAGGATGGCGACGGTGGTGGATTTGGGCACAAAGGCACGGTTGCCGCGAAAGATGAGGCTGTCGCCCACCGTGAGAAATTCCTGGGTGATGCGACGGGAGACCAGCAGTTGCTTGCGGCGGGTTTTCCAGTTGGTGAGTTTGTCGAGGATGGTTCTGAGGAGACCAGGGGTTTCGGTGGCTTGGAGGTAGTTGGCGAGGGCCGTGACGCCTTCTTCGGTGAAGCGGCGTTTGCGTCTGCCGAAGGCGTCGACGCTGACGGAGACGTATTCAAAGTGCTCGCCTTCCTTGAGGTCCCACTGGTCGTCAGGAATGGCGTCAAAGGCCTCGACGATTGTGTAGAGCTGATCGATGCGTTTGCCAAGGAGCTTGGCGGTTTCTTGATCGGTGAGGAAGTCGCGCATGGGTTGGCGGAATGGAGCGTTGGCGAATCACCCCATCAGGGCGAGAACGGAATCGCGCATTTTCTGCAAGCGATCGAAGACCCGGGCATCACCACCTTTATCGGGATGGTGGGTTTTGGCCAGTTCTCGGAAGGCGGTTTTGACGTCGTCGGCGGTGGCGGTGTGGGGATTGAGGCCAAAGACAGGCCAAGGGCGGAAGTTTTGCAGCACATCAATGCCGTTGATGCAGGTGGGGCCGGTGCCATGACGCTCGTGCTCGGGAACAGCGATGAATTTGCGGTAGAGCTTGAGCCAGTCTTCGGTGGATTTGAGGCCAAAGTCTTCACCACCCATCTGCATCAGAAAGGGTTGGCATTTTTTGAGGTGGCTGACCGTGGCGCAGTCGAAATGGGCGAGCACCGCTTTTTTGGCCGCGGTGAGCGTCAGCGGCTTCACCTTGGGCGGCGGGGGTTCCTTGAAGGGGCCCCCATTGATGAGCTGGGCGAAGGAGAGGAGGTCGGCCTCGTCGAGGTTGTCTTTGGAGAGCAACGTCGCGATGAGGTTGCGCACCTCAGGCAGCGGCAACTTGCGCGGACGTGGGGCCATGGGCTGGGTGGCGCGGCTCTCTGGCGGAGATGGGACGGCGGGTGGAAGATCCAGACAGGGGCTGGATCCCTGGATCAGATGAACTTATAACATAAAAGAGGGAGAGCGGGCGAAATGTTTAGATCTGTAATTTATGCGCTGGTTGCATGGGGTCTCCGGGAAGCGGTCGCTCTCCCGATCAAGTTTCTCACGCTGGGTCCAGAGCCGCATTGTGAACCAGGAGGGTTTGGGGGGCCGCATTGAGTTGGGCCAGCATGCGCACGGTCTCCTTGACAAGCTGATGGAGAGGTTGGAGACCCCCGCCAGGGCTTGGAAGATGGCCTACTGGCCATGGGGAAGATCTACCGCCTGCGCCCAAATGCGTTCTTTACTAGGGATTGTGTCTCATTCCCAATCGCACGAAAGCAGCCTCGCTGAATGGAGTATTTGGCTGCGAATGCTATGAAGCTCGTCAGAAGGCTTGGCTGCGCCTATCCCGAATTGAGTCATAAAACGGTATCTCGTGGCGTGTATTTTGCTCAACAGGTGCTGATGCTGCTTGTGCCTGTTGAATACGACTGAAGTATCTTGTCGGACCTAGAAGGCCCGTTCTGTTTCTCCGTCGCCTCGTTCAATATCATCGTGCTCGGCCCCGAAGCCAACTGGATGGCGTAGGTCCTTGACCGTCTCCACCGCTTGGTAAAAGAGAGCCAATTTCCCTTCAGCCAGCTCGATCTGGCTCTTTCCGACATGTTCACGGCGCCAAGCATCTAATCTGTAAGTCGCAATCCAGATGCTTATCAACACGGAGATTTGCGTCAGAGATTCGATCGTGCGTTATGCACGGTTTTGATAGCCAACGCTCAGCATCACCTGCGGGCGCAGGAAGCCTGAGATGAAGAAGATGTCCTATCGAAAACGGCACAGTTGTATAGCATTGTTGGATTGCATAACTGTAATAAATCAAGATTAGATAATTCCGCATGAGTCTTCTGCAGTCATGACAATATCCTTTGCTATTTGGCGAAGTGATAACGGAGAAATATCTCGCCCCTGATGAAATGGAACTGTCGTGCTGCGCCCCTTTGAATCTCTAGATTGTTTATGGGATCCGTATTGTCTCACCTCAGCGAAACTCATTTCTAGAAGAATCCTGTCAATCTCTGCTGGCTTCAGGACAGGCAACTTGCTCATTTATTCATGAGGCAATACAGATTTGCTGGAGCCCCACGAAATCAGACTCAAGTTCTGGATCGCCGTCCTCTAGAAGCATTTGAATGATTTCTTGAAGGTTGGACTGAAGTTCGTCCAATGTTTCGCCCTGACTGTGGGCTCTCGGGAACCCAGGAACATACCCAATAAGAAGACCAGTGCTGGGGCACCTCTCCACGACTGGTGACTAGGTTCTCATGGTCTTATCCCGTGATTCATGCACCATTGTGCCGCACATCAAGCGGCTTTGTTGATTGTGGCTTTTTCTCGAACAACATTAAGAGATTCTACTGATACCAATTCACTAGATTCCTTTCTAGAGGAAGATTGGTAGATGGTTGCTGTCAATCAAACGACTGAATTCAAGGGCGGAGCGAAGCGGAGTCCCTTGGAACGACCTGTTAGGCATGAATTTACGTTATTGATGCAGTTCGCTACCGCTCAACACATCCTACGACGTTGCCGAATTACCGTAACTTACCGCGTTAGTCGAACACGCCCTTGGGGGCGTTCTTCTTTGAGTTCTCCACGTTGGACATCAGCTGGAGGTTTTTCAGGTCGTTATATGCCTCCTTGGCCGAGTCTTTCGTAATCTCGCCCTCGTCATTAGCCTTGGCATGTTCTAAGATGTATCTCCTCCAGTCTATTTTGTGGTCGAGGGTTACGTACGCCTCATCTTTGGCTCTTTCGTTCTTGCGTGGATAGTAGGCGTTATCCTCGCACTTGTACGTGATGACATTATCGGCACGCTTCTGCTGCTGGGCACCTTTGAGCATCAAGGTCCACGTGTTGTCGGTGAAAGTCGGGCGCGTCTTCCCGTCCCAGATGCCACGTCGGAAAAGATCTCTCTGCTTCTCGCGCGCCTTCTTGTTTTTTTCGACGAAGGCCTTTCTGTGCTTTTCATGCGCCTTGTCGCTACTAAAGCCCCTGTGCAGCGCCTTCTGGCGCTTGGTCATATTCGCAAAGCTCCGCGCCTCAGCGCCGCGCCGTCCCACCCGCTCGCCGATGCTCTCTTCCTTCCCGTCATCCTCTCCGTTGAACATGCGCTGGACGACGCCGTGGCCGAGCAAATTCTGGCGGTGTTGGCTCTCGGGCTGGTACTGCCCAGGCGCAAAGTGGATGTCGGTGTCTTGCGTGTACGCCAACGCGTTCACCGCGTCGGCCTGGGCAGAGTTGTAGTGGGCCTTCACGTTGTCCAGGGACATGCCGGAATGCGATTTGATGCCGGTCATGAGATTGTCCGGCAGTCTTGTATTATTCTCAAAGGGCTTGCTATCCGATTCGTTTCCCTGATATTGAACGATTTCGAATTTACTCCGCATCAAATTTCCTTCCTCCGGTGCCTGATCTGGTTGTATAGTTTCGCTTCCCTTTTCTTGTTGAATTGGCGTTGTAGTATTTAGCTTCAACATTGCCTTCAATTGCGTTGCCTGTTTCGCTTGGGGGCTATTATTTGCCATTTCCTGCAAAGATCTCAGGCGTGAAACTTGCGAACTATTACTGGCCATACCTTGCAGTTTTCTCTGTGCAATTGCTTCTGGTCGATTGTCCACAAATTGAAAAACAGGCTCCCTAATACCTTGCTTTTTAGATGCTTCAGTCATACCTGCCCGGCTTTTGTTTTCCCGTGTTTTGTCGGCGTGAATGTGCATAATTCTTTTTTTAGATTCTGGTCTATGGCTGATACCTTATCGGTAAACGCACTTGGTGAGCTTGTCCGCCCCATATCTTTAGAATCCGTAACGTTTAACCTCCTCGCAGCCACAGATGAGCGCACCTCGGGATCGTTTATCTTGTCTGCCTAAGAGATTGCAGAAAAACCAGCTCACAGGCCAGTTTTCCACCGCCATGAGCTGATTTCTGGCTCAAAAAGACGAATTGACGCTGATCAAGCCCGCAAGCAGTCCGATTTCGGCATCGTTGGCTTGTCTGCAAGCTATTGGTTGTGCTCTTTGTGCCACACCTCTGGGCAACTGGCTGATCATGCCGCCTCCATCGCTGGCTTGAGCAGATTGCCCAGGCGGATCAGGTTATAGGCGATCACGTGCAGGCCAAAAACGGCACTGACGTTCTCTTGGCCGCGCAGTTTGAACTGCCGCGGTCCGCCGAATGCCGTGAGCCAACCGAACACCTTCTCGATCCCCCTGGCGGGCATTGATCGACTTGGCATAGCCCACGTGACGGGTGGTGCGGCCATCGATCGCTGAACCACCGCTGCGAGCGGTGTTCGGCGCCACGTGCGGAGTGACGCCCAGCCGCCTCATCTCAGCCACGAACCCTTTGGTGTCGTAGTTCTTGTCAGCGCCGATGGTCTTCTGGCGGGCACCGGCGAGGTCTGCTGCCATCTCCTTGGCGGCATCACGCTCACCGGTGCCCGTGGCTTGTGTGACGCGGCAATCCACGATCAGGTCATTGCGGTTGTCCATCAGGACGTGTCCCCGGTAGCTCAGCTGCGCTGGATGGGCATTGGATTTGCGGGCCAGCAAAGCCTCGGGATCGGTGCTGGCGGTGGGTCTCGTTGCTGAGCTTGATGCCGCGAAAGTCGCCCTTGGCTCTCTTCTTTCCCTCTTTGGGAGCACCGAATCCTTCGCCAGGTCCAGTGGGTGGAGGCGGAGGGTCCTCCTGGCCATCGATCCGTTTCAAGGAAGCATGTGACGCCCAGGCCTGCAGCAATGTGCCATCGACAGAGAAGTGGTCGTCGCTGAGCAGCGGTTTGACCTCGGGAGCGCCCATCAACTTCTCCAGGAACAGACCCATGACGTCGTCATTGAGGAGCCGGTCACGGTTTTTG
>JBKCPG010000110.1:0-7081 GCA_046309395.1 Cyanobacteriota bacterium | reverse complement strand
GGGAAAACCTCCCCGCCCCCCCCGCGGGGGGGGCGGGGAGGTTTTCCCGGAGGGAAGTATGAGGGCGCCTGGCTCATGAAGAATCCCGTTGGCGGCAGGGTAAGGGGTTTCAGCCTTCTTCACCAGTGGCGCCAGGACGGTTTCGCCAGGCAAGCTGGTTGTTTGCGCTTCCGTCGACGTGCCCGTTCCCCGCGCTTTTGCCTTCCAGACGGCTGGTGATGCCGGCCAGGCCCTGCCCTTTGGCTTCACGATCGATGGCCTGCAGCGCTGGTCCCTGATTTACCTGGGACTCTCCTCCCTGGTGTTCGTGGTGGTTTGGGTGGTGGGGTATCTGCGGCGCTGATGCACTCAGGACAGCATGGTGAGCTGCCGTTCAGGGGGTTCCTCGCTGATGAAGCCGTAGGCCTCGAAGACGGCCGGGTCGGCGTGGGTGATGCGGGGGCCGTCGCTGGCCTGTTCCAGGCGAAAGCCTTCCGCCGCCATGCGGCGCATCAACGCCGCCGCCTCTTGAAAGCGTGAAGCCATGGCCTCAAGGCTGGAGCAATCGGCCGTGAGGCCCGCTTCCTTCCAGGTGAAGTAAGGCACGCCAACCCCCGATGGGATATTCACTTTAGGAGGGCCTGAGGACCAGTCCAAGCAGGACCAGCAGCACGCTCGCTCCCCAAAAGCTGATCACCACCCCCTGCTCGCTCAAACCTCCCAGTTCGAAATGGTGGTGAAGCGGGGCCATGCGCAGGATTCGCTTTCCCTGGCCATCCGGGCCTTTGGTGGCCTTGAACACCCACACCTGCAGGATCACGGAGAGCGACTCCGCCAGAAACACCCCGCCCATGAGCAGCAGGGGCCAAAGGCTGTCGGTGAGAAGCGCCACGGCCGAGAGAGAGGCCCCCATGGCCAGGGAGCCCGTGTCGCCCATGAACACCCGGGCGGGATGACGGTTTTGGCTGAGGAACCCGAGCCAACAGCCCGCCATGGCGGCGCAGAAGGCGGCCAGGGAGGGGTCGCCCCCGTGACCCCGCGCCATCAGCTGAAGGGCCATTCCGGTGAACACCACAGCCCCGCATCCGGCGGCCAGGCCGTCTAGCCCATCGGTGAGGTTGGTGGCATTGCTCTCGGCGAGGAAGACGAACAGGCCCAGGGGCCAGATCAAGAGGCCGAGGGGCAGCACCCATCCCAGGGGGAGGCCCACATCGCCGGGGACACCACCGCCGAGCCAGCCACCCCACCAGACCCAACCAAGGAACACCGCCGCCGCCAGTGCCTGAAGCACCAGCTTCCCCCGCGGGGTGAGGCCCGTGTTCGTGCGTTTGGTGAGGCTCCGCCAGTCGTCAATGGCGCCGATGGCCATGTAAGCCAGGCTGACCGCCGCCACCGCCAAGAGCCGGGGATCACCGGGGCTGATCCACCCTCCCACCAGCACTCCGACGGGCACGACGAGGAGACCCCCCATGGTGGGGGTGCCAGCTTTCGACTGGTGGCCTTGGGGTCCTTCCTGACGGATCACCTGGCCCAGCTTGAGCTGGCGCAAGCGGGGCACCCCCCAGGCGCAAACAGCGGCGCTCACCAGCGCCGAAACCACAAGTGGGAGGGTGAGATGGGAATTGGCCAGCCGGGCGTCAGCCACGAGGCAGGCCCCAAGGAGCGCCAGGGCCAGCAGAGCCGCGGGCTGGCGGCCGTCTTCAAGACGCATGGACAACCATCAATCTTCCCAGTCTTCCTCAGCGGGTTCCTCAGCCTGGGTGTAGTCCTCTTTCTCACCCATCAGCGCGGAGAGCTCCTCCTCTTCCACCGTGCTCACATCGGTGCTGGCCGTTTCCTCATCCGCCACCAGGCGGCCGCTGGCTTCCAGCAGGGTGAGCAAATCCGGCTCATCTCTCAAGGGCAGGACGGGGGCGGGCTCGTCTCTGCGGTAGCGGGTGAGGGAGGGATTGATGGTGTCAAGAATGCTCATGCCGTTACTCCTGCCAAGACGGAAGCCATGCCCATGTCATCCTGCGTGACACGGGAAGACCCTTCACCTTAAACCCCCACCCTCACAACCCCGTTTGACCCCACCCATGCCCCTCTCCAAGTCGCGGTCGCTGGCGCTGACATGGTTGTTGGCCCTGGGCCTCAGCGCCCTGTTGGTGGCGGCGGGGAGACGCTGGCCCCAGCCGCTGCCGATCCATGCCCCATGGGTCTGGGGAGCCCTGCTCGCGCTGCCCCTGGCCACCCTGGCCCTGCTCCTGCTCCGCTGGAAGGTCCCCGACGGGAGAGAATCCTCCGGTGCGATGCAGGAGCGTTGATGGCGGCCAGTGATGCCAGCGGTGAACCCAGAGGGCGTGCCCGAAAGGTGGTGTTGGCCTATTCCGGAGGGGTGGACACGAGTGTCTGCATCCCCTATTTGCTGCGGGAGTGGGGTGTGGAGGAGGTGATCACCTTTGCCGCCGATCTGGGCCAGGGCGATGAGTTGGAGCCCATCCGCCAGAAGGCGTTGGCCGCTGGTGCCAGCCAGTCGCTGGTGGCCGACCTGGTGGAGCCCTTCATCCGGGAGTTTGCCTTCCCCGCCATCCAGGCCAACGCGCTCTACGAGGGCCGCTACCCGCTGTCCACCGCCCTCGCGCGGCCCCTGATCGCCCGGGAGCTGGTGGCGGTGGCCCGCCGGGTGGGGGCGGATGCCGTGGCCCATGGCTGCACGGGCAAAGGGAACGACCAGGTGCGTTTTGACGTGGCCATCGGCGCCCTGGCCCCCGATCTGAAGGTTCTGGCTCCGGCGCGGGAATGGGGCATGAGCCGGGAGGAGACCATCGCCTACGGAGAGCGCTGCGGCATCCCCGCTCCCGTGAGCAAGGCCTCCCCCTACTCCATCGATCTCAACCTGCTGGGGCGAAGCATCGAGGCGGGGTGCTTGGAAGATCCCATGGTGGAGCCTCCGGAAGAGGTGTATGCCATGACCCGCTCCGTGGAGGCGGCGCCAGCGGACCCTCAGGTGGTGGAGATCGCCTTCGAGGGGGGCCACCCCGTGGCGATGGACGGGGAGCGACTGGATCCGGTGAGCTTGCTGCGCCGCGCCAACAGCGTCGCCGGCACCCATGGGTTCGGCCGGTTGGACATGATCGAAAACCGCGTG
This sequence comes from Cyanobacteriota bacterium, assembly GCA_046309395.1. Taxonomy (GTDB): domain Bacteria; phylum Cyanobacteriota; class Cyanobacteriia; order PCC-6307; family Cyanobiaceae; genus Cyanobium. The sequence continues at coordinate 3,972 of JBKCPG010000110.1, read as the reverse complement.
GTGGGCATCAAGTCGCGGGAGATTTATGAAACCCCGGGGTTGCTGCTGCTGATTCGGGCCCACCAGGAATTGGAGAGCCTCACCCTGGCGCCCGACGTGCAGCGCTACAAACGGCTGATCGAGGCCACCTGGGCGGATCTGGTGTACCAGGGCCTGTGGTTTGGCCCCCTGAAGGGGGCCCTGGACGCCTTCTTGGCCGCCACCCAGGCCAGCGTGAATGGCAGCGTGCGGGTGAAGTTGCATCGTGGCAACGCCACGGTGATTGGGCGCCAGAGCCCCTCAGACAGTCTCTACGTCAGTGACATGGCGACCTACGGGGCTGAGGACCGTTTCGATCACCGGGCCGCCGAGGGCTTCATTTACGTCTGGGGCTTGCCCACCCGCCTTTGGTCCGCTCGGCACAGCTGACGCCGGAGGGCCCCAGGAGGCGGGTGGAGAAGGGGGCTCAGCGGTACAGGAGCCGCAGAGCCCGCCTCAGGCCCAGCCCCATGGTGATCGGAGAGTCGTGAGTTGGGGACGGGGTGTCGAGGCTGGACTCGGCCAAGAACTCGGCCGGGGGAGCGGCGGCCAGGGGTTGGGGGAGGTCCCCGGTGCGCAAGGCCATCAGCAACAGGGCATTCTCTTGTTCCAGCTGACGCCGCTCCATCAGCAGGGTCCCCAAGCGCAACTGAAACTTCCGTTCCAGGATCGCGGGCAACTCTTCCAGGAGCTCACGCAGGCCGCTGGCCTCTTCCCGAGCGGCCTCGAGTTCCCGCTCGAGCCGCCGCGAGGCGGAGGATCCGGAGGAGGTTGGCGAGGGAACGCCGTCCACCCGCGGGGTCACCGGCGGGGTCACCAGTCGAAGGGTTCGCCGCGCGGGTGCACTCATGGGCATCGCTTGATCGCCAACCATGAACTCACCTCCGCTCATCAACTCGTGGACGAGCCCATGGTACGGGGCTGTCCAGCTCTCGCCACCGAATCTGGGAGCTCAGTCCTCAGCCGGGGTGGCCCCCGCTGGCGCGGTGGCGGGGCTGGCGGCCGACACCTCGGTGGCGACGAGGGCCCGGGGTGGGGGCATGGGTCCGGTTTGCTTGACGGTGAGGTAGCGGATCACGTCCTCCGAGAGGCGCATGGCGCGCTCCAGGGGACCCACCTGTTGGCCATCGCCGTTGTGGTTGAGCTGCACATAGATGCCTTCCCGGTGCTTGCCGATCGGGTAGGCCAAGCGCCGCTTGCCGCGCATCTGGGTGTCGAGAACCTCGCCACCGGCTTCGATCACCAGATCGCGGTACTTGGCGATATGGCTGTCCACCTCCTCCTCCGGGATGTCCGGCCGGAGGATGTACATCGTTTCGTAATAAGGCTGGGTCATGGCTGGGGCGTCGTGGTCGCCTCAAGGCGGGATTGCCTTGAAAGGGGCTGGCGGGGTGAATCGTCAGCAACGGCGGACCATCCAACCTACCCCAGGGCTGATCAGGGCCAGTCCCCCCGGCTGTGTCATCGTCGGTAGCGCGCCGGCTGCGACGCGTTCCACCGCCCATGTCCGTTCTCGTCACCGGGGCCGCCGGCTTCATTGGCTTTCATCTGTGCCGGCGCTTGCTGGAGCGCGGCACCGCGGTCATCGGTCTCGACAACCTCAACCCTTATTACGACCCCGCGCTCAAGCGGGCGCGGCTCGCCCGGCTGGAGGCCGGGGCGGCCAGCCTTGGCACCCCCTTTGGCTTTCTCCAGGCCAACCTGGAGGACGCGGCCGCGGTGGAGGCCGCTTTTCGCGGGGAGAGCGCCGCGGGGGAGCGGCTGGCGCCAGGGCGACCGGATCGGGTGGTGAATTTGGCGGCCCAGGCCGGGGTGCGCTATTCCCTGGAAAACCCCTCGGCCTACATCCAGGCCAATTTGGTGGGCTTCAGCCACATTCTTGAGGCTTGCCGTCACCACAAGGTGGCCCATTTGGTGTACGCCAGCAGCAGTTCGGTGTATGGCGGCAACACCACGTTGCCCTTCGCTGAACAGCAGAGTGTGGATCACCCGGTGAGCCTGTATGCCGCGAGCAAGAAGGCCAACGAATTGATGGCCCACACCTATAGCCATCTCTTTGCGCTTCCAGCCACGGGCCTCCGGTTTTTCACGGTTTATGGGCCCTGGGGCCGGCCCGACATGGCCTTGTTTTTGTTCACAAGAGCCATCCTGGCGGGGGAACCCATCAATGTGTTCAATGAGGGGCGAATGGTGCGTGATTTCACCTACATCGATGACATCATTGAAAGCTTGCTGCGGGTTCTGGACAAGCCTGCCACCCCCGACCCCACCTTCAACGCCGCGGCCCCCGACCCATCCACCAGCTGGGCGCCCCACCGGGTGTTCAACATCGGCAATGCCAATCCCACCCCGCTGATGGCCTACATCGAGGCCATTGAGGCCGCCCTCGGGGTGACCGCCGAGAAACGGTTTCTGCCGATGCAGGCCGGCGATGTGCCCGCCACCGCGGCCGACACCACCGCCCTGGAGGCCTGGACGGGCTTCCGGCCCAACACCCCGGTGCGGGAGGGCGTCGCCCGCTTCGTGGAGTGGTATCGGGAGTTCTACGGCCTCTGAGCTTGACGATCGTTCGAGGTTCTCGCTCCGCTGGCGGCGGAGAGGGAAGGGGTTGTGGGGAGCCTTTGAGGGGTTGTTGTCCCTCCCAGGTTTGCGCCACAGTCGGCCCCGTCCAGCCCGCGTTTGCGTGCTTCGCTTGGATCGCGTGGGTTGGTTTTGAGGGATGACGATCCTGGTGACAGGAGGGGCGGGGTACATCGGCAGCCATGCGGTGCGCGCCCTCCAGCGGGGCGGCCTGGATGTGGTGGTGCTCGACAACCTGGTGTATGGCCACCGCCCCATCGTGGAGGAGGCCCTCCAGGTGCCATTGGTGGAGGGGCAGGTGGGCGACCGCGACCTGCTCGACCAACTGCTTCAGGGAACCCATCCCGCCCTCGCCCGGGTGCCGGGGGTGCCGGGCGAGCCCATTCAGGCCGTGCTCCACTTCGCCGCTTACGCCTATGTGGGCGAAAGCGTGGTGGATCCCGCCAAGTACTACCGCAACAACCTGGGCGACACCCTCACCCTGCTGGAGGCTCTGGTGGCGGAGGGGCGCCGACGGGGGGCTCCGGTGCCGATCGTGTTTTCCAGCACCTGTGCCACCTATGGCGTTCCCGATGAGGTGCCCATCCTGGAAACCACCCCCCAGCATCCGATCAATCCCTACGGCCACAGCAAGCGGATGGTGGAGCGGCTGTTGATGGATTTCGGCGCGGCCTACGGGCTGCCCAGTGTGATCTTTCGCTACTTCAACGCCGCCGGCGCGGATCCCGCCGCCGATCTGGGGGAAAACCACACGCCTGAAACCCACCTGATTCCCCTGGTGCTCGACGCGATCACCGGCAGGATTCCTTTTCTGCAGATCTTTGGCGATGACTATCCCACCGCCGATGGCACCTGCGTTCGCGATTACATCCACGTGGCCGATCTCGCCGAGGCCCACCTGCTGGGGTTGCGGTGGGTGGCGAGCGAGGCGCGGCGGCTGGGGGAGATTGGCCCCGGCTCCCCGACGGTTCCCGCCGTGTTCAACCTGGGCAATGGCAAGGGGTACTCCGTCCGCCAGGTGATTCAGTCCGCGGAGGCGGTCACGGGTCGGACGGTGCCGGCGCGGGTGGCCCCGCGGCGGCCCGGGGATCCGCCGGTGTTGCTGGCGGCGGCGGACAAGGCCCAGCGGGAGCTGGGCTGGCGGCCCCGTTACCCCGAGTTGGAGGTGATTTTGAGACACGCCTGGGCGTGGCACCAACGGCTGCATGGAGAGGGTGAATGTGCGGCCTGATCGGGGAACTGCGCTGGAGCCAGCCGGCCCAGCCCCTGCCCCTCGCTGGCCTTCGCCACCGGGGTCCCGATGCGGAGGGCGGTTGGCTCAGCCCTGATGGCCGCTGTTGGCTGGGCCACACCCGTTTGGCCATCCTGGAGCTC
>JBKCPG010000109.1:0-4263 GCA_046309395.1 Cyanobacteriota bacterium | reverse complement strand
AGGGGGGGGTGGTCGGGTCTCGGGGGCACCGCTTGGGGAGTCGCGCGAATGGAGGCACTCTGGAGGGGATTGCATCCCCTGTCGGAATGCCTTCGCAGAGGGGGCTGACTGGCGCCGGGAAAGGCAAATGGTAGATTGGACGGCAAGCAAAAGCCGAATTCCGTCCACGCCTTCTCTAGGGCGCCCCTGAGGTCCACTTTGGAGGGCGCTCTTGTTTGCCATCCTGATCCTCCCTCTCACCTGAGACCCGCCTTCGCATGAGCGACGCCACGCGTGTCCAAGCTGCCTACGGCGCCGAGCAGATCCAAGTGCTGGAAGGCCTGGAGCCGGTGCGGAAACGCCCTGGCATGTACATCGGCTCCACGGGACCCCGTGGCCTCCACCACCTCGTGTACGAAGTGGTGGACAACGCGGTGGATGAGGCCCTCGCCGGTCACTGCGACGAGATTCTTGTGGTGCTCCACGGGGATGGCTCCGCCAGCGTCACCGACAACGGCCGCGGCATTCCCACCGACATCCACCCCCGCACCGGCACCAGCGCCCTGGAAACCGTGCTCACCGTGCTGCACGCGGGAGGAAAGTTTGGTTCCGGGGGCTACAAGGTGTCCGGGGGTCTCCATGGGGTGGGCATCTCGGTGGTGAACGCCCTGAGCGAATGGGTGGAGGTCACCGTCCTGCGCCAGGGAAAAGAACACAACCAACGCTTTGAACGGGGAAAGCCCGTCCACCCCCTCGCGGCGAAGCCAGCCGAGGATCCCGAGCGCACGGGCACCCGGGTGCGCTTCCTGCCGGATCATGAAATTTTCAGCGGCGGCATCGAATTTGATTACCAAACGCTGGCCGCCCGCCTGAGGGAGTTGGCCTACCTCAATGGCGGCGTGCGGATCGTCTTCCGGGATGAGCGCGCCGGGCAGGGCGACGATGGCGTCCATGAGGAGATCTATCACTACAGGGGAGGGATCAAGGAATATGTGGCGTACATGAATGCGGAAAAAGATCCCCTGCATCCCGATATTATTTATGTGAATGCTGAAAAAGACGATGTGCAAGTGGAAGCGGCGTTGCAGTGGTGTGTGGATGCCTATTCCGACAACATCTTTGGCTTTGCCAATAACATTCGCACCATTGATGGGGGCACCCATATTGAGGGGTTGAAAACTGTTCTCACTCGCACCCTCAACGCTTTTGCCAAAAAACGCGGCAAACGCAAGGAGAGCGACGCCAACCTCGCTGGTGAAAACATTCGTGAAGGCCTCACCGCCGTTCTCTCAGTGAAGGTTCCCGATCCGGAGTTTGAGGGGCAAACCAAAACCAAGCTGGGCAACACGGAAGTGCGGGGGATTGTGGACACCCTGGTGGGTGAGGCCTTGGGGGAATATCTCGAGTTTCACCCCTCCGTGATCGATCTGATTCTCGAGAAAGCGATCCAGGCGTTCAACGCGGCGGAGGCGGCCCGGCGTGCTCGCGAATTGGTGCGCCGCAAATCCGTTTTGGAGAGTTCCACTCTTCCGGGAAAGCTGGCGGATTGCAGCTCCCGCGATCCCGGGGATTCTGAGATTTATATCGTGGAGGGCGATTCCGCTGGTGGCTCAGCCAAGCAAGGACGGGACAGGCGTTTCCAGGCGATTTTGCCCTTGCGAGGCAAAATTCTCAATATTGAAAAAACAGACGACGCCAAGATCTACAAAAATTCTGAGATTCAAGCCTTGATCACTGCCCTGGGTTTAGGGATTAAAGGTGAGGAATTTGATGAGAAAAACCTGCGTTATCATCGCATTGTGATCATGACGGACGCCGACGTGGACGGCGCCCACATCCGCACCCTGCTCCTCACCTTCTTTTATCGCTATCAGCGGGCGCTTGTGGACGGCGGTTACATTTACATCGCTTGCCCGCCGCTGTACAAGGTGGAGAGGGGGAAAAATCATGCCTACTGCTACAACGAGGCCGATCTGAAAAAAACTCTCCAGGCCTATGGCGAAAAGGCCAATTACACCATTCAGCGCTTCAAGGGCTTGGGGGAGATGATGCCCCAACAGCTGTGGGAAACCACGATGGATCCGTCCACCCGCATGATGAAACGTGTGGAAATTGAGGACGCGGCGGAGGCTGACCGCATCTTCACCATCTTGATGGGCGACAAGGTGGCTCCGCGGCGGGAATTCATCGAGGCCCACAGCGCGGAGCTCGATTTTGCCCAGTTGGACATCTAGGCATGGTTTCCGCCCCTCGGCCCCCCTCCGCCGCGCTCACCTGGGTCGCCCTGCTGGGATTCGCCCTCTTCGCCCCGGCGGCGTTGCCGGCGGGTGGAGGCCAGAGGCGTTTGCCTGAGCTGAGGCGCCGGGAGTCCCCGCGGGACCCCCTGCTCAACCCGATCGCCTGTGGTCTGTTGGCCTCCCCCCGCCGCGAGGCCCCGGCCGTGGCCCACCTGGAGCCAGGGTTGCCCATGCGGGTGTTGTCCATCTGGTGGGAGCCGAGTGGCCGCCGATGGCTGCGGGTGGCCACGCCGGCATGGGCGGGACGACCCACCCGGGGCTGGCTGATGGGCTAGGGCATGCCATGAGCGAAGGATCCGGAGGAGCGGAAGTACTCGCTCAACATTTGCAGCTGTTGCTTGAGGCGGGCAATTACGACGGCGCCAAGGTGCTGTTGAAGCCCGTCCAGCCCGTGGATGGGGCCGAGGCGATCGGCAATCTCCCCACCACGCTCCAGGCCCTTGCCTTCCGCCTGTTGCCCAAAGATGAGGCCATTGAGGTGTACGAGTACCTCGAACCGTCGGTGCAGCAGAGCCTGCTGGAGCGGTTGCGCTCCGGGGAAGTGCTGGAGTTGGTGGAGAAGATGTCGCCCGATGATCGGGTGCGCCTGTTTGACGAGCTGCCGGCCAAGGTGGTGAGGCGCCTGCTCGCCGAACTCAGCCCGGCGGAACGGCGGATCACGGCCCAGATGCTGGGCTACGAGTCGGGGACGGCGGGTCGGCTGTTGACCACTGAATTCATTGATCTCAAGGAATTCCACAAGGTGGCCCAGGCCCTGGAAATCGTGCGGCGCCGCGCCCGCGACACCGAGACGATCTACAGCCTGTACGTCACGGACGCGTCCCGGCACCTCACGGGCATCCTGTCCCTGCGCGACTTGGTGATCGCGGAGCCGGAGGAGCGGCTGGGGGATGTGATGACGCGGGAGGTGGTGCGGGTGACCACGGACACGGATCAGGAGGAGGTGGCCCGCCTGATCCAGCGGTACGACTTTCTGGCGGTGCCCGTGGTGGATCGGGAGGAGCGCCTGGTTGGCATCGTCACCGTGGACGACGTGATCGATGTGATCCAGCAAGAGGCCACCCGCGACATCTACGCGGCGGGGGCTCTGCAGGCGGGAGATGAGGACGATTACTTCCAGAGCAATCTGTTCACCGTGGCTCGCCGGCGGGTGGTGTGGTTGCTGGTGCTCCTGTTGGCCAACACGGGCACCTCGGCGGTGATCGCTTCCGAAAACGCGGTGCTCAAGCGGGTGGTGGTGTTGGCGGCCTTCATTCCCCTGCTCATCGGCACCGGGGGGAATGTGGGGGCCCAGAGCTCAACGGTGGTGATACGGGGCTTGAGCACCCAGCGCATTCAATCCCTGGGCCCGGGGTTGGCGGTGGGGAGGGAGGCGGTGGCCGGCGCCCTGCTGGGGCTCCTGATGATGTTTGTGGTGGTGCCTTGGGCGGGATACGTTTCTCATAATTGGGTGGTAGCCTGGGCGGCGGGCATCAGCCTCTTGGGGATCACCACCCTGGCGGCCACCGCTGGCGCGGCCCTGCCCCTGCTGTTTCATCACTTCGGCCTCGATCCGGCCCTGATGTCGGCCCCGTTCATCGCCACGGCCACGGACGTGGCGGGAGTGTTCATCTACCTCCAGACGGCGTCCTGGCTGCTCGAGCGGTTCGGGGATGCTTGAGGGGGCCCGCGCCCCGCGGGGGCCAGATGAGAGACATTCACACTTTGTTAGGTTAGGCTTTACAGATCGTTAGGTTCTGGCCCGTGGTTGCCCTCTCTCCTCTCGATCTCCCCTCCACTGAGTTCGAGACCGCCCCCGTCGCTGTGCCCTCCGTCCGGGACATCCAATCGGCTGATCCCGATCTGGTCCGCTCCTACCTGCGGGACATCGGCCGGGTGCCGCTGTTGACCCATGAGCAGGAGATCACCCTGGGCCGTCAGGTGCGGGAGTTGGTGTCGCTGGAGGAGTTGGAGGCGGAGCTGACCCTGCGGTCGGGCGGGGAGCGGC
>JBKCPG010000108.1:0-3530 GCA_046309395.1 Cyanobacteriota bacterium | reverse complement strand
CCCCCTCCCCCGTCGCCCCACCGATCCGTCGGTCGGCCGGGGTGCTGCTGCATCCCACCTCCCTGCCCGGAACCCCAGCCTGCGGCACCCTCGGGGCCCAGGCCCGCGCCTGGATCGACCTGCTCGCCGAGGCCGGGGTGGGGGTTTGGCAACTCCTCCCCCTGGCGCCCCCCGATGGGCTCGGCTCGCCCTACAGCTCCCCCAGCGGCTCCGCCCTCAATCCCTGGTTGCTCGACGCCGACGATCTGGTGGCGGAAGGCGCCCTTCAGCCCGAGGATCTCACGGGTGTGCCCGGCGGCGGCGGCGAGCGCACCGACCCCCGGGAAGCGGCCGCCCGTTCCCGGGCGTTGGCCAGGGCGCTGGCTCAGCGCTGGCCCGAGCGGGGGGAGGAGGAACGGCGGGCCTTTCGCCTCTGGCGGCAACGTCAGCGCTTCTGGCTCCCGGATCATTGCCTGTTCATGGCCCTGCGTGAAAAGCACGGGCTGCGACCCTGGTGGGAGTGGTCTCCCGCCCTGGTGCGGCGGTCTCGCCGGGCCCTGAGGGCCGCGGCCCATGAGGAGCGGCAAGCCGTTCTGGAGGAGGGTCTGCTCCAGTGGCATCTGCAGCGGCAATGGGAACGGTTGCGGGAGCGGGCCCGCCGCCTGGGTGTCACCCTCTTTGGCGATCTGCCTTTCTATGTGGCCCACGACAGCGCGGATGTCTGGAGCCGCCAAGGCCTCTTTTCCCTGGATCGGCACGGCCGGCTGTTGGCCCAGAGCGGGGTGCCCCCCGACTACTTCTCCTCCACCGGCCAGCTTTGGGGCACTCCGGTGTATCGCTGGTGGCTCCACCGCCTCACCGGTTTTCGCTGGTGGCTGAGGCGGCTGGAGCGCCAGCTCGATCTGTTTGATCTGCTTCGCCTGGATCATTTCCGGGCGCTGGAGGCCTACTGGAGCGTGGCGGGGGAGGCCACCACGGCTGAGGAGGGCGATTGGTGCCCCTCTCCCGGCGCCCAGCTCCTGCGTTCGCTGCGGAAGCGCTGCCAGCGGGAGGGGCGGCTCCGGTCGGACGGCAGGCTGCCGATCATCGCGGAAGATCTGGGCGTGATCACTCCGGACGTGGAGCGACTGCGGGACTACTTCGCCCTTCCAGGCATGAAGATCCTGCAATTCGCCTTTGATGGCCAGTCGACGAATCCCTATTTGCCGGCCAACTATCAGGGCCCCCACTGGGTGGTGTACACCGGGACCCACGACAACGCCACCACCTTGGGATGGTGGCGCCAACTCGACGATGGGGTTCGGGGCCAAGTGGCGGCTTTGGTGGGCGGAGAGGTGCGCTCTCCGGGTTGGCAGCTGCTGGAGGTGGCCCTGCGGTCCTCCGCGGAACTTGTGGTGGTGCCCCTGCAGGATCTGCTGGAGCTCGGGGATGAGGCGCGCTTCAACACCCCTGGATCCACGGAGGGCAATTGGAGCTGGCGACTCGATCGGCCCCTCCACGACCTCCGGGGGCCCCTCAAGGGGTTCGCGGAGATGGCCCGCCGCGATCAGCGGGATCTGGCTGATGTGGCTGATGTGGAGGTGGCGGGGCTTGGGGTGAAGCCGGGCTGACCGGAACGACGTAACTCCCGCTGGCCTGGCGGGTGTCGCCTCCTTGGGCCGAGGGGGAGGGGGCCTTGGGAGCCAAGACGTTGCCTTTCCAGCGCACGGCCGTCGGCGCGGGAGTCGGGGTGAGGCGCAGCTCAAAGGGAGGCAACACCGGCAGGGAGAGCTCGCCTTCCAAGCCCCTCAGCTGGGTCTGTCCCCCCCGAGGGCCGCGCAGCTCCAGCTGGGTGGGCTGAGTCAGCCGCAGATGGAGCACACCCAGCGTGAGATCGGGGCCGCCCCGAAGGGTTTCCCGGGCCAAGAGCGCCATGGCTTGCCCCCGGGCCGCCACCTTCAGGGGGTGAAGGTCGGGAAAGGGATCCCGTTCCCCGTTGTCCGCCGCGGTCGGGGCGGGGTCGAAGGAGATGGGGCCCGTCTCCAGGCGCCCCATGGCGGCCAGCCGTCGTTGTTGGAGGTTGAGGGCGTAGATCAAGCCAAGCACCAGGAGCCCGTAGGCCAAGGTGCTCTGCCAGCTCGCCAGCTGCTGGAGGGCGGAGAGGGAGAACGGGCCCCCTGTCGCTCCCGGAAGTCCGGCCCCGCGAGCCCGGCGTCCCGCGTGGGGCAGCACGGCGTCCAGGCTGCCCTTGGGAAGATCCAGCCGCTTCTCCAGCAGCGGCAACATGCTTCGCAGATAGGTGGCCTCGGGGAGACGATCCTTCCAACCACCCTCCAGAGCCTCCAGCACCGCGATGCTGATCCGGGTGCCCTGGGCCAGGTCGCGCAGTCGGAGTCCCTTGGCTTCCCGGGCGTCTCGCAGCGACTGGCCCGCCGACCGCAATGGATCTGGAATGGGCGACCGGTGGGTGGGGCGGGCGAATCCGGATCGGAGCCGTCGCAGCCAGAGGGGGGCCCATGGGGGAGAGGAGACGTCGCGCGTCACAGGCCGCTTGAGGGGGGCAGGCCCGGGGACTCTCGCAAGTCGCCCGGCTGAAGGCGGCGCCACTGGCCTTCCCCAAGGGAGCCCAGGGCCACCGGACCAATGGCCACCCGGAGCAGGTCGCGCACCGGGTGACCCAGCAGATCCGCCGTGCGTCGGATCTGACGGTTGCGCCCCTCCCGCATCACCAACTCCAGCAGCGTGGCGTGGGGGGAGCTTCGCAGCACGCGCACGTCCACGGGCGCGCTGGCCTCCCCATCGAGGGCGACCCCACCCCGCCAGCGCTGGAGGGTGGCCGCGGCGGGGTGACCCTCCACCCAAACCCGATAGGTCTTGCGGTGCCCATGGCGGGGATGGGTGAGGCGATGGGTGAGGGCGCCATCGTTGCTCAACAGGAGCGCTCCCCGGCTGTCCGCGTCCAGTCGACCCACCGGATGGAGGCCGGCCTGATGGCGCCAACGGGTGGGGAGCAGGTCGAGGACTGTGGGGCGGCCCCGGGGATCGAAGCAGGTGCAGAGCACCCCCGGGGGCTTGTGGATCAGCAGGGTGAGCCACGTCGGTGGAGCCCCGAGGGGCTGACCGGCGATGGAGATGCGATCGAGGGCGGGGTCGGCTTGCTCGCCCAAGGTGGCCACCCGGCCATTCACCCGCACCTGGCCCTGCCGCACCAGGGATTCGGCCTGGCGCCGGGAGCACAGCCCCGAACTCGCGATGAGCTTCTGTAGCCGTTCCTGGGCCATGGCTCCATTTTGGTGGGCAACCAAGGCCAGAGGCGCGACGCCAAAAACAGTGGTATATTTACGAAACACAAAGGTTTCGCAACCCTGCCGAGATGCCCGCGATCTTTCTGGACACCTCCTCAGCCGCCCATGGCCAGACAAGCGATTCGCTCCGCTCCTACCTGCGGGACATCGGCCGGGTGCCGCTGTTGACCCATGAGCAGGAGATCACCCTGGGCCGTCAGGTGCGGGAGTTGGTGTCGCTGGAGGAGTTGGAGGCGGAGCTGACCCTGCGGTCGGGCGGGGAGCGGC
>JBKCPG010000107.1:0-5799 GCA_046309395.1 Cyanobacteriota bacterium | reverse complement strand
GGCCGAGGGGCTCCCCCGGCTGGCGCGGGTGGCGCGTCCGGAGGAGGCGGTGGCGTCCCTGTTGGCCTGGCTTGAGCCCGGGGATGTGCTGCTGCTCAAAGGAAGCCGGGGGGTGGCCCTGGAAACCCTCTTGCCCTCGCTCAAGGAGGGACTGGGGAGATCCCGGGACAGCTGAGGAACAAGCGCACAACCCAGGAGAGCAATCGGCATCCTTCCTGGTGTCTAAGGGCACACTGGGGCGGGCATGGCGCGCATAGTGTTGAAAAGTGAATGAGATTTTGCATGCCTTCTTATTATCAAGAGCGCTTTGGCTCTTGGCAAATCGGCACCGACGAAAGCCAAGGGAAGGTTGAATTCAAGGTGTTCTTCCCAAGTGTCAACGCTGATGCAGATCAATACCTCACCAAGAACACCACCTACACGGAGAAAGACACCAACAATCAAGACACCACCAAAACCTATATCAAACCCCAGGATTATGGAGATCCTCGGATTACCACCATTCAGGTGGTTGGCGATTTTCAGGCGGTACTGGGGCAGAAGAATTGGGACACCGCCGCCGCTCCCCAAATGACCAAAAACCCTCACCCGCAGGGTTGGGTGTGGTCATTGACGACGCCCGTGGAGTTGCCGACTGGATTTTACGAATATCAATACTTCGTGACATTCGATGATGGGGAAACCCGCTTCGTGAGCGACCCCTGCGCGCGCTATGGAGGATCTCGCAACCTGGATCAAATCGATCCGGACCCGCGCAACAATCTCAATTCGGGCATTGTGGTCGGCGGCAGTCGCCCCACTGTTAAACCCCTGAAATCGGGCCGCAAGCACCTGCGCGATTTGATTGTGTATGAGCTGAATCTAGATGATTTCACTGATGAGTACAGGGGCGTACGAGCACCTTTGGATGCGGTTACCGACAAGTTGGAGTACATCCAAGAGTTGGGATTCAACGCTATTTTGGTGATGCCATGGACGGCATGGCCAGGCGGAGGGTTCAACTGGGGATATGAACCATTCCTTTACTTCGCCGTCTCCTATCGCTACGCCAACAGCGACGATCCCGAGAAACCCGCCGAAAAGCTTTCTTATCTCAAGGAGTTCATCAGCGAGTGCCACGAGCGAGACATTCACGTGATCATGGATGGGGTGTTCAACCATGTGACGGGCAACAAGAGATTTCCCTACTATCTGTTCTACAAAACCCTAACCATCGATGGACCCAACCCCGTCAACTCAGCGTCTCCTTACGTCGGGCCTTTCGATGGCAAGTTTACCGGCCTGACCGATCTAGATTTCAACAATACTTGCGCCGAGGAATACGTTCAAGATGTTTGTTTCTACTGGATGGATCTCTTCGGCATTGATGGAATTCGCTTTGACAACACCACCAACTTTTTCATTTCCGGCAATCGCCGTGGCTTGCCCAATTTGATCGCCGCCGTCAATGCCCGGGCCGCCGACCCCAACTTCTCGACTACCCTTGAACATCTGGATCTGGACGCCGCACCAGCCACCAATGAGGTGCAAGCGACGAGTTACTGGAATAACGCCCTATACGGTGTGGCGTTCGACTATTTCTACAACTCGCTGATTCCGCCAAAGATCATGGAGGCGTTAGACAGCAAAAAGGGACTAACGGGCGACCGGGTAGCCACAACCTATCTGACCAACCACGACCATTCCCATCTGGCCTGGCTAGCAGGGGCCCGCAAGTATGAGGGTTCCCGTATGTGGTACGTCACCCAGCCTCTGGTGATTGCCCTGCTGACATGTCCGGGCAGTCCAATGATTCAGAACGGCCAAGAATTTGCCGAAGATTATTGGGTAATGGAAGATGACAAAGGAAGTAATCGCAGGGTACAACCCCGACCATTGCACTGGGGCTTTGCCAACGATTCGTTCGGGCAGCCCTTACGGGAACTCTACAAGAAAATGATTCAGATCCGCAAAGATCATCCCGGGTTGCGCTCTGACAATGTCTATCCGGTGGATTGGCCAAAGGATCAGGGAAACTTCAACAGCTTTGGTTATGGGGTTCAGCGCGATACTGGAATTGTCATCTATCACCGCTGGGGCGATTCCGGCACGGGGAGCGTGCAACGATTCATGATTGTATTGAACTTCTCCCAGGAGGAGCGAACCGTGTCTGTGCCCTTTGCCAGTGATGGTGTCTGGGAGGATCTCTTGAGTGGCTGGAAACCGTCTGTGGTGGGCAATCGCCTGACCTTTCAGGTGGGGTCGAATTGGGGTCATGTGTTTTTCAAGGACAACTGATTCTTGTTTCGCCTCGGGCTGAACCGGTCACAGCCGCAAACCCGCTTGGTGACTAAAAGTGGAGGGCAGTGGCCCAACCGGAGGAAGGCCCCATGGCGGCCAGTTCTGTTCCATCCCCGCGCCGCTGGCGTCGGCCGGTGGTGTCGGCCCTGTTGATGGCCCTGGGGGAGGGCCTGAGCCGCACGCGGATATGGACGCGGGGGCTCACCCCGGGAGAGGTGCGGCGCTGGCGGGAGCGGGTGGAGGTGGGCAAACCGTTGGGGGAGGCCAGCCACCTGCGGGTGGCCTTCGCCTCCGATCTGCACGCGGGGCGACTGACGCCCACCGGCACCATCGCCTCCGCCTGCGAGGCCCTGATGGAGGCGGCCCCGGATCTGATCCTGTTGGGCGGAGATTTCGTCTGCTCCCGGGCCGAGGAGCTGGACCTGATCCTGCCCTGCCTGGGGCGCCTGCGGGCCCCAAGCGGGGTGTACGCCGTGATGGGCAACCACGACCACAGCGCCGACGCGGCCAGCGTCACCGCGGGCTTGGAGGGGGCCGGCATTCGCGTGTTGCGCAACCGGAGCGTTCCGTTGGCGGAGCCCTTCGGCAACGTGCTGCTGGTGGGCCTGGACGACCACCTGGGGGGCCAGCCCCGGGCGGCCGAGGCCCACTGGGACGCCAGCCGCGCGACCCTGCTGTTGATTCACCAGCCCTCGGGCCTGCTGGACGCGGGGGATCGGCCCTTCGACTTGGCGCTGGCGGGCCACACCCACGGCGGCCAGATCACCCTGCCCGGGGGGCTCGCGCCGCTGGCGGCGTCCGGTCCCCTGTCGCGCCTCTACCAGGCGGGGCGCTACGACCTCCCCAACGAAGGGGTGCTCTGCGTGAGCGTGGGGGTGGGCCAGAGCTTGCTGCCCCTGCGCGTGGGCCCCCGCAGTGAGGTGCTGATCGTGGATCTGGTGGGAACGAGGGGCTAGTTGGGCGGATTCCAGTCCGACTTCACCACCTGGCGGGCCCGGGCCAGGGCGAGGGCGCCGGAGGGCACGTCATCGGTGAGGGTGGAGCCGGCCGCCACGGTGACCCCCTCCCCGAGGGAGATGGGCGCCACCAAGACACTGTTGGCGCCGGTTTTGCTGCCGGCGCCGATGCGGGTGCGGTGCTTGCGCACCCCGTCGTAGTTGGCGGTGATGGTGCCGGCGCCGATGTTCACGGCGGCGCCCACGTCCGCGTCGCCCAGATAGGTGAGGTGGTTGGCCTTGACACCCACCTCCAGGTGGCTGTTTTTCACTTCCACGAAATTGCCGATGCGGCAGTCGGCCTCCAGCACGGCCCCGCCCCGCAGGTGGGCGAAGGGACCGACGGCGCAGCCGTTGGCCACCCTGGAGTGGCGCACCACCGAATGAATGATGTCCACGTTGTCGCCAATGGCGCTGTCCTCAATCAGGCAACCGGGTCCGATGCGGCAGCCCTCACCGATCACCGTGTCGCCCCGGAAGTGGCACTGGGGATCCACCACCACGTCGCGGCCGAAGCGGGTGCCATCGCTGAGGGTGCAGCTGGCCGGATCGGTGAAGGTGACGCCCTCCGCCATCCAGTGGCGCCGCAAGCGGTCTTGCAGCACGGCCTCGCATTGGGCCAGCTGGGCCCGATCGTTGATGCCGTTGGTTTCCTCCACATCCAGCACCTCCAGCTGGAGGGCGGGTCGCACCATGGCCACGGTGTCGGTGAGATAGAGCTCCCCCTGGTCGTTGTCGGCGGTGAGGCGGGGCAGCGCCTCCGCCAGCCGGGGCCAGTGGAAGCAGTAGATGCCGGCGTTGGTGAGGGAGTGGGCCCGCTGGCTGGGGTCGCAGTCGCGGTGCTCCACGATGCCCGTGACGCGCCCCTCCGCGTCGGTGAACACTCGCCCGTAGCCGGTGGGATCCTCCAGCCGGGCGGTGAGGATGGTGACCCCAGCGCCGCTGGAGCGGTGGCGCTCCAGCAGGGCCTGGAGCGTTTCGGGGCGCAGGAGAGGCACGTCGCCATTGAGCACCAGGAGGTCCCCGGTGAAGCCCGCCAGGGGTTCCAGCAACTGCTGCACCGCGTGGCCCGTGCCGTTTTGGGGCTCCTGGGGCACGAATTCCAGGCCGGGGTGGGCGGCGAGGGCCTGCCGCACCCGCTCGGCCTGGTGGCCCACGATCAGGATCCGCCGCTCCGGCGCCAGCGCATCGGCGTTCTTGAGCACCCGCTCCACCAGGGTGGCGCCGGCCAGGGGCATGAGCACCTTCGGGAGTCGGCTCTTCATGCGCGTCCCCTTTCCAGCGGCCAGGATGGCGATGGCGAGCATCGGGCGGAACGCGAAACTCGCGGGAATCTACTGGTGGGGTGCTGGCGCGCACACGAAGGCGCCTCCGGGAGGAGGCGAGCGCCAGGCACATTCCTTCATCACTCTTGATGATTTGTATCGCGAAATTCTGTAGGCCGCGCCTTCAAGTCCCTCGCGTCCAACTATGGTGAAAGTCTCTTCCCGAGGCGGTGAACAATGCGTCGCAGGTTGATTCCCTCATCCTTTGCTCTTCCTCTCGCGCTCTCGCTTTCCTTGATGGTGGCTGGGGCCTCTGAGCCACCACCCGCCCACGCGTCGTGCGCCAGCCAACCCGAGGACGGCAGGTGGGCCAACGCCGATCCCAACACCCGGAGCCTGACGCGGGCGGTGCTCCGTTTCACCTGCCAGGACCAGGTGTTGAACGGGCAGCTGTATCCTCCTGGCCCGCCTTGGCACATGAGGTTGTCTGGCAAGTGCAGTCCCACGGATTGCGAATGGGGCGAAGTTGGCGCCGATACGGTCACGATCGGCACGCGCACTTTCGTGCGGGCGATCTTCAATCAGGGCTTCGCCACCCGGTATGTGTATGCCGACATGTCGCTGTATCGGCCGGGGCAGTTGTGGATCTGGATGTGGACAGACTTCGCCGATCCGAGCAGGCCTGACTACGAATCTCAAAACTGGTTCATCCGCCGTTAGCGACTTCTGGAGCCACACCATGCACAACGCACGCCTGGGTCTCAGCCTGCTTGGGGCCATCACCCTCTTCACGGCCGTGGCCGGATCCAGCCACGCCCAGACCATTCCCATTCAGCGGCTGGAACTCGATGGGGATCGCGCCAAAACCATCGGGGCGGGGGGACCGATCCGACTCAATGAGACCCCACCCCTGCCGATCGACAGGAAAGGAAGAGCGCACGGCACCCTTGCCGACTTGGACGCCAGGCCCCGCGGCGCCAGCGTCCAGGGCCTCCGGAGTTTGGAGGAGCCGAGGAATGCCGGGTACTAGGGGGAGCGAACGTCGGATCGCCAGCCTGGCCATGCCCTGGCGAGCGGGGCGGGGCCGGGGGATGGTGGGCTGATGCCGGAGGAGCGCCGCTACGACCTCATCGTCTATGGGGATGAGGTGCCGGGGGTGCTGGCGGCCGTGGCGGCCGCGCGGGGGCGGCGCCGCCCCGGCCGCCACCCCCCGGGGTTTCTGCTCTACCCCGGGGCGGCGATTGGGAGAGCGGTGGGGA
>JBKCPG010000106.1:0-5306 GCA_046309395.1 Cyanobacteriota bacterium | reverse complement strand
GGGGCGGTTGGGGGCCCCCCGGGGTGGAGGGCAGCTCGATGATCCGCAGCCAGCCATCAAAGGAGGCCGTGGCCAACCGCCGGCCATCGGGGCTCAACGCCAGGCGATGGCGCATCAAAAAGGGTCCGGAGGAGCCGCTGCCGGAGAAGGCCTTCGCGCCGCTCCACAGCTCCCTTCCCGTCTCCCCCCAGACCCGGGTGAGCCAGGCGTCGCCCGGGCTGGGGGCTTTGGACAGGGTGGCGATGCTTCCGCCCCCATCCGCGAAGGCGAAGGCTTTGATCGTCCCGGTGCCCCGGCCGTCCCGATCCGGTGGCAGCCGCCGGCTCCCGCCCCGTCCGTCGCGGATGTCGAGGCCGCCATCACGGAAGAGGATGCCCACCTCCCCCGCATCGGCGTGCAGTTTGGAGATCCAGGGGGGATTGGTTTGCCTCTCCTCCTCCGTGAGCAGCTGGGCTTTGAAGCGCTCTCGCATGTGGTCGAGGATGTGGCGCAGGTGGGCACCGATGTCTCTGGCGGCTTCCGGGCTGTTGTCCGCGCCCCTGCGCTTCAGCCAATGGGCCGCCTCCAGGGCCCGCGCGAGGGCATCGAGTTGATCGAGCTGTTGCACCTTGAACTGCTGGGCCGACTCAATGACGGTGAGCTCCCGTTGTTTGGCCTGGAGCCGTTGATTCGTCCACAGCAACCAGGCGCTGTAGGCCAGCAGGGGCAGGCCCAAGCCGGCGCTGATCCAGAGGTTGCGGCGAAGCCGTTGCCGTTCCTTGGCCAGTTCCTCGGCATGCCGTTGCCGTTCCCCTTCCATCTCGGCGTGTTGCCGGTAGCGGCGCCGCCACTCCAGAATCGGCTTGGCCAACACATCGTGGAAAATCTCGTAGCGCTCCTCCGCTCGCGGCTGCTCCAGGGCCGGGGGAAGACGGCGCAGGATCCGCTGGCTGCCGCCACTGAGCTGGTCCAACAGCTCCTTGAGCTCCTGGCGATTCAGCAGGTCGGCCGGCCGATCCACCTTGGCGGGATCGGTGAGTTCAAACACCGGGTAGGCGATCTTGGTGAGCCCGGAGGTCACCAGCTTGTCGAAGATCACCGCCGCCACCCTCTTGGACGCCTCGGGCAACCTCTCCATGAGCCGCTCCAGGTGCTCCCGCACGATCGTGCCAGCCCCCCCGAGCCGCGTCAGGGTGTCCCGCCGCAGCCTGGGGGGCACCTCAAGCCGACTCTCCTCCTCCCACAGCCGGGTCATCACCAACTGCAGAAACGGCGTCTCCACCCGCAACGTCTCCTCCTCCCCCGGAGGCCTGGCTGAGGCTTGCTCGCTGGTGCCCTCCTCGCCAGTGGCGTCGATCTGACCCACCTTCACCTGTTCCAGCACGTCCTGGATCAGCTGCGGTTCCACACTCGCCTTTCGGGAGTCGGCCGGCAGCTGGCGGTTGAACTCCTCGATGGGTTTGCGGATGGCGTCAATCGCCGCGGAGCGGTTGAGGTGGTCGATCTGCAACCGGTTGGCGAACAGATCGGGCAGTTGCTTCTTGAAGCGATCCAACTTGGCGAGGGAATCGTCGCGCAGGGAGATCAACACATTCAGCGACAGCTCCGGGTCGTTCACCGCCCGGGGAAACTCTTCGGCGAACGTGCCCGGGCCACTCTCCAGCGGGTGATACAGGAAATACTCCTCAAACTGATCCAGGATCAGCAGCAGCTTGCCGGGGGAGACGGCACCGCCGGAGTGGGCGCGGGCGATCGCTTGCCCACAGATTTTGAGCAGGGAGGTGAGATCCCCGGCCAGCTCCATCTCCCCGGCGACGGGCCGGCCGATCAGGTCCGCCACCGCGGCTCCGATCTCCCGCCGAAGGGTGGCGAGGGGATCATCCCGCCAGTCTCGGCAAACAATCACGACCCATTCCGGCTGGCCATGGGTGGCGAGGCCGCGACGCGCCTGGTCCTTGAGCCGGTTGGCCACCCCCGCCAAGAGCACGGAACTCTTCCCCACCCCGCTGGGGCCGTACAGCAACGTGAGCGGAGACGCCAGCAGATTGTTGAGAATGATCGTGCACCAATCCTCACGACCAAAAAAGATCCGCGCGTCCTCCTCTCCATAGGGAATCAGGCCCTTGTAGGGACAGCGCAAGGACACAGTTGGCTCGCTTCTCTCGGCGGTCCGCATCGCCCTAATTCCTCCGCAGGGCGTCCAAGATTTTGCGGGCGATCTTCCCGAGCGCCTCGGCGCGCTTGGCGGCGGTGAGCCCAATGAGCGGCTTGGACAGATCATTCACAGCCTGGTAGTCCTTGAGGGCTGAATACTCATACAAGCAATCCTCCAAGACCACCGGGCAGATGATCACCCCCTCCTCTTCCGCCGCTTTGAGCAGAGTGGGCAACTCCTCACTGGCGATGAATTCCGATTTCAAAAACGCCTTGCTCACCAGCAACACCGCCACCTTGGCGGAGGCCAGGGCCGCCTGGATCTCTTCTCGCCACTTCGCTCCCGGTTGGATTTGCGTGTCGTCCCATTCGCGAAGCAAACCGGAGCGGGTGACGGGGGTCAGCACATCCTTGAGCTGATCCAGCCACTTTTGATCCTCATGGCTGTAGGAGAAAAACACGGTCTCCCTGACGGTGGCGTCAGCCGCATCGGCGGGGGCGAGGGGAGCCAGCGACGGGGCGGCCTGGAGACGGGCACTCAGATCAGCGATGTAGTCCTCCAGCCGCAAATCGGGCCGATGGGGAGTTTTCACCGCGTAGCGCTCCCAGATCCGCAAATCCAGGGAATCGGGTTGGGCTTGGATGGCCCACCAGGGCTTGCCGCTGAGATCCAGTTTCTCCTGCCAGAGTCGGCGCAAAATCACGCGCTGGTTCCAGAGGCTGAGCGCGTAGCCGAGAAACCAGAGATTCGTATCCTCAGCCCGCAGAATGCGAAGCAGGGAGCTGGGGATCAGTTCAGCCATATCTCTGTGAGACAGATAATCAATGTAGTCGTCTTCAGTGATCAGAAAAGATTGGCTCTCATACCCTCCATACAGCTTCAGGATCACCGGTCGTTCGCCAAGGTCAAGGCCCGAATATTTGTTGGGCTCCGTGATATCAAATCGGTTTCCATTCGGCGTACGATGCTGAAAATGTCCCCGCTGGGCATCGCCAATGAAGCTCACCAGATCCACGTCCTCCCCCGCCTCCTCGAACGCCCGCTCCAAAGCGCTGTCAAAGCAGGCGGTGACAATCAGGGGATAGGTGGGTGTTTTGCTCCTGGTTCGCAGCAGATTGGGCAAGGACGCCAGGAAACGATGCAGGGTGTTGGGGGCGTAGTCTTTCTCGAAAAGAGCACTCAAGGCCTCATAGAGTGCCGTATCTCCCGCCTCTCCACTGGCGGCCAGATTCTGGGAGACGTTCTGAACCGGAAGCCTCAGAACAACGCCTCCCCGCCTGAGCGGACACTCCTGAGGCAATTGCTCCAGATCCCTGGTTTCCATAAAGGGGCAGCTCAATTGCTGGTGAACCGTGGGGCCCATCCCCGCGCTGATGGCATCCAGATAGGCGGCAAGCTCTTGATTGCTGGGAGGGAAAGGGGCCTCCCGCGTCCAGACGGCGTCTTTGCCATCGGCGGCTTTGGGTCGATCGCAGAGATTGATGTCAGAACCCAAAAAGGGAACCGCTTTGCCAGCAAGAATCGCTTCCACGATCTTGCGTACATGCCCCTTCCAAAGCAGATCCTCAGCCATCTCCCTAGCCAGCTCCTCAGCCACCGAATCCGTCCTCCCCTTTCCCCTCACGGATCCAGTTTACCTGAAGCGTCTTTTGATCAAACAGGGACACTCAAATCACCGGGAATCCGCCGCACACTCTTCACCGTATGCAACAAAAAACAGCGGGGCCAGGATGCACGCTCCTCGTTTCGCCCTACCCTGAATCCGGAGATGTCCGTCAGACCGCCGGTTTCCCGTGCCCCTGCCCCATTTGAGCCGGCCCCTCTCCCGACTTGGCCTTCAGCCCTGGGCGGGAGTGGTGTTGGCGGGGATCGCCCTGGTGGGAGGCGGGTGGTGGCTCTGGCAAGGACAACAACGCCAACAGCGTGAGCGTGCGCTCGAACGCCAAACCGCCCCGGTGATTCGCCAGGCCCTGGAGGTGAAGGTGACCGCCAGCGGCTCCATTCGCCCCCTCACGCCGGTGAACATCAGCCCCAAGCAGCCCGGACGGATCAGCGCGATCCACGTGGACCAGGGGGATCGGGTGACCGCCGGCCAGCCCCTGGCCCGCATGGACGACAGCAACCTGCGGGGGGAGCTGCTGAGGGCCCAGGGCAGTCTGGCCGCGGCGGAGGCCCACCTCCAGAAAATGGTGGCGGGCAGCAGGCCCGAGGAGATTCGCCAGGCCCGGGAAAACCTGAAAGACGCCGAAGCCCAGATGATCGCCATTCAGTCGGCCTATCGCGGCAACCAGCGGCTGTATGAGGCGGGGGCGATCGGCCGGGTGGCCTTCGACGCCAGCCGCTCCCAATACCTCGCCACCCAGGAACGCATCAACGCCCTGCGGGCCCAGGTGGATCTGGTGGAGGCCGGCTTCCGCCGCGAGGACATCGCCGCCGCCCGGGCCCAGGTGGTCCAAGCCCAAGGGACGCTGCAAACCATCCGCGCCCAAATCGACGACACCCTCATCCGCGCCCCCTTCGCTGGCGTGATCGCCCAGAAATACGCCGACATCGGCGCCTTCGTCACCCCCACCACCTCCGCTAGCGCCACCAGCTCGGCCACCTCCTCCTCAATCTTCGCCCTGGCCGGCGAACTCGAGGGCCTGGCCAACGTGTCGGAAACCGACATCGGCGCCATCTATCGCGGCCAGGCCGTGGAGCTGCGGGTGGACGCGTTTCCAGGTCGGGTCTTTCATGGCGTGGTGCGACTGATCGCTCCGGAATCGGTGGTGGCGCAAAACGTCACCAGCTTCCAGGTGCGTCTCCGGCTGGTGGATCCCGATCGGGACAAGCTGCTCTCCGGCATGAACTTCACCGCGGGCTTCCTGGTGGGTCGCCACCCCGACGCCCTGCTGATCCCCACCACGGCCATCGTGAGCCAGGAGCGGGGCACCGGGGTGTACGTGCTGGGGACCAACCGTCAACCCCAGTTCCGGCCCATCCAGGTGGGCGCCACCGTGGGCACCCAGTCGGAGGTGCTGAAGGGCCTGCGGGAGGGGGAGAGAATCTTCATCACCTTCCCGGGCCGCAGGCCCCCCAACGACAAGCCCGTGCGCGCCAACTCCCCCTTCCAGCAGCCCCAGGGCGGCGCCGGACGGTTCCGCTGAGACAGCGCCATGGCCCTCTCCCCCCT
>JBKCPG010000105.1:0-13679 GCA_046309395.1 Cyanobacteriota bacterium | reverse complement strand
TGCACTCACGCCTCTCAGCACGACGGCTGACAGGAGAACTGTGAAGATTTCATAGAGAGCTTGAATTCCAGTGCCTATTGGCACAGAGCCAAGGATGCTGCAAACCAAGCGATTGGACTACTCCACTTCAAAATCGGGCAGAGAGCACCACACTGCTCCCAGTCATACCTATCAACACTACTATTATGCGCCCCTACAACCACCCTCCTCATCCCATCCATGTTCGGCATTGCCTGAGCATCTTCCTGGCAAGCCAAGAGTTGATTGCCTAAAGAGCAGGAGCCCAGCGCAACGGCCGTAAAAAGGCTGGGCTCATTATCTACTAAGCGAAGGCCCAATCCTTCGAACTCTGCCCTTGAGTGGCAGGCAAGGAGCTTGCAGAGGCGCAGCAGAGTGATTGTGACGGCCTGACCACTCAAAGGGCTTGTTACGTGGCATAATTCAGTTTTGCAACGATTCGCCGAGCTGCTTTAAATCACAGTATAACGATTGAAGATGATGTGCGGACATATCCAATATTGGTTCAAACATAAAGGAATTAAGATGGATATTCTCCGGAGTCATGAGAGACACCTTCCTCATGAGTGAAAGGGTAGTTGCGTCGCCAGGGTTGGCCCGCGCATACTTTTGGATCAGCTTGCTTGTCTGATTTCTTGAAATCGATGAGACGTATTGATCGTCTCCTATTAGCGTAATAAGTGCTTTCTCTGCGATTAGACGAATGCCTATTGCAAGTACAATCTTCTGATGTAGAGAGACTAACTCATCAGATTCTGCAGAAAGATTATCGCAGACTTCAAAAATGACATGCAAAACTGACTCGGTAGAGTCTTGCATCAAGGAAATCGACTCTGCCGGAAGAATTTCCCCAAAAAATTCCTTGACGTTTGAAAGTGTTAAATCGTGAGAACCATTCTTTATATGGAGCAACGACGTAAGTCTCTCAAAAACGTCTTTCTGTCCCGTGTACTCAGCAAGATTGCGGACAAAAGGTATAGCTGCAACCACGTATGCTCGCTCATTCAAATTGTTACACCAATGCAAAAATGGGTTTTCCGAAAGTTCGTCAGATTGCAATGAAATCCTTCCGGCCTCTCTAGATGCCAAAAGCTTGTTATCCCCATAAACACCCAATCGACTTTTAGCCGTACGGTAGAAATCAAAATTATGGGTCATAATGACAAGACGAAAATTTTCTTCAAGCCTCATATCATGTAAGTACTCGATTATAGCATATTTATTCTTGTAGTCGAACGAGTCAGCAATGTCATCAACCAAGAAAAGCGTTTCAATTCCGGATGCTTTTCGTGCCTCAACTTCGAATATAATATTCAGAATATAGAGGGCACGGCGCTCCCCATTGCTCAAAACTCGATCAAGCAATGCTTTGTCAACTTTTTTGTGACTGCTGTTATTGGCATCATCAAAATAGAAAACTATTTGAGGAGAAGATATGCTAAGAACGGCGTCGCTCTTGTTCTCTATAACGACTTTGAATGGAACGGAAAATCGAGTATTAAAGATTTCTAAGTCACCTTCCCATCGCGTTGTCTCGGCTTCGGCCTTAGCGATAATTTCGCGCAACTTCTGCTGGCTACGGTCGTAACACTTGACTAACTCGAAGTACTCCGAACTCAATTTCTGTAGGTAGCCAACCCAAAGCTTGTTTTTCAAATAAGCATAATTCTTCAACTCCGGAAGAAAAGTCGGATTTTGGACTATGTACTCCCGAAAAAGGCGGAGTTCTGCATTCGAAAGTGCCTTATCTACCTTTTCGAAAGATATCTGCAGTTCTTTGTTGTTTAGAATTGCTGCCTTCTCAGCTTCAATAGCTTGCTCGAGTTGCTTTTCGTTGGCGATTTCTTCACCGTCACTCCCATCATTCAGCCGAACCGTATGGCCTCCTTCAAACCAGCCGTTGGATTTTAGATTTTCAGCGATCTGCTCGGCATTAGAATGATTAAATACACCCTTCTTGAAATACCTTGATTGATCTAGTATCTTTTCGTAAGTAGCCGAATACTCTGAGATAAGGCCGGCAAAGTCAGGCTTTGATATGAACTCTTCAACTTTCGAGTAAACAAGAACTTTATAATCAAAGTCGCCAAATTCTTTGTTTTGACCAGACTTGACTTCTCTCTCAAGTCTTGCTAAGGCAACCATTAGCTGGGTTTCCGGAAGCTGGTAATCATCACAGATGATTTTCTCTATATCTTTCTTGACCCCCGATCTACTCCTTAGGCCTTTTAAGACTGATTCAAGTCCTACTGCGTCTTCGCTATAGATTGAGTCATACTCGCTCTTAAGAGCCTCACTTGCAAGTAATGTGGAAATCCGTTCTGACTGATACTTTTCATTTATGGAATCTACTACGAAAACGGATTCTGGGTGGATGGCGTTACCCGCTTCATCTACAAGCGCAAACGAGCTTGTCCGTTCGGGAAACACCTCATCCCTTGGATTTTTGCCTTGGCTGTAGTCTCGCGCAGACTTGGCAAGAGAGGTCTTCATGAGCCCGTTCGGAGCGTAAATTACAACTGGAGCGTTGTTGTTACTGAAATCTAACGTGTGCTTCAGCATTGGTATCCCGTAACAGTGCTTGGCAGTTACTGTTACTTTTTTCATAAGACCTCTGGCGACAGTCGAAGCTTTGTAATATTAACCGACCATCTCAAACGACATGCTGTGGCACTGGCCACCTAACGCCCAAGATCAGAAGCGGGCCTTGATCTTGGCGATGTCGACTTGCTCCGCTCCCGTCTTCTGCATCTGGATGTTGGGCACGCGGAACGCTCAGATCTTTCTTTGAAATGTGCACAGGCGGAAATTCTTGCAATATGAGGATCGGATTCCCCATGGATATTTCCTGTAACCGCTTGTCGCCAGCTTACATGCCAAGCATCATCGCTGCCATGGCATCTGTTCATTGCAAATCGTCTCAGATCGCTTTCTGCCCCTCTGCGCTGATTAGCAAAGCTGAGGTGAGCTGTTCCTCCCAGCTTTCCGTTTGTGGCCATTCCCCAACACACCATGACCCCTCCTCATGTCTCGATGATCTTCCGCGGCGGACCGATCCTCACCATGGACGACGCCCGGCCCCGTGTGGAGGCCGTGGCGATCGCCGGCGGCCGCATCCTGGCGGCCGGCAGCGAGGCCGAGGTGAAAGCCGCCGCTGGGGAGGGCGCCGAGCTGATCGATCTTGCAGGCCGCACCCTGATGCCCTCCTTCATCGATGCCCACGGGCACTTCGCCAACGCACCCCAGATCGTGAAATGGGCGAACGTGTCCGGGGTGCCGGCCGGCCCCGTGACCTGCATCGCCGACATCCTGCGGGTGGTGAGCGAGCACGTGGCCGCTCATCCCGTGAAGCCTGGTGAATGGATCATCGGCTACGGCTACGACGTGTCGAACCTCAGCGATGGCCGTCAGCTCAGCCGTGATGACCTCGATCCGCTGTTTCCGGACAACCCTGTGATGCTGATCCACAGCTCCAACCACGGCGCGCTGCTCAATTCGGCTGGCTTCGCTGTGGTGGGAATGGACGCTTCCACCCCCGACCCCGCCGGCGGCCTGATCCTGCGCAAGGCCGGCAGCACGGAGCCGGATGGGCTGATCATGGAAACGGCCTTCATCCCGATCTTCGGGAACATGCCCCAGCCCTCCGAGCAGGAGCTGCTGGAGTGCTTCGACGCGGCCCAGCAGATGTATGCCCGTGCCGGGGTCACCACCATCCAGGAGGGAGCCACGCACGCCAAGGACCTCAAGCTGATTCGCAAGGGGGGGGAGCAGGGGAGGCTCTTTCTGGATGTGGTGTGCCTGCCGCTGGTGCTGGAGGTGCCGAAGCTGGTGAAGGAGTACTTCCCGGATTTCGGTGGCGGGCCGATGGAGCTGCCCGACACGGCGGCGGAGTCGTTCGGCACCTACCGCAACCGGGTGAAGCTGGCCGGCATCAAGTGCGTAATCGACGGCTCTCCCCAGGGCAAGACGGCTTTCTGGAGCGAACCGCTGCTCACCGGCGGGCCTAACGGCGAACCGGACTGGCGCGGCCAGCCCCTGTTCCCACCCGAACTGATCAACCAGATCGTGAAGGAAATCGCCTCCAAGAACATCCAGATCTTCTGCCACTGCAACGGCGACGCCGCCATCGACATGATCATCGATGCCTGCAGGGCAGCCGGAATCAAGGCCGATCAAGACCGCCGCACGGTGATCGTCCACTCGCAGTTCATGCGCCCTGAACAACTCGATGCCTACGTGGAGCTGGGCTTGACGCCGAGCTTCTTCACGGTGCATGCCTTTTTCTGGGGCGATGTGCACGTGGAGAACCTGGGCCGCGAGCGGGCCCATTTCCTCAGCCCGATGGCCTCGGCGATCGCCAAGGGCCTGCACGGCTCCAACCACAACGACTTCTCGGTGACGCCGGTGGAGCCGATGCGCATGGTTTACACGGCGGTGGAGCGCCTCTCCCGCCGGGGTGAGGTGCTCGGGCCCGACGAACGCATCACCCCCTGGCAGGCCCTGCAGGCGATCACGATCGAGGCCGCCTGGCAGATCCGGGAGGAGCACGAGAAGGGCACGATCGAGGTCGGCAAACTCGCCGATCTGGTGATCCTCGATGCCGATCCCACCGCCGTTCCCGCCAGCGAGATCCCCGACATCGCCGTGGTGGAGACGTTCAAGGAAGGCCGCAGCGTCTACCGGGCCGCGACGGCCCCCTGAGGCGCCGCCATGATCCCCTTCACCGTCATCGGCGGCTACCTCGGGGCCGGCAAGACCACCCTGCTCAACAGGCTGCTGGCCAACAGCGAGGGCGTGCGCATCGCCGTGCTCGTGAACGACTTCGGCAGCCTCAACATCGACGCCGCCCTGGTGCGCCGCCATGCCGGCGACACGATCGACCTGGCCAACGGCTGTCTCTGCTGCTCCCTGGTGAGCGGCTTCGCGGAGGTGCTCACCCAGGTGAAGGCCCGGGCGGCGGAGTTCGACCAGGTGGTGATCGAGGCCAGCGGGGTGGCCGAACCGCTGCGGGTCGCCGAGCTGGCCCAGGGCTTCGGGTTCCCAATCGACGCCCTGCTGGTGGTGGTCGACGCCGAGCAGATCGAGCGCCAGGCAAGCGACAAGTACGTGGGCGACGTGGTGCGGCGCCAGCTGCGCCAGGGGGATCTGCTGCTGGTGAACAAGCTGGACCTGATCAGCGCCGACCAGCGCGCTCTGCTGCAGGAACGGCTGGAGGCGCTCGCCCCGGCAGTGCCGCGGCTGGAGATGGTGAGCGGCGACGTGCCCCTCGATCTCCTGCTGGGCCGGCACCACGGCAGTGCCATGCCCAGCTCCCTCTCAGATGCCCTGCCCGACTCCGATCACGATGCTCAGCCCCATCGTCACGACGAGCGGTTCGAGACCTGGACCCTTTCCAGCGACCTCCCTCTCACCCGCTCCGGGCTGGAGCTGTTCGCCGGAGGGCTGGGCCAGGAGATCTATCGCGCCAAAGGATTCGTGGCGCTGGCGGAGGATCCCGCCCGGCGGTATCTGTTTCAGCTGGTCGGAAGTCGCTGGACCCTGGAACCCGGGGAGCCCTGGAGCGGTGCGTCAGCCGCCACTGCCCTGGTCGTGATCGGCCGCAAGGGGGCCACCACTACAGAGCAGCTGATCCGCTTGCTGGGGGCCGCCGGGGAAGGCCACGCTTCGCCCCCGCAAGCGGCTCTTCAGGGGACGTGAATGGGGCAGTGGCACGGATGCCTAGTTGCGGCTACAGGGAGGGAGCCGCTGAAACCGTCCGAGTCCAACGTCGCCGAGTGCCGATGGCCGGTGCCCCCAACCCTGCCCAGTCCGTCCGTCCCGCCCTATCCGCCACTCACGCTGGTTCCCGATGTCCTCCCCTGTTGCGACTCCCTTCGATCACCTCACCGTCTTCCGGGCGCGGCGCATCCGCACCATGACCGATGCCATGCCCACTGCCGAGGCGGTGGCGGTGGCGAACGGCCGGATCGTGTCGGTGGGCACGCTGGAGAGCCTGAGGCCCTGGCTCGATCGCTTTCCCCACACCGTCGATGACCGCTTCGCCGGCGACGTGCTCTTCCCCGGCCTGATCGATCCGCACGTGCACCCCTCCCTGCCGGCGGTGACCACCCAGTTCCCCTTCCTCGCCCCCGACGACTGGACCCTGCCCAGCGGCTCCTTCCCCGGGGCCACCACAGCGGACGCCTATGTCGCCCGCCTCAGGCAGCTTTACAGCCTGCACTCCGACTGGAGCCTCCCGTTCATCGTGTGGGGCTTCCATCCCCTCTGGCATGGCGATCAGTACCGCCCCCAGCTCGATGCGCTCTTTCCGGAGCGGCCGGTGGTGCTCTGGCACCGTTCCTTCCACGAGCTGGTGCTCAACACTCCCGCGCTGGAGTGGTTCGGCCTACGGGAAGAGGAGGTGCGCGGCCGGCCGGAGTGCGACTGGGACCGGGGCCACTTCTGGGAGAACGGCGCCCAGCCCCTGGTGGTGAAGCTGGGCCCGATCATCTTCGATCCGGCGCGCTACGGGGCCGGTATCCGCACCTTCTTCGGCCTTTGTCAGCAGGCCGGAGTTACCACCGTGCTCGATATGGGGATCGGCATCTTCGGCGACGCGGTGGGGGAGATCGGCCTGATCCGCGAGGTGGCCGAGTCGAACCAGGTGCCCTGCCGCGCCATCCTCACCCCCACCACGGTGGACTTCCTCGCCCGCGGCATCCGGCCCGCCGACGCCCTGGCCCAGGTGGAGGAATGGAGCCAGGGCAACAGCCGCCGGGTCTTTCTCGACCGGCACTTCAAGCTGCAGGTGGATGGGGCGATCTTTGGAGGCCTGTCCCAGGTGAGTTTCCCGGCCTACCTCGATGGCCACGCCGGCATGTGGATGGCCCCGCCGGAAGTGCTGCGGGAGTTCGCCGAGGTGTTCTGGCAGGCGGGCCATCAGCTCCATGCCCACATCAACGGCGACCTCAGCGCCGACCTTTACCTCGACATCCTGCGCCACCTCCAGGAGCGGAAGCCCCGCTTCGGCCATCGCACCACCCTGGAGCACTTCGCCTATACCACCGAAGACCAGTGCCGCCAGATGGGGGAGCTGGGAATGGTGGTGTCGGCCAACCCCTACTACCACCACATCCTCAGTGACGTGTTCAGTGAGGAGTGGCTGGGCAACGACCGGGGATCCGAGATGGTGCGTCTCGGTGCTCTGGAGAAGCTCGGCATTCCCTTCGCCCTCCATTCCGACTGTCCGATGGCGCCGCTCTCTCCCCTCACCCTCGCCTGGGCCGCCTGCAACCGCGTCACCATCAACGGCCACCTGCGCTGCCCCGAGGAGAAGGTGAGTCTCCATGCCGCCCTGCGGGCGATCACGATCGATGCCGCCTGGATTCTGCGCAAGGAAAGTGAGATCGGCTCGATCCGCGCCGGCAAGCTGGCCGATTTCGCTGTGCTGGCGGAAGATCCCTACGACGTGGGGGCCGAGGGCCTGCGGGACATCGCCGTGAAGGGGGTTGTGTTCGAAGGGGAGGCCCACCCGCTCTGAATCCTGTGTGCCATTGCCTGGGATTTGGTGGTTCCGCTACACCCTGGCGGCTATAAGGGGCCAACGATTTCGGGATCCCAGCGCATTGATGCCCCACCCCTCATGGCTCGCCAAGGCGCTGCACCGGGGCCATACCGTGGCTGTTGGAGTGAGCCTGCTGGCGACCTTCAGCAGCGCGATCCTCACACCAGGCAAGGCTCAGCAAGCTACGCGGGAGGGGGTCGGGATGACACCGGCTGATTCCGAGCGCCCCAATACAGAGCTGCACAGCATCGAGCCGCCCGAAACCCAGCGGCGTGGGCACGATCCTGTCCCCGACAGCTCTGACGCATCCTCGGGGTCTGGCAGCGCACAACCCGAGGAACCTCCCGCTGCAGCGAGGCCACCAGCGAGCGACCTCTGGAACCGCGCCACCTTTTCGGGCGACTGGTGGGGCGCACGGACCGACCTTGCCAGCCGCGGTGTGAACCTGCGGCTTTATGCCACCGGCTATTACCAGGGGCAATGGTCAGGAGATGAGGGTTTCTTCACCGCTGAAGATGGCCGCGGAACCAAATTTCTCACCGGTGGGCGGCTGGATGCGCTGATTGATCTCGACACCACGAAACTGGGGCTGTGGCGTGGCGGCGGATTCCATGCCCATCTGGAGCTGGAGGGTGGTCGCGTCCCGGGCTTCCGAGGTGGCGCCCTCTGGCCGGTGAATGCTGGCGCCATCCTTCCACTTGCCACCCCAGAGGAGCTGGAGGCCACATCGCTGTATTACAGCCAGCGGTGGGGCGGTACCAGCCTGCTGGTGGGCAAGATCAACGTGATCGACCTGCTGGCGAACGATCCCTTCTTCGGCGGCTGGGGCATCGATCGCTTCATGAATCTGGTGTTCGTGGCTCCCCCAAGCGGCGTGGTGCCACCGGTGATCATGGGTGGTGTTCTGGCCCAGCAGATCGGAGAAGTGAGCCTGTCGGCGATGGTATTCGATCCCTCCGACCAGACCAACAACTACTGGCTGGATGGATTGTTTGAGGATGGCGTTAACGTATCGCTTTCAGCCCAGTGGAATGGCCGGGCCTGGGGACGCGCCAGCAATCTCGGGGTGACCTACACCTTCAGCAGCAAGGATTCGGTGGATCTGCGTAATATCCTGCTGCCTTCCGAGCTTCAGATCGGCGCCCCTACCTATCCCGATAATTTCAGTCTTCAGTTCGGCCATACATTGTTTCCCAGCAAAGTGCGGCCAGGCAAGGGAATCGGGCTTTACGGCAAGGTGGCCGGAACCAGAGGAAATCCCAACCCGATCGGTTGGTCGTTCGTGGGGGGAATCACCGGTGAGGGGATGTTCGAGAACCGCCCCTACGATGGATTCGGCATCGGCTTTTACTACTACAGCTGGAGCCGAGCCTTGGAGGACACTATTGACCCTCTCGTGCCGCTCGATGGCGAGAAGGGGCTTGAAATCTACTACAACTTCGCCGTCACTCCCTGGTTCATTCTCACGGCCGATCTGCAAGTGATCGATCCCGGCAAATCCAACTTTGCCACCGAAACCGTCGCGGCCCTGCGGGCCAAGTTTAGCTTCTGAGCGGCCCACTTCCCCTTCCATGCCGGTCCCTTCCTTCGAACTCCCCCCCTATTTCGACTATGGGGCCACCTTCCTCTGGGCCCTCAGCGGCGCCCTTCTAGGGGCACGCAAGGGCTACGCCATCCCTGGCATCCTCACCGTCGGGTTCGTTTCCTCCGTAGGGGGCGGCCTCCTCCGTGATGGGCTGTTTCTTCAGAACGGCCCGCCGATGGTGGTGCGAACCCCGGGTTATCTGGGCCTGATCG
The DNA here is from genome assembly GCA_046309395.1 of Cyanobacteriota bacterium. GTDB lineage: Bacteria > Cyanobacteriota > Cyanobacteriia > PCC-6307 > Cyanobiaceae > Cyanobium. Next base: position 4,321 of record JBKCPG010000105.1, on the reverse strand, counting down.
TTGCAGCTGTGCTCATCATCTTGCTGGTGGGGGGCCGAATCCAACGCCTACGGCATTTGCCCCACCTGATCGGCATGGTGGATGCGATCGGCCTTGGTGCCTATGCGGTGGTCGGGATGACCCTGGCGCTGGAGGCAGGCCTGAGTCTTCCTGGCGTGGTGCTGGTGGGTCTGGTCAACGCGGTGGGTGGTGGCATCCTGCGCGATGTGCTGATGCGGCGCGAGCCAAGCATGTTCCTGCCAGGGACCCTGGAGGAAGTGCTGGCGCTGCTTGGTTGCCTGTTGTTCGTGCTGCAGGTGAGCGCTCTGGGATGGCCGCTGAGGGCGGCAGCTTGGCTGACGATCGGCACAATCTTCGTCTTGCGGCTTGCGGCCATTCGCTATGGGCTCCGCTCCAAGCCGCTTCCCGCCTTCCGCGACTACTGGGAACAGACACCCGAGAGGTGAGCTCAAGGCTGAGTCCATGGCATGGGCAGAGTAGAATTGGCTCAAGGAGCGAGTAGTTCCTTGATGACCAGCGCCTGCAGCTCCATGGCGCTGAAGATCAGCGTAAGACCCAGGGAGAGTTGAATGATCCCGAGCACCAGGCCGAACAGTTGCAGCACCCTGGGCTTGAGCACCTTGAGGATCGGTTGGGCAAAGAGCATCGCCAGAAGATTCAGCACCATGATCCCCACCAGAGTGGTGAGCAAGCCGGAGAGATTGCCATCAACCTCCTTCACCAGGGTCGATACGGTGATGATCACCGCAATGCCGTAGGGCGTGAGGATCGTGGGAAAGGTTAGTGGTTGCAGGGCAAGATCGAGGCCTGGATGCTCCGGTGGCGTCTCCGGGGAAGAGTCGTCGTCGCCGTACTGCGACAGCACGATTCTTAGCGCGATCAGGAACAGAACCACGCCGGCTGAGGCAACGATCGCGGTGAGTGGGATGTTGTATTTGATCAGCAGCTTGTATCCGACAAGGGCGAGCACCACGGTCGTGGCTGTGGCGATGAAGAAGCTGCGCCAGGCCAGCTGACGGCGCAGAGAGGCCGTGGCGTTGCGCGTTAGTTTCAGAAAAGCCGGGATGATCTTCAGGGGCCCGATGGTGAGAAAGAAGATCGGCACAAGGCCACGATAAGATCCTTCATTGCCATAGAAGGCACGGATTTGGGGCACCAAACGTGCCTGGGCTCCTGCCATCGAACCGGGTTCTGCGGCGCTGACATGGGTGGGGAGAAGAAGTTCACCGCCAAGCACAAGTAGAAGAACGATCCCTACCAGAAGGATGAGCCGGTGGCGTTGCACGAACACAGAAAGACAATTCCCGCGAAGCGTATGCAGAATGCCGTAATGGCACCATCAGCCTTCATCCAACGACATGGGGCAAGGCCCATCCCGCGCCAGTGGCAGCCAGCACGAGGCGAATGGGATCGATCGCCTTCCCCAGCTCAGATGCCATGACCGTTGCCGTCCTTTGAACCGGGGTGGGTCGAAGCTTCGCGCTGCAACAGCTCGCGAGCGGGCGGAAGGTCCATGTCTGGAATCGCCGTGCCGAGAAGGCCCAAGCTCTGGAGTCGGCCGGTGCCGTCGCCTTCGAGCAGGCGAATCAGGCCGTCGCTGGGGTGGAACGAATCCATCTCTCGCTCGCCGTCGCTGGAGCCGTTGACGACGTTCTCGAATCCATCGCGTCCGCAGCTCCAGCCCTCGCACCCATCATCGATCACAGCACCACGGGGCCCGGGCCAACGGCACAACGACCGGTTCGCTGGGTCGCGCTTGGCCTCATCGATCTGCATACACCGGTGTTCATGACGGCTGCCAATGCAGAGGCGGGGACGGGATTCATGCTGCTCTCGGGAAATCCGGAGCACTGCACACTCGTGATGCCGGCTCTGGAAGCGATGGCCTCCAAGGTGGTGATTCTGGGGCCGGACCCTGGCCGAGCCGCAGCCTTCAAGTTGATGGGAATTCTGGGCCTGCTTAGCATGTCGGCCATGGCCGGCGAGGTGATGCGGCTGGCCAAAGCCTGCGGCATTCCAGCAGTGGAGGCAGCGGGCCTGTTTCAGGTGTTCAATCCCGGTGATGTTCTGCCGGAGCGCGCTATGAAGATGGTCGCTGGCCCCTATGCGCCGCCATCAGCCACCGTGGTGATGATGCGAAAAGACCTGCGTTCGATGCTCTCAGAAGCGGAACAGCAGTCCATCGATATGGCCTTGCTGCCAGCAATGGACGATCTCCTCAGCGCTGCCATCAGCCGCGGCGAAGTAGCATTGGATGTCACGTCCGCATTTCGGTACCCGATCAAACCGCAAGTCTGAGACTGTGGCCCTGAGAATAGACAAGGAGTGGTTGAAATCAAAAAAATCTTATTCATTATTCCTTGGCCCAACGCTCCAGATCAGAAGCGGGCGGGAATTTTCGCATAGAAGCGACCCCATGCTCCCGTCTTCTGCATCTGGATGTTAGAAGGCTTTCTTGCACCGTATCACCTTCTTAATTACTTCGCCCCTGGCTATCCGATTTGAGCGATCATTTGCTGCCTGTATGACCGAATTATAGTATCTATCGATATCAGCTCCTCCTTGCCGTCTAGTGCGATACTCATCTACCGATTGATAAAATCTAGAAATTCGATAAGCATATTCAGCGTCAAGGCCGGTCTTTTCTTTCACTGTATAGCGATGGACTTCTACAATCAGATTTAGCAGATCAGCCTTTTTCCATGCTCTACATGCCGAGTCAAGGCCTATGCCATCAATCACTCTGAAGACCCCAAGAAGCTCTTCCCAGACAAGCTCAGAGTGTATAAAGAGATCATTATACTTGGCCAAGAACTCTTCAATAAGATCTTCTCTATTGAAATAAGTGGTAAGAAGTGAGATTATCACGGTAAGAACAAACACTAGGTCTCCCATCCGCCGAACATCATTTGTCTTAAAGACGCGATGCTTAGCAAAGAAGGAGTGCTTGCTAAGCTTTTCAGCAAATTGTTTAAGCGCTCCATCGAATCTGGCATTGTGTATCTCCATGGCGTTCAGAGAGTATTTTGTAGAATTTATTCTCTGAAAAACTTCCTTTATTTCATCTATGCTTTTTTTGCCCAGATCTCTAACGACAACTTCATACTCCAAAAATTGGATTTTTTCATCTTGAGACAGAGCACTGTATGGGCAAAGTGTGCCGAGCCTAAGGTCAGGAGAGCCTGAGAAGTACTGTAGTAATGTTGTTAGCCTTTGTTGTCCGTCTACAAGTAACTCGGTTCCTTTTCCTGTGTCTGTATCAACATCACCAGCTGCAATATAAATTTCTGGGAAGGGAAACTGGCCAAGAACAGTTTTAATAAACTCTTCTTTGTGCTTGTTGGTCCAGACAAGTCTTCGCTGAAAGTCAGGACGTGGGATTAAGGTGCCATCCTTTATCGCACTTATTAGAAGACGAAGACGGCGATTGGTGCCGCTAGTTTGCATTGGGATTACCTCCAGGGACCAAATCGTTGACGCACTCACATACACCTTTTAGCTGATAAGATTCAAGAAAATACCAATTCTTGTAAAGTGCTCCTGCAATCTTATATGCTGAATATTTGCCTGACGAAGTGAGGCTGTTAAAGAACTCCCACCACTCTAGAGCAAAATCAAAAGTGACTTCATCTGGCAGTTTATCCGGTCTTATCCAGCCACGGAACAAATATTTCTTGAATTCACCAGCATTCTCCCAGTAACCACCATGTAACCAGTATTGATGAACTCTTTTCCAAGCCGTGTCAAACAATACATCAGACACAACCACAACATCAATGTCAGACGTCACTGAAAAATGCCGATATCTTTTCCTTGGAGCTATACTGAAGCCAAGCTTGCTAGAGCCGACTACCAAAACCTCATTTGTGTGGACATCAAATCTTTCAGAAACTTCTTGCCGTAATTCGAAGTACGAATTGTCGGATATGATTGCACAGTTTCCATCAATAATGTGCTTTCTGACTGCATGTAGGGGCTTGATTTGTGAAAGATCATTCTTGAAAGCTACAATTCGACTATCGATTTCTTGTGCAGTAACCATCATGTCAGCCCAAATTGCTTATCTAATTTAATAGTGCTAGATGAAAGGATGCTTCTTGGTAATCGGATGTGAATAGTGTCCATGAAATGGAATGCTCAGTGTTGGAGCCCATCTTAGCGTCTGGGCAATGGCAGACCTTCTAACGCTCGCCATCACCTGGCCGCAGGTAGGAAATAAAACGAAAGACTTTGGGTAGAAGAGCTGGCCGGGGGCGGCTCAGGTGCATGGCGGTGTTAGAGAGTGGAAGGAGTTTCCGGTTCAAGAAGCGGTAACACCCTC
>JBKCPG010000104.1:0-3871 GCA_046309395.1 Cyanobacteriota bacterium | reverse complement strand
AAGCTTTGAGAGATAGTAAAAAGGATCTGCACGCATCAAGGCTAATTTGTAGCGGAGCGAGCCGGCATTCGGATTTGCTTTTGCCCATTGATTCATGGCGTAAGATAGTTTGGAAGATTTTTCTCGGCTCCTGATCAGGGGCCAGTCAGGTGAGATAGCGGAGACTTTGCTATAGATCGTGGCATGATCGTCTGTGGTTTTTCCCAAAACGCGCAAGCCCATCAATTCACAAAAGTCATCAAATGTATAGAGAAAATGAAACGTGCAGGGCAGGTGGCATTGGATCATGCCGTAGAAACAGTTGTAGATCACCAGCGTGCCTCCCTTTTGGACCTTTCTGATGATGTCAGCAAGCAGGGTTAGGGGGTCGTGCACATGTTCAAGGACATCGGTGCACACAAGGGCGTCGTAGGTGTCCTCCTCAGGAGAGGAGACAAAACGGATGTTGGCGTAGGGCTCACAAGCTTTGATGCCATGGGTGGGAGGGAAAGGGTCCCAGATATCCACTCGGCAATTAGGATCGGATCCCGCGATCATTCTGGCCAGGGTTCCAAATCCACCGCCAAAATCGAGTACTCGAGAAGCTTTCCTTTGATGGACAGCATCTGCGATGGCCCGGCGATGCCCAAGGGACTCCTCGTGCTGCTCGATGAAAATACCATTCAGTAGCCAGATCGGATGGCGATAGAAAGTGGCATACCGTTGCTCGTCGTATTTGGATGAGTCGCAGCCGCAAGCTTGCCACACCTCATCCATCATCCTATAGAGATCTTCCAATCGCGGTTCATTGCCAGTTTTTGCCAGTAGGGCCTGAATTGTTTCACGCTCCTGCTCGGTAAGCGAATAGTGATCGAGATTAATCATGGCTGAACTCCTCAGAGAATCTGATCCAGGAAACGCCGGGTGCGTTCATGGGTGGGGGTGTTGAAGAACACCTGGGGCGTCGCTTCCTCCACCACCTCTCCATCGGCCATCAGCACCACCCGATCGGCAACCTGTTCGGCGAATTTCACCTCGTGCGTCACCACCACCATCGTGATGTCGTCTTCGGCCAGGTTGCGCATCACATCCAGCACCTCCCGCACCATCTCCGGATCCAGGGCGCTCGTGGGTTCATCGAAGAGCAGGATGCGGGGCTCCATGCACAGGGCCCGGGCGATCGCCACCCGCTGCTGCTGCCCTCCAGAAAGTTGGCCAGGAAATTTGCTCGCCTGCTCCTCAATTCCCACCCGCCTCAGCAGGGCCCGGGCCTGTCGCTCCACCTCCGCCTTCGGTCGCTTGCGCACCAGCACCGGAGCCAGCGTGAGGTTGTCGAGCACCGTGAGGTGGGGGAAGAGATTGAACTGTTGAAACACCATCCCCACCTCCCGGCGGATCGCGTCGATGTTGCGCAGGTCGTTCGAGAGGGCGATGCCATCCACCGTGATCCGCCCCTTCTGGAAATCCTCCAGCGCGTTGAACGTGCGGATGAAGGTGCTCTTGCCTGATCCCGAGGGGCCCATGATCACCACCACCTCGCCTTTGTCCACCTTCAAATCACAGCCCCGTAGAGCATGAAAACCATTGGGATACCACTTCTGCACCCCGTGGGCCTCGATCATCACGGCGTTGGCACTGGAAGAAGCGGGGGTCATGGTGGAAGAAGGCGGGGGCATCAGCGGCTGGGGACCGTGCGGGGGTCGAGGCGTCGTTCCAGGGCCCTGCTGCCCAGTCCTAGAGCCGCGCAGCAGCACCAAAACAACACGGCAAGGGTGAGGTAAACCTCGGCGTTCTTGCCCAAATAAGCGGGATTGGCCCTCACCGTGCGGGCCACGCCGAGCAATTCGAGCAGGCCGATCAAAGAAAGCAAGGTGGTGTCTTGCAGCAGGGAGATGAACTGCCCCACCATCGCTGGCAGGGCCACCCGGAGGGCCTGGGGGAGCACCACCTTTTGCAGGGCTTGGGGGTAGGAAAGGCCCAGGGAGCGGGCCGCCTCCACCTGGCCGTTGGGCACAGCCGCCAGGCCAGAGCGCACAGCCTCCGCCAGGTAGGCCGCCGCGAAAAAGGTGAGCACCCAGGCGGCCCGCCATACCCGCTCAGGCGCGAGCCCGTTGGGCAGCAGGAATCCCAGGATGTTTTGGCCAAGAAACAGCAGCGTGATCAGCGGGGCGCCGCGAATGAATTCGATGTAAACCACCGAAGCCCAGCGCAGCAAAGGCAGATCGCTCCGGCGCCCCAGGGCCAGCAGCACCCCCAGGGGGAAGCACAGCAGGATGGCAAAGCTGGCGGCCAGCAGGGTGAGCAGCAACCCGCCCCATTCCGAGGGGGGCACCTTCACCAGCCCCAGTCCGCCGCTGATCAGCAGCATGCCCAGCAGATACAGGGCCGGCCAGAGCAGGGGCACCAGGCGCCGAAGTCGGGGGGGCCAATGGGCTCCCCCCCGCCCGGCCAGCCAGCGCAGACCGATCAGCAGGGCGGCAAGAGCCCACCATCGGGCCTGGAGTCCGAGCTGGAGCTGGAGGGCCCAGGGCAGCCACGCCGCGGCGGCCACCAGGAGCCCCGCCGCCACCCGATCGTTGCGGGGCCAGAGGATGCCCTCCCGATCCGCCCGGGGATGGGCCCGCAGCAACCCCCAGCTCAGGCCAGCCGCCGCCGCCAGCAAGGCGCTCAGCAGCCACAAGCGCCATTGCTGCTCGATGGGATAGCGCCCAACGGCAAACAGGGTGCTGTTCGCCTGAATCACCGCCCATTTCGCGTGGAATAACGCCCAACGCAGGAACCCCACCAGCGCCACGGCCAGCAACGTCAGCAGGCCCACGCTCAATACGGCATCTCCTGGAGTGGCGAACAACTCGCGGCGCAGCCTGCGCGGGAGTGAGTTCATCTCAGCGCTCCCGAATCTGCACAAGCCGATTGAGGCCATTCATCACGGCTGAAATCAGCAGATCCAACCCCAGATAGGCCCCCAGCAGGATCAAATACACCTCCACCGCCCGGCCGGTCTGGTTGAGGGTGGTTTCGGCCACGGAGTACAAGTCGCTGAACCCCACCGCCACCGCCAGGGAGGAATTCTTGGCCAAGGAGATGTATTGGGTGTTCAACCCCGGCAGTATCACCCGCAGGGCCTGGGGGAGCACCACCTCGCGCAGGGTGGTGAACCACCCCAACCCCAGCGAGGATGCCGCTTCCCACTGCCCCCTCGGCACCGCCGCGATGCCGCCCCGCACCACCTCGGCGATGAACGCCCCTGAATAGATGATCAGTCCGGTGAGCAGGGCGGCAAACTCCACGCTCAGCCTCAAGGGGGCTTGCCACACCCCGTTCACCAGCTGGGGCCCCTGCCAGCGCAGACCCTCCGCCAACCCCGCCAGGTAGAGGCCCGATTTGGCCAGCACCACCCCCGGCAGCTGAAAGGCGTCGGCCCCATTGGGCAGGGTGAGAAACACCACGAAATACCAAAACACCAGCTGCAGCAGCAGGGGGATGTTGCGAACCACCTCCACGTACACCCGGGCCAACCCCCGCACCAGCCCGTTGCCGCTGAACGCGGCCATGCCCGCCAAGGTGCCCAGGGCGGTGGCCCCCACCAGCCCCGTGAGCACCGCCCGCAAGGTGTTGGCCAGGCCGGCCATCAATCCGCGCCAATAGGGCATGCCGGCGTCAAAGGGCACGATCGATTCGGCCAGGTCGAAACCGGCGGGCTTGCTGCTCACCTGGCGGTGGCTTTCCCAGCCCGCCGCCGACAGGTTGCGCACCAGATTGCCCAGCAGGAAGGCGATCACCAGCAGCACCACCAAGCCCACCGCGGCCTGCACCAGCCAGGGAACGACTCGGCGATCGCGCCACCAGGGAGGGGGCGCCTCGGGGATGGAGGGGGGAGCCTGATCCTCGG
>JBKCPG010000103.1:0-2697 GCA_046309395.1 Cyanobacteriota bacterium | reverse complement strand
TAGATGGCGCTGAAGCCGGCGGCGCGCAGCGTGCGCGACAGCGATTGGGGGGTGAAGCCCGTTTTGTGGGCAAAGAAGTCGTGGCCGCTGCGCTCGATTTCCACGCTGTAGCCATAGATCACATCCAGCACCATGATCGGGCCAGCGGGGGAGACGTAGAGCACGTCTTCGAGATCCATGTTTTTCTCCATCGCCACCCGCATCACGGCTTGAAGGTCGGGCACGCGGATGTGGGCGAAGCCACCCTCGCGCAACACATGCAAAAAACCCGCCAACACCTTGGGCACATCATGACGAAAGTAGTGCTCCAGGTTGTGGGAGCAATACACCGCGTCGAATTGGCCCGCTTCAAGGGTGGCCAAGTCGCGGGCGTCGCGGAGGATGTCGGGGGAGCCTTTTGGATCGATATCCAACAGCAAATGCTCAAACTCCGCGTAGGGGGCCGGCAGGGCGATGGCTTTGCTGTTGCCGCCCACATTGAGAACTTTTTTCCTCACCGCCCCGGATGGTGTGATGGCGGCAGGCTACCGGATGTCCGCTGAGGCGGATTCCACAGCGGCCCAAGGCGTTGATAAACGCCATCAAAGGTGACATTGAGGCCCCCACACCTGTGGTTGTCGCTGACGATGAGGAGCTCGTTCAGCAGGGTGAGGCGGGCTTTGCAGCGATAGGGCTCGGGATCTGAGGGATCCTCAATCCACAGGATGGGGCCGGTGGGCCTGGCGCGGCCCGCGAGGCGGCCGCTGTGGGAGTTGGGATGCTGGCGCCCCGGCCAATAGGCCAAGCCCTCCACCTGGATCTCCCCGGGCTGGCCGCCGCGCTTGAGGGTGAGGGGTTCCCCCCACGCGATCCAGCGCCCAAGCCAGCGCTCCAGCGGAGGGTTCAGGTCGGAGTCCACGCTGGCGAGACGCGACAAGGGGAGCCAGCCCACCCGCTCCCTGGCCCCCCGCGGCTGAAGCCAAGCGCAGGCGAAACCATTGGTGGTGTGGGACAGGATCACCTGATCCCCAGGACGCACCGTGCTGGGGAGCCGGCAGCGGGGATTGTCGGCGCGGGGGCAGCGGCCTCCAGCGGCCGAGCCATCCTCATCGCCAAGGAATGGAAGGGGAGCGTTGCCGGGCCCAAGCACCCGCGCGAGGCGAAACGTGGGCCGAGGGCCGGGGTACTCCCCACCGCCAGGGAAGGCGCCATTGCGGCAGAAATGCTCCGGGTTGCCAAACAACTCCCGCTCCCCCGCCACCACACCAAGGGGGGCCCACAGGGCGAGACAACAGGCGATGGAGCGAAGGAGCGGGTTCACCGGGCACATGGTTCATTTCTGATTCATCAGAGCGCTTCAGGGCTAGATGGGCTCAATGTCGTTGAGCTGCCAGCTTTTGGCGAAGTAGGGCTCGGTGGGGGCGTAGAAGCGGAAGTAGGCGAACCAGCCCTTGCCGGGGAGGGTTTGGATCCAGTTGGTGGCGCCCTTGGGCTTCACCGGACCGAAGAACACATCCACCGAGCCGTCGGCATTGGTGATCAGATCAGGTTTGCGGGAGCTGAGGTCGGCGGCGCCCTGGGGAGTGATCAGGGGGCCGCGGCTGAGGTTGTTGTAGAGGGTGATCGACCAGAACTGCTTCACCGGCGCGTTCGCCGGCACCCTCAGCCTGTAGGTGCGGCCGCCATCAAGCCAGCGGCCGTTGGCGTCTTTGGACACCTCCAGATACACCTGCCCGAAGCCCAGCACGCGCCCCTGCATCCCCACCGACATGCCGATCGCCTCGTAAAACCAAGAGCCCCGCTCGTCGAACTGCACCCGCCGCTTGTCAGGCGTCTCCTGATCCAGATCAAAGAGCACGGCATACTCCCAGTGCTTGCCGGGGTAGACCGTGGCGCCGGGGGTGCGCTTCTCGTAGGCGATGGTTCGGGCCATCAGATCGCCCAGCTGGGCCGCCTCCCCCAGGATCCGGGCCTGACGGGCATCGGGGTTGAAGGGCTGGCCGGGGCTGATGCCCAGGGGCGCCAGCATCCCGAAAAACATGCGGTCGCGGGGAGCCACGGGCTCATTGGCGTAGAGCTCGCTCAGCAGGCGCCAATAGCTCAGATCGGCGGGCTGGGCCGAGTCCCAGGGACGTCCACCCACCTCATGGAAGCGGGTGGCCGGGGCGTTGGCCCGCTGGTTCCAGCCATAGAGGCGGTGCTGGCGCACGGTGGCTTCCGCCACGGCCTTGTCGGGCGCCAGGCCTCGGGTGCCGAACCACACCTGGTTGCTCGTGGCGCGCACGATCCGGTAGCCGGGCGCCACCACCTCCGGGCCGCCGGGGGGAAGGATCAGATACTTGCCGCCCGCGCCCTTGTCGGGCCCCGTCTGGCCCATGTCGGTAATGGGTTGCTGCCAGATGTCGAGCACGCCACCGGCGGTGAGCCCGGCGGGCACCTCCACCACCAGGGGGCCCTGGGCCGCCAGGTCCCAGAAGCTGAAGGCGTAGAGGGTGGTGATGTTGGGGGTGAGCATCCCCGCCTTGTCTTGGAGGGTGCGGTAGAGGAGCACTTGGCCGTTGGGCACGCCGAGGGTTTTGGCCTGGGCGTCGTGGAGGGCCTTGAAGCCCACGGCGGGCAGGGCCCAGAGGTAGGCGTGGGTGGCGCGCTGGAAGTCGAGTTCGTCGTAGAGCTTTTGGGCGGTGGCGGGGGTGGGATAGCCGTTGTCCAGGGGCAGGG
>JBKCPG010000102.1:0-12466 GCA_046309395.1 Cyanobacteriota bacterium | reverse complement strand
TTCCAGCGCGGAAGGGCCAATCATCTTGCTTAGAGTTTGGATTCCCTATGCCCGGAGCTTCAACGCGGTGACGGACAGCTCTCCCTCAGAAAGCCCCACCCCCCAGGCCCCCCCCTCGAAAAGCAGGGGTGCCGAAGGGGCCAAGCCCAAGGCGCCGGCCCTGGAAGATCAGCCGTTCGCGGTGTACATCCCCCAGCATCTTCTGCCGGCCTTGGCCAAGGAATGCGAGGCCTACGGGGGGCCCGCTCCGGAACTCAGCTTTGAGGAGGGCCCGATGCCAGTGGTGGGGGTGAGCTGCTGGATGGTGAAGGGCAGCTTCTCCACTGGCCGAAGGTTTTGGCTTTGCTTCACCGCCGCCGACCTCAACGCCGCCAAGATGATCGCGGTCGCCGAGGCTGGAGCCCAGCCCAGCCTGCTGGAATCGTTTTTGATCGATGAGAAGAAAATGACCTTGCCGCTCCTGGTGTCGCGCCTGGTGCAGCGGCTCAACGGCCAGAAGTGGCTCGGTCCGAATTGAGGGTCCTCTTTACAGAGCAAACCGCCTTGGCGGCGGGGCCTTTACGATGCCAACACTGATCGCATGCCCGCGATGGTTCCCCCTGTGTCCAGCCCAGTCGCCGGTGCGTCTTCCCAGGCCGTCGGCACCCCAGACGCTCCCGCCTTCAAGGAGCCGGTGAAGGATACGATCCTCACCCCACGCTTCTACACCACTGATTTCGAGGCGATGGCGGCGATGGACCTTCGCCCCAATGTGGAAGAGCTCGAAGCGATCTGCGAGGAATTCCGGAAGGACTACAACCGACATCACTTCGTCCGCGACGAGGCTTTTGAGGGGGCTGCCGAGAAACTGGATCCAGAGACCCGCAAAGTGTTTGTGGAATTTTTGGAACAAAGCTGCACCTCTGAATTCTCTGGGTTTCTGCTGTACAAAGAACTCAGCCGCAGGATCAAGGAAAAGAATCCCCTCCTCGCTGAGTGCTTTGCCCACATGGCTCGGGATGAGGCGCGCCATGCGGGCTTTCTCAACAAATCCATGGCGGATTTTGGCTTGCAGCTCGACTTGGGCTTCCTGACCGCCCACAAGGCCTACACCAAATTCAGCCCTGAGCATATTTTTTACGCCACCTACCTCTCCGAAAAGATTGGCTACTGGCGCTACATCACAATCTATCGCCATTTGCAACAACATCCTGAGAGCAAAATCTTCCCCATCTTCAATTTCTTTGAAAACTGGTGTCAGGATGAAAATCGCCATGGCGATTTTTTTGACGCCTTGATGAAGGCCGTGCCCAGCACCGTCACAGGCTGGAAATCTCGCCTGTGGTGCCGCTTCTTCCTGTTGGCGGTGTTCGCCACGATGTACGTGCGCGATGTGGCCCGTAAGGAGTTTTATGAGGCCCTCGGCCTCGACGCCCGCGCCTACGACCGCACGGTGATCCGCAAAACCAACGAAACCTCGGCACGGGTGTTTCCAGTTGTGCTGGATGTCGAGTCCCCCCATTTCTGGGAGGGTCTCGAAGCCATGGTGCGCAACAACACGGCCCTCTCCTCGCTGGAATCGAGCCCCGCCCCCGCTCCCCTGCGGGCCCTGCGCAAGCTCCCCTATTGGATCGGCAATGGTGTGGAGATGGCCCGCCTGTTCCTGATGGCCCCGATCCCAAGCGAGCGGTTTCAGCCGGCTGTCCGCTGATCCCGCTCCCACCTCGTTACCTCCAGGTTGAGTCTTCCCCGTCCCCTTCTTTCCCTTCCGCCTTTGGTCGCTTCCACCTCTCTCTCCCCTGGGTCCCAGGGCGTGCCGGTCCTCACGGGGCTGCCAGGGGATTTTCAAGACACCGCGTGGCGCGGCCGTCTCGAGCCCTTGCTGGCCGCCGGCCGGGCGGCCGGAGCCGACTTGGTGGAGGTGTTTCTCGAACGAAGCGACCACCTGGGGGCCCTGGCCGAACAGGAGGTGATCACCAATGTGTCCCCGTCCTTCGGGATGGGAGCGGGGGTGCGGGTGTTTTCCGGGCGGCACGATGGCTTTGTCTCCACCAACGATCTGAGCGCCACCGGGTTGATGGCGGCCCTCGACCAGGCCCTGGCGATGCTGGGGCTCCTGCGTTCCTCCAAGGCGTTCGATGGTTTCGAGGGTTTGCCCCCCCTCACCGATCACGCCGCCGCCAAAGCCTCCTGGCTTCAGGCGTCCCCCTCTCTGACGGAGGTGGCGGCCCGCCTGCTGGAGGGCACCGGGGCCCTCGCCCGCCACGGCTCCCATCTGCAATCTCGGCGGGGCAGCTACTCCAGGGACTGGCAGGAGGTGTTGGTGTGCGCCAGTGACGGCACCTTTGCCCGCGATATCCGCCTCCATCAATCCCTGGGACTCAATGTGCTCGCCGCTGACGGCGACCACAGGGCGAGTGTGGGACGTCGATATGGCACCCAGGGCCGTCCGGAGGATCTGCGGGTGTGGGATCCCGAAGCGGCGGCTCACGACCTCTGCGGCAGTGCCGCCACCATGCTCTACGCCGACTATGTGGAAGCGGGTCAATACCCCGTGGTGTTGGCCAACCGTTTCGGCGGCGTGATCTTCCATGAGGCCTGCGGCCATCTGTTGGAAACCACCCAGGTGGAGCGGGGGACCACCCCCTTTGCCGATCAGGTCGATCAGCCCATCGCCCATGAAGCGGTCACGGCGATTGATGAGGGCCTGAGCGAGGGGGCGTTCGGCAGTCTCTCGATGGACGATGAGGGCATGGAGCCCCAGCGCACCGTGTTGATTGAAAACGGCATCCTGCGCAGGTTTCTTTCGGATCGCGCCGGTGAAACCCGCACCGGTCATCCCCGCACCGGCAGCGGACGGCGCCAGAGCCATGCCTTCGCCGCCGCCAGCCGCATGCGCAACACCTACATCGCCCCTGGACCCCACACCCCGGAAGAGCTGATCGCCTCCGTGGACAAGGGGCTCTATTGCAAGGCGATGGGGGGAGGAAGCGTCGGCCCGACAGGCCAGTTCAATTTCGCGGTGGAGGAGGCCTTCCTCATTGAGAATGGGCAGCTGAGCCGGCCGGTGAAGGGCGCCACCCTGATCGGGGAGGCCAAGGAAGTGATGCCGAGAATTTCCATGTGCGCCAACGATCTCGAGTTGGCCGCTGGCTTTTGCGGCTCGGTGAGCGGCAGCGTGTTCGTCACCGTGGGCCAGCCCCACATTCTTGTGGACACCATCACCGTGGGGGGACGATGAGCGACGCCACGCCGACGGCGCTGAACGGGGAACAACTCAGCGCCCAGCTGCAACGGTTGGCCGCGCAAGCGGGACTTCGCCAGTGGGATCTAGGAGCCTCCCGCGGCACCGACACCTCCGTGCAGGTGGATCGGGGGGAGCCCAAGCAGATGAAGGGGGCGGAGCGACGGGCGGTCACCGTGCGGGTGTGGAACGAGCGGGGGCTGGTGGGCATCACCAGCACCTCCGATCTGTCGGAGGAGGGCCTGGCCCGGGCACTGGATGGGGCCAAGGAGGCCAGTGCCTTCGGCAACCCGGAAGACATCCCAGCCTTCTCCCCCCTGGCGAAGGCGCCCCTCCAGTCCCTAGATCAGCCCATGATGGAGAGTCGCTCCATCCTGGATCTTCTCGACCGTCTGAAGGACGCGGAGCGGAATCTCCTGGCACGCCATGGCGCTATCACCACCATTCCCTACAACGGCTTGGCCCAGCGCGACAGCGAGCGGCTCTACATCAACAGCGAGGGGGCCCTGCGTCACCAGAGGCTCACCACCGCTTCCCTCTACCTCTACGCCCGGGCGGAGGAGACGGGTCGCAAACCTCGCAGCGGTGGCGCCATGCGGTTGGCCTACGGCGTGGATGCCCTGGATGTGGAAGGGTGCGTCGCTGAGGCGGCTGAGCGCACCATCTCCCATTTGACCTACGCCCCCATTGCCACGGGGTGTTACACGTGTGTGTTTTCGCCTGAGGCGTTCCTCGACCTCATTGGCGCCTTCAGCGGCCTGTTCAACGCCCGCGCCGTGCTGGACGGGGTCAGCCTGAGCCAACGGGAGAGTTTGGGGGAGGAGCTGGCCGTTCCCTTCCTGTCGATCATCGATAACGGGCTCCATCCCGGCAACATTGGCGCCTCGCTCTTTGATGGCGAGGGCACCCCGACGGCCCCCTTGACCCTGATCGAAGGTGGCGTGTTGCGCCATTTCCTCCACTCCGAAGCCACAGCCCGCGCCTTCGGGGTGGCCCCCACGGGCCATGCCGGCATGGGGGCCAAGGTGTCCGTTTCCCCCGATTGGTTTGAGATCGGCCCCACTCCGGGACAACCGGGGGGAGAGGAGGGCTTGGATCGGTTTGCCCCCGATGGTCGTCGCCCGGGTGGGGGAGATCTGGTGGTGATTGATTCCCTCTCGGCCCTTCACGCCGGTGTGAAGGCCAGCCAGGGCGCCTTTTCCCTGCCCTTCGACGGTTGGTTGATCCGGGGGGGAGAGCCGATCTCGATTGAGTCGGCCACGGTGGCCGGAGACATTCGCACCGTGTTGAAGAGCCTGGTGGGCTTTGAGGGTCCCGCCAAGGTCACCCCCTCGGGACTCTGCCCTTGGGTGTGGGTGGAGGGGCTCACCATCACCGGCGACGCCTGAGGAAGTCCTTGGCCCTCCTTCCCTGATGCGGATCCTGTTTTGGGGCACGCCCGCCTACGCGGTGCCCAGCCTCCAGGCCTTGGTGGCGGCGGGGCACACCCTGGTGGGGATCGTGAGTCAGCCCGACCGACGGCGGGGCCGGGGGGGAGAGCTGAGCCCATCGCCGGTGAAGCGAGCGGGGCTGGATCTGGGCCTGCCGGTGTTCACTCCGGAACGGCTGCGACGCGACCCCGATGCGCAGGCCCACCTCGCCACCCTTGGGGCCGACATCTCGGTGGTGGTGGCTTACGGCCAAATCTTGCCCAAGGCGGTTCTCGATCAGCCGCCGCTGGGCTGTTGGAACGGCCATGGATCCCTGCTGCCTCGCTGGAGAGGGGCGGCCCCGATCCAGTGGGCCCTGATGGAGGGGGACGCCGTCACGGGGGTGGGCATCATGGCGATGGAGGAGGGATTGGATACGGGGCCAGTGCTCCTGGAGAGGCGCCTCGCGATTGACCTTTTGGAGAACGCTCAGCACCTGGCGGTCCGCATGGCGGCCCTCACGGCGGAGTTGCTCGTGGAAGCCCTCCCCCGCGTCGAGGCCGCTGGGGCGGGGTCCCAGGACGAGCGCTGGGCCCGGTTGGATCTTCGCCCCCAGGGGGAGGAGGGTCTCACGCTCGCGCGCCCGCTAACGCGGGACGACGATTTGTTGCGTTGGCGGCGTTCCGCCCTGGAGCTGCACCGCCAGGTGATGGGCCTCTACCCTGGCGCCTACACCCATTGGCGGGGCCGCAGACTCAAGCTCTTGGCCACCGAGCCCCTGCTGGAGGCGTTGGCTGACCGACTCTCCCCCCAAGCTGCCGGGCTGGCCAAAACCGTGGCCGCTCGGAGCCATGGGCCGGGTGAGGTGTGCGCCCTGGTGGAGGGAGTTGGTGTGGTGGTGATGACAGGGGAAGGGGCCCTGTTGGTGCGGGAGGCCCAGCTGGAAGGGCGTCGGCCCTCCTCCGGAACGGCGCTGCTGGCGCAACTCCGGGCGGAGCCGGGAGATCGCCTCGGGGAGGAGGGAGGGGAAACGGGGTGATTACAACAAACTATGTTGTCAGGGGGTTCTAACAGTCTCAGCTGAAAAAGGTTGGGCTAATCATGAAACCAGATTGCGCCCTCACCCCATGAAAACCAGCCTTTGTGTTGTTCAGGTCCTGGTCAGTGGCTGGGTGATCTATCGCGAGACCACGGGAGGCTATGTGGTGAGCCGAAAGGACCGTCCCTTGAAAGTGAGGGCGGCCACACTGGCAGGAGCCCATGCGGCCTGCCATGGCTTGGAGCGATCTCAGCGGGTCCAACCGATGGCGGGCCCACGCTCGGTGAAGGCCGACGCGCCCCTAGCCCGGGTGAGTTGAGACCCGGGCCGGGGACGCGCCCGCTGGTGCGCGTTAGGCGGAGGGGACCCCCAGGGGCTGGCGACGATGCAGTTCGTGCAACCCCTCCAATTGGTTGTGCACCGCGATCAATTGGTCACGAATGTGGGACGTATTCTCGATACGGGAAAGATTATTGAGCATCGATTCGATCTGTGCCTTGCAAGAGATCAGGACGCGGCATTCGGGTGATCCTGGTTCGTAGGGCATGGTGGAGTTTTGGCTTAAGAAAACCGACCCTAGTGGACCTCAGATCAGCCGGTGAATCTGTCGCAACCATGGCTGTTTGCGAGCGCTGAGGCGTTCTACGCCGTTACCGCGATCTGGTAGTTGGCGATGCGGGCGAACCCCACCGGGTCGAGGGATGCCCCACCCACCAGCACCCCATCAATCTCCGGCTGGGTCATCAGTTCGTCAATCGTGGAGGCGTTCACGGACCCGCCGTATTGGATCACCACCTCGGGATGGCCCACCCAGCCACGGATCAATCCGCAGATGCGATCCGCCTCAACGGCGGGACAGGTTTTGCCCGTGCCGATGGCCCAAATGGGTTCGTAGGCCACGATGAGGCGGAGCGGATCAATGCCCTCCAACCCCTGTTCCACCTGCCGGTGGATCACCCGCTCCGTCTCGCGGGCCTCGCGCTGATCCAGGCTTTCCCCCACGCAGAGGATTGGGATCAGTCCATGGGCCTGGGCGGAACGGGCTCGCAGGTTGATCTGTTCGTCGGTTTCGCTGTAGTACTTGCGGGGTTCGCTGTGGCCCACGATGGCGTGGGTGACGCCGTGCTCCAGGAGCATCGGGGCGGAGATCATGCCGGTGTAGGCGCCTTTCTCTTCCCAATGCACATTCTGGGCCGCCATGGCCACGCGGGATCCCCTCAACTCTTCATGGAGCGTGGAAATGGCGGTGAAGGGCGGGGCCAGCACCACCTCGCGATCCTCAGGCAGGGTGCTGACGAGGGGCAGAAAGGCCCTAGCGAACGCACGGGTCTCCGCACAGGTCATGTGCATCTTCCAGTTGCCAGCGATCACAGCCTTACGCACCTGCGGCGGCTCCCCTTGAAACGCTCGCCACGCTAAGCCGCCATGGGCCCGCTCTCCCTTACGCCAGGCCGTCCAGGGGCGGCACGGTCCGCAGGCTCCCCGCCAGCTCCACCTGGTCGCCAGGCTGGAGCTGGCGACCGCGCCGGGTTTCGATCGTGCCGTTCACCCGCACATCCCCTCTCTGAATGAGAATTTTGGCTTCCCCCCCGGTGCTCACCAGCCCCTGGAGTTTGAGAAATTGAGCCAGCTGGAGGGTGGGTTGAGCTGCCATGGTGGTGCGCGTCGGGTTCCAGCCTCCACGTAGTGTGCCCCCATGCGGTCCTCCTCGCCGGCAAGCTTTCGCCGACTTTGGCCTCTGCTGAAGCCCTACCGGCGGCGCCTTCTGGCCGGCGCCCTCTGTGCCCTCGTGGCGGTGGCGTCGTTCCCCTTGCTGGCCCTGTTGGCGGGACGTCTGATTCCAGCGATCGGCGCCGGAGATTTCTCCACCGTCTTGCGAAGCGTGGGCCTGGCGCTGTTGCTGTTTCTCATTCAAAAATTGGCCCAGTTTGGCCAGGATGTGCTCTTGGCCGGGCCGGCCCTGCGGGTGAGCCAGGATCTGCGCCGCCAACTCTTCAGTCGCCTGCAACGTCTCGATTTTTCCGCCCTGGAAACCCTCTCGACGGGCGACCTCACGTACCGCCTGACCGGCGACGCGGATCGGGTGGGCGACGTGATTTACAAGACGCTGCACGACAGCCTGCCTTGTGCGCTGCAGCTGCTGGCCGTCTTGGGCCTGATGGTGTGGATCGATTGGCCCCTGGCCTTGGCGACCATCCTGCTGGCCCCGTTGGTGGCCCTCCTGGTGAGCGCTTTTGGCGCCCGTGTGATGGCCGCGGCGGAGCGCAGCCAAAGCAAGGTCAGTGAGGTGGCCGCCCTGCTGGGGGAGGCGATCGCGGGCTTGCCCCTGGTGCGGGCCTTCGCCGCGGAACCGTGGCTGCAGGGCCGCTTTGACGAAGAAGTGGAGGCGCATCGGCTGGCTCGCTACGACACCTTGCGTCTCCAGGCCCTGCAACATCCGGTGGTGGGCTTCATTGAGGCTGCGGGCATCTTGGCGGTGTTGTTGATCGGTGCCGCCCGCATCCAGGCCGGGGGCCTGAGCGGCCAGGGCTTCGCGAGTTTCATCGCGGCCCTCTTGATGCTGATCGATCCGATCTCCCACCTCACCACCAACTTCAACGAGCTGCAACAGGGCCAGGCTTCCCTCAACCGGTTGCGAGCCATCGAGCGGGAGCCGGTGGAACCGCCGGACCGTCCCCATGCCGCACCCCTGAGCCAGGTGCGAGGGGAGCTGAGGCTGGAGGGGGTGCGCTTCGGCTATGACCCCGCCCACCCCGTGCTCAGGGACATTGATCTGTGGGTGCGCCCGGGGGAAGTGGTGGCGCTGGTGGGCCCCTCCGGGGCGGGGAAGAGCACACTGTTTTCCCTGCTGCTCCGGTTCAACACCGCCCAGGAGGGGCGCGTGCTCCTGGACGGGCAGGACCTGGCGGATTTGCGGGCGCGTGACTTGCGCCAGGCTGTGGCCCTGGTGTCTCAACAGAGCAGCGTGTTTTCCGGCACGGTGGCCGAGGCGATCGCCTTCGGCCGCCCAACCTCTCTGGACGCGCTCCGTGCCGCGGCCCGCTTGGCGAATGCCTCAGGCTTCATTGAGGCCCTTCCCGAGGGCTACAACAGCCGGGTGGAGGAGAGGGGCGCCAATTTCTCAGGGGGACAACTGCAACGTTTGGCCATCGCCCGAGCGGTGCTGGGCAATCCGGCGGTGCTGCTGCTGGATGAGGCCACCAGCGCCCTCGACGCGGAGGCGGAGGAGGCGGTGCAGCGGGGCCTGGAGCAGGCGATGCGGGGCCGTACGGTGGTGGTGATTGCCCATCGCCTGTCCACCGTGCAAGAGGCGGATCGCATTCTGGTGTTGGAGGCCGGCCGGATCGTGGAGGAAGGAAGCCACGCCGTGTTGATGGGCCGGGGGGGACGTTATCGCGACCTCTGCCAGCGACAGTTGATTCACATGGAAACCTGAGCGGAACCATCGGGACTAGGGTTTCTTTGCTCTTTCCTCTGTCGTGCCCTGTGCAGACCCCTGAATCCCAGGCCCAGCAAGCCCCAGTGTTGACGTTTGAGGGCAAGCGTTACGACCTCAACACCCTGCCGGACGACATCAAGGAATTGGTGCGGGGGATGCAGGTGGCCGACGCCCAATTGCGGTTCCATGAGGACACGTTGAAAGTATTGGCGGTAGGGCGTCAGTCGATGGCCATGCAGCTCAACGAGCGTCTCAAGAGTGTTCCGGCACTGCCAGATCCGAGCTGATCAATGGCGCGAGAGGGCCGCTGGCTCGGCCCTGTGAATCGTGGAAAGTATGGATAGCGCTGTCGACATCTCTCGAAGAGATCATTGGCGTCGCTGGGGCGGAAATGAGCTTCATCCCTGTCATGGCTGGGCTGTCAGATTTCTTGCCCGCGGATCGTCTTAACACCCCCATCCCAAAGGAGGTGACAGGAGCCAGCCGCCCACTGATGGAGGGCCAAACCTCCTGTTGGCACCGCCTCAGACCAAGAGGGACATCGAGCCCGCGACTATCATCGAGTTTGGCCTTCCACTGAGCATAGAGCCACTCAACTCCCCCTAACTCAATTCCCCATAAACAATATCAGGCGTGGCCCATGGAAAGAGATGGGGGAGAATTCTTCCAGTTTTTGTAGAACACTATGCGTCCTGTTCCCTGAGCGGCGCCAAATCCTCAAAGCGAAATTCCTGGAATGAGGTTTGGCCCTCCGCATCCGTGGTCTGAACGACCCGCTTGGCCAGCACCCAGGGGCCCACACCGGCGAGGGGGATGAAGGTGTCCTCAAAGTGGCTTTCGCCGCCCCGTGGGGCTCCCGTGGCCGGGTCGCTGTAACGGCTGGTGTAAGTGTGGCTGAGGTAACCGTGGCCCGTTTCGGTGACGCTCTTGGTGAAGATCGTGACCACCGTGCCATGGATATGGCGATGCACCATGGTCACCACGTTGTCTTTGACGCGGTAGCGGTCGCCGGCGTTCTTGCCTCCCACGATCACCTCGGTGCCCACCTCGTTGGTGTCGCCAGCGGTGAAGGTGTTCTCCCCGTGGGTCTGCTCAAAGCTCCGGCGCACCCGGTGGATCGCCACCTCCCAGAGCTGGGAGGCCATGGCTTTGTGCACCTCGGAATCCTCAATGCCCTCCACCGTGGCCTTGAGATCCGCCCCCACCGTGAAGGTACCCTCCACCACCCGGCCCTCCTGTTCCCACAGGCAGCGCCCCTGGTACCCGCCAAAACCGGGTTCCCAGGTGTAGCGATTTTCGTAGGCCGCCCGGAAGGCGTGGCTGATGTCGGCGCCGGCGGGGGGGGCCACCAGGGTTTGGGCCATGGGATGGGCGAAGCGGTGGGCCTAGCCTAGGAGCTTGGGGTTGGATGCAAGATCTGTTTGGATCACTCTCCCCCCGGACTGAACACCTCCACCTCCCCCAGCCCTTTCATCGTGTGCAAACCCCGGGGAATCGGCGGGGGCCAGGGGTGGTGATCCCCTCCGGGGTCGCCTGGTGTGTTCACCGCCGCCTCCCCCAGTCGGTCGGCCGTCGCCCGATCGAAGAGCACGGAGGCTCCCACCGTGCGGGTGAGGCTCTCCAGCCGGGCCGCCCGATTCACCGTGTCGCCGATCACGGTGAATTCCATCCGCTTCGGACTGCCGATCTGACCCACGATCGCCGGGCCGCTCGCCACGCCGATGCCGTTTTCCAGGGTCTGGATCCCCTCCCGCTCCCATGTCACGTTGAGGTTGGTCAGGGCGGCGCCCATCGCCTTGGCGCAGGTGACCGCCGCCCGGGCCTCCTCCCCCACCCCCCGGCCCACCGGCGAGCCAAACACGGCCAACACCCCGTCGCCAATGAATTTGTCCACCGTGCCGCCGTGGGCCATGATCACGTCCACCATGGCCTCCAGGTAGGTGTTGAGCTGACGCACGTGGGCCTCACTCTGGCCCGCCGCGCCCCGCTCCCGAGTGAGGCTGGTGAAGCCCTTCAGGTCGCAGAACAGCACGGTGACATCCAGGGTGCGTCCCCGAAGGATGCCCTGGGCCGCCTCTGGATCGGAGAGGATCTCCGCCACCACCCCGGGGGCCACATAGCGCTCGAAGGTGCGTCGCAGCCGGCGCCGCTCCCGTCCCTCCAGCAGGTAGGCATCGCCGCTGAACACCACCCCCAGCAGGGCCAGGCCCGCGGCGGGAGCCAGCAGGGGCAGCCAAAGATGCTGGCGCTGTTGCAGCAGCAGGCCCACTCCCAGTTGGGCCGCCAGGGCCAGGCCCACCACGGAGAGCCGCCAGGGGAGTCCGGCCCGGGCCAGGGCCAACACGCCCACCAGCACCACTGGCGCCGCGGCCACCAGGGCCCGGGCCGGGGGCCGGGACGGCCAGGGCCTGAGACCATCGCCCGCCAGAGAGTTGGCGGTGGCGGTGGCCAGAAGCTCCGGGCCGGAGAGCGGGCCGTAGGGGGTGGGGTAGCCATCGTCTCCCTCGCTGAGGGTTTGCCCCACGATGGCCAGGGCGCCCGCCAGGGCCCCTCGCTTGGGATGGTTGCGCCAGCGGTCGCCATCCAGCACCTCCCAGGCGCTCAAGCGGGGAAAGGCCCCTTCCGGCCCGTAACCGTTCAGCCAGCTCGTCGCGTCGTGCTGGCGGCTCTGCCGTCCGGCCAACCGCAGGATGGTGAGAGGGAGGGAGGGCGGCGTGGCCACCCCCTCCCTCCGCAGCAGGCCGCCGGCATAGGCCTCGGGATGGAGGAGGGGGTCGCCGGGCAGGCGCACGGGGGTGTTGCTCAGGCCGATCGCCCGCTCCATGCCAGGCAGGCCCATGCACGACTCTGGCCGCACCAACGTGAGCGCCCCGGCTCCCCGGGCGTCGTTGCCCTCGGACATTTCGGCCGCGAGGGCGACCCGGCCCGGATGGCGCCGCAACAGGCTGGCCAAGGCGCCGTCGTCCGCGGGCCCCCGACCGCTGGGGCCCTCGAAGGTGACGTTGAGGGCCACCACGGAGGCCCCCGCCTCCAGCAGTCTCTCGGCCAGGCGGCCATAGGCGGCTCGGGGCCAGGGGAGGGTGCCGATCCCCTGGGCCCAGGTCGGGGGGTCGGGCTGTCGCTCAAACCAGTCGCCCTGTTGCAGGGTGGCCTCATCAATGGCCACCACCACCACATCCTTCGGTGGCGTTCGCTCTCCAAGAAGCACTTGGGCCTGATCCTCAAAGGCCCGGTCCCACATCCGCCAGTAGGGCCCGGGCCAACCCCCCATCCAGCCGGACAAGCCACCCAGCCCCGCCGTGAGGAGCCAGAGGGCGACGCGCCGTGGCAGGGGGGTGGCGGCGGTCATTTAGAAG
>JBKCPG010000101.1:0-4890 GCA_046309395.1 Cyanobacteriota bacterium | reverse complement strand
TTCTCCTTCGTTGTAGGGGTCAAAGCTGAGTCGATCCAGAAACGTAAAGCCTTCACCTGTCACCGAGATGGAGATCTTTGCTCCAAACTCAACGTTGCACCTGGCCTTGCCACGCACAATCGGCCTAATATGAGCCTGGCTGAGGTTGACGATACGGTCAGGGATGCTTCTGTTGTCAGAATAGTACAGAATATTCTGCTGACGGACCAGCTCGCTGACAATCAAAAGCTTCTGATAGATGTATTGACCAGCTGCCAGAAGGCCTGCACCACAGGAGGTTAGAGCGTCGATGCTGGCCAGATTGCGCTTGAGATGAGCAAGCTGTTTCTTGATCGCTTTGCGGCTGTTATTGATTCGTGGTCGCTTCTTCTTGGCTACGGCTAGAAACTGCTGCCTGGCTTATTTGCGGTGCGTGCGAGGCTTATGGCCAAAGGATTCTCTGACCTGAGAATGCATCGCATCGATCAATGTCTCGGTCAATTCTCGGGCTACTCCTTCGGAGAAGACTGCGTCTACATTGAGCAGCGAGAGATCGGTGGGATGACGAATGTCTGCTGGAACACATATTGCATCAATCAGCAAAGAGTCCTGATTGGGTCGTTTTGTGTTGAATCCAATCTGCTGATCGGCTGGGCGTGCGGGTCCGCCTCCATGGCTGCTGTCGTCATCGTGATCAGTAGATGCAGAAGCACGGATCACTTTCAGGCCATGACGTACAACTCGTTCATTGCAGTCATTCACCACCGATTCCGGCAGCCGCTTCCGGAAATACACCATCATCGATGGGTCAAATGGAGCCGACTATTGAAAGCCTTCCAGGCCAATGAAGAACTGGAGGTAAGGGTTTTCTTTGATCTGCTCAACGAGTTCTTCATCCGTGATCCCCAAGCGGGCTTTGATGATCAAAGCACCTAGAGCCATGCGAAATGGCTTCGCTGGAGCACCAAACCCCTTGCAGAACTGGGATGCATAGTCATCTTCTAATTCGTCCCACGGGATCAGCTCGGCCAACTTGATCCAGCGGTTTTCACCTGAAAGTTGCCCACCAAATGGCAGGAAGAAATCCTTGAACGAGAGCTGATTACGATGCTTGCGCCGATACATGTGGAAAACTCTGGGCGGCTTTTGGGCACAACTGAACCCATTTGCGTACATTCTACCGCCAGAAACTGCTCACATCCATTGCGGCGCAACTGGTCTGGCCTTATTCAGGAGGCCCCAAGTAAATCGCTTTGTTCCTGTGGCGCTTGGCGGCCAGGTGATAGCAAGCGTTGGGCTTAGCGCTGGGTGCGGATGACCTGTCCATCACAATAAGCCGTCAAAGGCCAGAGTAGATGGACATGATTGGTATTATTAGCACTGCTCTTCTATGGCTGTTCAGATGGGTTTACTTGATTTCACGGAAATACCATATTCGTCATCAGGAGCTTCGCGAGACAGTTTTGAATTGTTTGCCCGGGAGTTTCTAATTGAAGCAGGATACGAGGTGGTTGCAGGCCCAGATAGAGGTGCAGACGGAACGTGATCTGATTGTGGTTGAGAGACGAATGTGGCCAGGAGGCTAGACGCAGATTCGTTGGCTTGGAAGTTATCAGCATTACTCTCGCGGCGGCAAGTCTATAGGACCCAACGATGAAGCAAATCTTCGAGACCGACCTGAGACTCACTGGCATCCCCACGAGTGGTGGGATTCCCCCGGCACTCCCACCCCGGCTAGGTCAGGGTGGGCTCCGCACTTCAGGCGATCGGCACCACGGCTGGCATTGCAAGGGGTGGGCAGGCCCGTTTCCCTGGTTTGAGAACCACCTCAACCAGACAGACCATGCCCAAGACGCACTGTGCCGCACCTGAGCTGGCCTCGCTACTCGATGGCGGCAGCGCTGGGGTGATCCCCGAGTTGGCCCGTCAAGGCCTGCAGAAGCTGATCGAGCTGGATCTCGGCACATTTCTCGGGTACCGACTGGCACGAGCGCAGCGCCATGAACCCTCCCAGCGCCCCTGGCTCCTCAACCCAACCGTTTCGGCCTGAATCAGGTCATCGCGGCAGCGGCGCGAGAACGCCAGGCAGAGAGCTTTGTGCGCCTTGATCAAGCGGCAATGGCGATCCGGACGAGTCCAGCTCCACCCCGCTCCCCCTGGCCGCCCCCTCCAGCAACGCCAGCGTCCGCCGCGCCTCAGGCGAGAGCTCCCCGCCTTGGCGCCCCACCAGCTCATGGGGGCAGGGCAGCCCCCCGGCGGCGGAAGACGGCGCCGCGCTCCCCGCCGCCTCACGCCGGAAGATCGTGCGGCCCTCTTTGATCGTCTCCACCACGGCGATGTCTTTGATCGTGGCTGGATCCACCTTCAGCGGGTTGCGCTCCAGGATCACCAGATCGGCCAGCTTGCCCGCCTCCAGGGTGCCCTTGGTTTGTTCCTCCTTGATCTGCCAGGCGGCGTTGGCCGTCACGGCCTTCAGGCCCTCGTAGGGGCTGACCCGCTGCTCCGGGCCGATCACCAGGCCCGAGGCGGTGCGGCGATTCACCCCGGCATCGATCAGGGGCAGGATCCAGGGCTGGGGGCTCACCGGCGCGTCGTGGCTGAAGGTGAAGGGAATCCCCGCCCGCTCCATGCTCCTCGCCGCCATGGCGTTGGCGGCCCGCTCCGCTCCCCACAGCTTCACCACCGTGTCGCCTCCGGGCACCAGGCCGCTGGTGAGGAAGCTGGGCACCCCGCCCACCGCCTTCAGCCGCTGAATCTGATCGGGCCTCAGGTAACTGGCGTGGATGAACACCGGCCGGTGGTCGGCCATTCCGTGTTTGCGCACCGCCTTCTCGATCGCCCGCAGGGCCTGCTCCGCGGCGGCGTCGCCATTCATGTGCATGTTGATCTGCACGTTGCTCGTCCACCAGCGATCAAACGTCTGCTCCAGCACCGCGTCGGGGATCTGCTGATAAGCCCGGTAGCCGGGCTCGGTGCCAGGGGGATTGGTGGCGTAGGGCTGGCTCATCCAGGCGGTGGGGATCGAGCCATCCAGCCAAAACTTGATGCCCCCCAGCCGCACCCGATTCACATAGCGCTTGTCGAGATCGGGCCGCAGCCGCAACAGCGGGCCCTTCGTGTCGCCCGGGCGGGCCGCCCCCGCGCTCACCAGCCGCTCCTGCCGCTGGAATCCGCCATCGGCGGTGGGATTCAGCCGGCCGTAGTCGTTCACCACCTTCGCCGCCGCGCTCGCCATGGCGTCCACATGGGAGTCTTTGGCGCAGAGGTAGAGATCCACGCTCAGCAACTGTTTGTCGATGGCGTTGCGCACCAGGGCGATATCGTCGCTGCCCAACCCCACCCCGCACTCCTGCGCCGTCGTTTGGCCGTAGCTGGCCCAAAGGGCGCTGGCCTTGGTGGCCACAGCGTCGGCCGTGGCGCCGCTGAAGGCCGGACGTTTCTCCCGCACCAGATTCAGCGCCGTCTCCTCCGCCTTGCCCGCCAGGCTCTTTCCATCGGCGCCCCGCTCAAACTTTCCCCCCGCCGGATCCGGCGTGGCGGCGCTCACCCCGGCGGCGCGGAAGGCCGCCGTGTTCATGGCGCCGGCATGGCCCGAGCTGTCCACCACCATCACCGGCCGATCCGCCGACACCCCATCCAAATCCGCCACGCTGGGATAGCG
Source organism: Cyanobacteriota bacterium (assembly GCA_046309395.1). Classification (GTDB taxonomy): domain Bacteria; phylum Cyanobacteriota; class Cyanobacteriia; order PCC-6307; family Cyanobiaceae; genus Cyanobium. The sequence continues at coordinate 1,250 of JBKCPG010000101.1, read as the reverse complement.
GGCCATGGCATTGCCGTTGAAGCCGAAGCCCACCACCCACTCGCCCGGCCCCACCTTCGCCGCCTGGGCCTTCATCCGCCGCACCACGTCCTCCACCGAGCTGGCGCCAAACAAATCGGCGTCCACCAGGTTTTTGCCGAAGTAGATGAAGTGCCCGTGGGTGTCGATGAAGCCGGGCAGCAAGGTGCGGCCCGCCAGATCCACCCGCCGGGCGCTGGCTCCGGCCGCCTTCCGCGCCCCGGCCAGGGGGCCCACATAGAGAATCCTCCCGCCCCGCTCCACCAGGGCCTCGGCGTAGCTCGGCCGGGGGCCGACCATGGTGAGGATCTCGCCGCCGCTGTAGAGGGTGGCGGGGGGAACGGCCTGGGCACGGGCCGCGGGCATCGCGGCGGAGCCCATCAGCCCAGCCACCGCCAGCAGGGCGGCGCCCCGCCGGACGGGCCGGCGGCGGATCGGGCTCGGGACAGGGGAGGCGATGGTGAGCGGGCGCATGGGTGGAGGTGTGGGGTAGGACCGAGGACGTTGTGTTCAAGATGAGCCCGGAGCGGGCGGCGGGCGAGGAAGCACAGGATCATTTCCACCTCGGCCCCGCAAAGGGGGCTCAGCGGGGCGCCAGGCGAGCGGAAGGAGAGAATTCGGGAAGATTTCGCGAAAAAAGGGGAGGATTTCGCAAGATTTTGTCGGCCGACTCTGTGGGGGTTCTTGTGTCTTGCCCTGGTCAATTCTCTGGGGGTTCGTCATGATTGCCGCGCAATCACCCCCTTCATCAGGTGCCGTCCCCCCTCTCCGCGCTCTTGTGGTCTGGAGCCGTGAGAACCCTGGGCGGCGTACTGGTGGGGCTGGCCAGGGCGGGGGCCAGTCCCACCACCGCCGCCGCAGCGCACGACCTTCACCGGCTCCCTCAAGCTCGACCCCGTGCGGGCGGGTCTACAGATGGGCCAGTTCCTGGAGGAGGTGATGAGCCACCTGCAGGCCCTCCCAGGCGCAGAGGTGAACCTGTCTGTGGAGGTCCACGTCAAAGCCCCCAACGGCATCGACGACCAGACCGCCCGCATCGTGCTGGAGAACGCAGCGGCACTGAAGCTGGATAACCCACAGGTCTACTGAAATTAGGGCACCTCGAAAAATCAAAATGCTGCTTGGCCTTGTCGCGGCCCGGCGTATAATATGATTGGCAAATATCGAGCCAACTGTGGGTCAGAGAGGCTTCTGGGACGAACAAGAGAGAATAGCCAGGCTCAAGGAGAAGA
>JBKCPG010000100.1:0-2715 GCA_046309395.1 Cyanobacteriota bacterium | reverse complement strand
TCTTGCCATAGGCAATGGCGGTGATGGCCCCGAATCACAGCTGGAAGCTCTGCTGCAGGTTGCCCTCAGGCCAGCAGAGATCGGCTTCAGTCTCGGCTCCAAGCGGGTGGTCATCCTGTTCACCGATGCCGCCGCTCACCTGGCCGGTGATGGCGCAGCCGCCGGCATCACGCTTCCCAACAACCTGGATGCGATTCTCGACGGCACGCCTCCAGGTACCGGAGAGGATTATCCAGGCATCGCCGCGCTGCGGCAAAAACTGATTGATGCCAATCTGCTGCCGATCTTTGCGGTCACCCCCGATCAGCTCAGCGGCTACCAATCGCTTCTATCCCAACTGGCCGTTGGTGGTTCTGTCGTTGAACTCACCTCCGACAGCTCCAACATCGTGGAAGCAATCCGGGAAGGACTGCTCAACCTCTTTGTCGTCAACATCAACTCCCCCGCAGGTGGGCTGATCACCAGCGAATGTGGCGGCACCGCCTCCTTCCGCGTCTCGCTCTGCGTGCGCCCCTCCGCGGATGTGGTGATTTCGCTGACGCCCTTCGACACGACAGAAGGCACCCTGTCCACATATCAACTCATCTTTACACCCACAAATTGGAATATCCCCCAAGTCGTTACTGTCACCGGCATTGACGACCCCGAAAGCCCAACGCTGATCGACGGCGATCAAACCTATCAAATCATCACCGGCGCCATCGTCAGCGCCGATCCAAACTTCAATGGCATCAACCCTATTGATATTTCGATCATCAATAAGGATTGCGATCTTCCGATCGTTTCCGTCGCCGTCAAACCCGCTTCCGTGCTGGAAGACGGACCGGACAAGCTGCGCTATACCTTCACCCGCTCGGATGCAACCAATCCGCTCACGGTGAGCTTCAATGTTTCCGGCACCGCCACCGCAGGGCTCGACTACACAGGCCTCGGCCTCGCTCCCTCCTACACCATTTCCTTCGCGGCGGGCAGCTACGACACCTTCATCGATATTGATCCAATTGTTGATCCCACCATTGAGCTTGATGAAACCGTCGTCCTTACCCTGACGCCTGGCAGCGGCTACACGATCGGCAGCGCTGGTTCGGCCGTCGGCGTGATCAAGAACGACGACTTCGCACCGATCATCAAGGAGATCACAGTGGAGGGCACCACGCTGAAGGTTGAATTCACCGAGCCCGTGGTCACCACTGGTCTTACGGCCAACCGCTTCTCCGCCACCGTGGCCGGTGGAGCCCGTTCGGTCTCAGCCTGGGCCCCGGTGTCGGGAGACCCGACCCGTCTGACGCTCACTCTTGCTGGAGTTGCTCCCACAAGCGGCCAGGCTGTCAGTTTGCTCTACACCGATCTCCCTGGGGACAACCTCACAGGTGTGGTGCAGGATGTCGATGGTAACGACATGGACACAATCGGCGCACCAGGACGGAATGCCGAGACGTTCTCCAGCGGCATCAATGTCACCAGCCTGGCCAGGAGCTACACCAATCTGGTGCTCACCGGCAATGCCATCACAGGCACAGGCAATGCGGGCAACAATTTCATCCGCGTCAATCAGGTGTCCACTGTCGCCAACGTGTTGATCGGTGCGGAAGGTGTGGACAGCATGGATGGCGGCAATGGCAGCGACATTTATCTGATCAACAGCGCAGAGCACCACCCTGGTGCTGAAGTCCGGGACACTGGCACAGGCGCGCTGGACAGCGACGAGCTCCGCTTCGCCTCCACCACGGCGGGAGACACCCTCACGGTGTTTTCTGGTGACGCAGGACTGGAGCGGGTGACGATCGGCACAGGGACCGGCGCCACAGCCATTTTTACCGCGACCACCGCTCTGAACATCGATGCCGCCGCAGCGCCTAATCCCCTGAACATCACAGGTAACAGCGGCATTAACAAACTCGTCGGCACCGCCTACAACGACACACTCATCGGCAACGGCGGCAACGACGCCATGGACGGCCGCGATGGCAGCGACGCCTACCGCATCACCAACAGCAGTGAGCGCTCCGCTGCGGAAATCAACGACACCGGCACAGGTGCTGGTGACATCGACGAGCTCCGCTTTGCCTCCACCACCGCCAATCAAACCCTCATCATCTACGCCGGCGATCTTGGCCTGGAAAAGATCGTGATCGATGGCGCCACAGCCCTGAACGTGAATGCCGCCGCCGCACCCAATGGCGTGCTGATCATCGGCAACAGCGCCAACAACGTCATCCTGACCACCGCCTTCCAAGACACCCTCGATGGCGGTGGCGGCAGCGACGTGTATCTCGTCAGCAGTCCATCCCACCGCCCCGCCGGCGAAGCCATCACCGACTCCGGCGCTGCCGGCTCCGATGAACTGCGCTTTGCCTCCACCACCAATGGCGACATCATCACGATCAACGCCAGCGATTCCGGCCTGGAGCGCGTGACCCTCGGTACCGGTACCGCCGCCGCTGCCGTGCTCACCGCCGCCACCTCCCTCCACATCAATGCCGCCGCCTCAACCGGCAGACTCGAACTCCTCGGCAACTATGGCTTCAACGTCATCACGGGCTCATCCTTCAACGACCTCCTGAACGGCAATCGCGGCAACGACACCCTCATAGGCGGCGCCGGCAACGACACCTTCCGATTCGACAGCAGCCTCAACGCCACCACCAACCGCGACACCATCACCGATTTCGCCCCGGCAGACGACCGGATCGAACTCGAAAACAGCATCTTCAC
>JBKCPG010000099.1:0-6508 GCA_046309395.1 Cyanobacteriota bacterium | reverse complement strand
TGACCCTTCAGTGGAAGGAGATGCCTGGTGCAAGCAATCTCGTTTAAATCATGCTAAAATTTTGAGGATACATGGATCTGAGACGAGGCGAATGACTATGCCTACTTCTTTTTAATCTGCCGCGTAGCGGCTTGGTCCAACTAAGCATAGAGGGAGGATTAGGGATGAGCTTCGCATTTGCAGCAATGGCTACACATAACGAAGGTACCGCCTCGGGCAGCGTGCTCTTTTCCTGTTGTCGCATCCTCTCGATAATGCGCTTAGCCTTCCCAGCAGCAAATTACGCGGCCACCTCCTTTCCGATTTCGGCAGCAGATTCCGTCGCGGCCTTCGAGTACAAAGCATTCATCTCTGAATCGCGCACGTCGCCCATGGGGACGCTGTACGAGAAATACCGCGGGCAGTAGTCGGGAGAGCAGATCCGCTTGGCCTTTGCCCAGGCAGAGAGCCAGTCGGCCCCGTATCCTCCCCCTCCATAGGCGCTACCGAGTCTCGGGAAAAGGGCCTTGAGGAGCGACTTGATCGCCTCTTGCTCCTCTGCAGGAAGCGAATCGATCATTGGATTCAAAAGCGCGACGGCTCGCGAGCCGTCGTAACCGTGTCGCCGAAAATTCGACTCCACTCCTGAACACGCCGCGTGGTTGGCGCGGATAACTTCATAGATAGGTGGATAGAAAGCGCGCACCGCCTCGATCAGGAGCAAGTCCACGATGTTGACTTCGCCCTTCAGCATCGGCAGTGCGAACATCAACCCGTTCCCGAACCGCTTCGCAGCACGGGGAGTATCAAGCCGAATTGAAATGCCGCGATCGAAGCCCGAAACGAAGGCACCTACGTCCTCCTTGCTCAGCTGGATTTCTGCCCCGATGATCGCCTGATCGACCTGCTGGAAGCACAGCGACCGCAAGTCCTCCGGCATCGCCATTGGCAGCTTGAGGGGGACTTGAATGATCTTCTCAAGGAAAGCCCGGCCGGAAGCCTCGTCGCCCGCGCCGTATCGCTCTCCGAGCGATTTTGCCACGGCCACGTCATCGAATGCAAGCACATAGCAAACATTTGGAGAGTCGGCGCACGCCTTTATAAGCCGGAAAAGTGTGTGAGTTTCGTGTTTATCGAGGCGGTCGATGTCGTCCACGAGGACAACAATTCGACTGTCAGCCTTGGTAAGCGCTTCAGAAAGCCGGATTCGCAACTCTTCGAGGCTTGGCTCGGAATCGGTCCCTGCGGCTTCACCGGCCTTACCGAAGCGCTCGTCAACGACGCTGGCGTAGCGACCAATCTTCTCGATCCAGCGTGCAATGTCCTCGCCTTTGGTGGTCAACTTTGTACGGATGACTCCCGCAAGCACCCGAAAAAATCCAGCGAGCATGGCGGGTTCGTCTGTGAATCGCCACGGGTTGAACTCAACTGTGCCAGTCACACCGTCTGCGTCCAACTCTGCTCGGAGCAAATTCAGCACCGTCGTCTTGCCATCGCCCCACGGCCCATGAATGCCGACGACAAGCCCCGCTCCCTTTGGCAGTTCGCGCAATATCCCCGCCACCCGCTCTGCGAACGGACTGCGATTCAGTTTGTCGTCGGACTTGCACGCCAAAGGGCGATCATTGGAGAACTCTGGAGAGGGAGTTGTCATCATCCGGGTACATTAAGCTATTAGACCGTACATTTGGCTGTCAGCCATCAAGACCGCCGAACTATTTCCTGACCTTGGTTGAAACCCCTTTACATAGACTACCCTCACCGTCAAATGCTGACCACCATCAGCGTAGTTCACGGACCCGATAACCACCTGTACCCAGCGCTACAAGTCATTGGCAGGGCTTGCTTACCCCACAGACCCTCCATGGATCGCACGGGTATAGGTCTGCCCCTGGGTAGCCTCCCCCGCTGACCCACCCCGGCAGCCCCTGCTGCCATGACCCTTCGAACCCCTGGCTCACCACTGAGGAGCTCTGCGCCCAGCTGGCGATCAGCCGCTCCACGCTGTTTGCGAACAAACGCAGCGGCCTGCTCAAGACCGGCCGTCATCTGGTGCCCAAGAACCCCGGCTGCCGCCGCTCGCATCCTGAGAGGCCACAACCGCCAGGTGAATCGCCAGGCGGAACTGCTGCACATTGCCTCTGCCGCCTCGCTTCTGATCCCGCTTGTACAGGGTGACAGACTTGCATTGGACCAAGCCTGGATTGGTGTGTTTCGAGGCGTGCAGCACCGAGTCGGGAGGGTGTGTCCATCGGAGGCATGCTCCAGAGTCAGGTGCCGGGAAATGCGCCCAGCTTTAATGCAGTGGTAATACGGTCGATTTTAACTACCACACAAGCTCCACGGAGGCTCTGGATAACCCTCTCCGTACGGAAGCAGCGATCTGAGTCTGCCTGAACCACAATAGCAGCATCTTTATAGAAGGCAGTTTTCCTGGGCCTCCCTAGCCAACGTGAAAAAATGTGACCGCCATGATCGGCCGAGAAATTCGCTGACAAAATAAATTGAAGCCGATTGCTCACATTAAAGTCATGACCACTCCTTTGTTTCCACTCCGCAAGAGACCCGCTTATAGCCACAAAGATGGAGGCAGGGAATTTGGCGCTTATCGGCCTGGACATCGCCTGCATGCAGGATGTGATCTACTGGCTCCAGAGGGCACCGAAGTTCTCGCCATAGATAATGGAACAGTGATTCAAGGTCCATATCTATTTTTTGATGTTGTCTATGCTATTGAAGTCCAGCACGACAGTGGGATGGTTGTGCGATATACTGAAATCCAGCAGACCTTACCGCGGGGAATCTCAGCGGGTGCCCGTGTTTCCAGAGGGCAGGTGATTGGCTACGTCGGGTTGATGACAAGTGGGTCATCTATGCTGCATTTTGAGATGTATAAAGGAACTGTGAATGGAGAGCTCACAACAGGTTCTGGCCCCTACCGCCGGCGCTCCGATTTGATGGATCCCACGTCCTTCCTGGACACGGCTCCTTTAGGTCTTGTTGCGCCTCCTAGGCCACTTAAACCAGGAGAAGCGCGTGCCAATGAACATGTTTTAACTGTATTAAACCTCAGGAGTAAGCCCGCTATCGAGGCCTCCATCGTGACAACCCTCAGCCCAGGTACAGTGGCCAAGTTGGTACGAAGCGTCACTGGCGATTCATATACAGCGGAGGGGACCAGCCGCAGCGATTGGCTGGAGCTGCAAACCAGTGGTCAAGCAGGGTTTGCTGCGGGGTACTACGTTGAGGTGGGTAAAGACAGCGGCCAGCAGGGCGGCCAGGCGGTCTCCTTAGGGATCGGTAGGGTCAACAATCACGTCACCTCCACGCTCAATCTGCGAAGCGAGGCAAATTCACGGTCGATTGTGGTTGCCAGTCTGAGCCCCGGGATGACAGTCAGCGTAATGGCCAAGGTCGCTGGCGAATCTTACTTGGCGGAAGGTGCCTCGCACACGCATTGGTATCAGCTGCAAAGCGGCAATGACAAAGGCTTTGTAGCAGGATTCTACGTGGATTTAGATAGCCCAGAGCCCAGCCAACCCACTATCAAGGCGCTGGGCACCGTAAACAGTGCCGTGAGTAGTTCCCTAAATGTGCGGGAGCGGCCCGAGCTGCAAGCTCCCATCCTCTTCACTCTTTCCCCAGCGGAGTCCTTTGAGATTCTTGAATCCGTCACGGGAGAGGTGTACGCGGGCGGGCGGAATGATTGGCAACACATTCGCCACCAAGAGGGAACAGGCTATGCCGCCGGTTTCTACATTTCCATCAACCATCAGGATACTCCCAAATCCAAATGGGATGCTGTCTTAGCAAACGTGCCCACCATGGGTGCCTCCGCGACGACCGCATCCCAAGATGGCCTTCCGCCAGGCATTGCCGCCTCCGAAGCCATGGCGCAAGGTGATCTTCAAAGAATCAAACTTCACACCAATCGATTTCTGACAGCTGCTGCGAGGTTTGGCATTCCAGCCGCACTCCTGGCGGGTACGGCAAGCCGCGAATCTAGGGCTACTAATGTCCTGGATGAGCACGGATGGAGCTCCGATGGGAATGGGTTTGGCATTCTTCAAGTTGATAAAAATTTCCACACGATTTTGGGAAGCGAAAGCCCCATCAGTCAAGCCCATATCGAGCAAGCAACTGGAATTCTTGCCGCTAATATCGATGCTGTCCAAGCGGCTCACCCAGATTGGGATGATGTTTATGTTCTCAAGGGCGCTGTTGCTGCTTATAATTTTGGAGCCTCCAATGTGAAAACTATCAACAGCATGGACATTGGAACTACGGGCGACGATTATAGTTCTGATGTGATCGCACGTGCCAGATACTATTTAAGGCATGCTGAGCTCCCGATGTTTCGTCTGTGAATTTTGTTACACGCGTCCTGTCGCTAATGCTGTTGAGCGTGACCTCCGCAGCGGTTCCTCCCCCCTTGAGGAGTGAACCGCTGCCTTCATTGTGCCCGCAGGCAATTCAGCGGTTGGTCAGCGCGATTGCTTCGACCGGGGCGAACACCCCCCGCCAACGCATTATCCCAATCCCAGCAGGCGTCCGCCATCCATTTCTTCCCCACAATTCAGCATTGATCGTCATTCTTGGCGGTGGCGATACCCCATCTGCCAGCGCCAGGGCTCGCCGATCCCTGGATTTGATGCACAGTCCCCAGCTACAGTCCCGGCTGGCCAGCAAGGTGTTGCAAGACTGTGAGGAGATTGTCAAAGTGAGCTTTTTCCTCGAGCGAACAGATTGGAGCGCATCTTATTTTCGTGGTATTGGTGTGCCTGCCATCCCCGCTCGCTGCCTCGATCCAGGACCAAACACGGGCCAGCCGGCCTGGGGTGAAGAGATCTGTCTCTAAACCCCATTCAGCTTCGATCTACGCCGATTACAGACTCAACCGGAAGTTTGATTGGGACACCTGTATGTTTTCTTGTATCAGTGCTTGAAGCTTAAGCCGCTACTCCTACTCCAGCCACACTGGCGATATAATTAGGGACTCCTGAAAAAACAAGTCGCGAGCTGGCTCGATTGCAGCCAAGGATCATGGCGTAGGCAGCTCTTAGGCACGGTTATCCAGTGACCAGGGATTCGTTTGTCTCGAGCAGGCAAATGTTCCTGAGCGCCATCCAGAGGCAGCCTGGCCATTGCCAAGCGCAGACCCAGGCAAAGATAGTGACAAAAAAGATGCGGAGGAGCCTCCGGATCTTCTCTGCACACATAACCAGAAATGCCATGGAGATCGAGGACTCTGCACCTTTAGCCAGCCGAGGCATAATCAACTTCAGAGAATACTTCCGTTTCCCTGATCCAAAGCAACCTTCCACTTCGTTTCGCCTCCGCTGATCTGCGCTGAGCAGCTGCTTGTGGGCAGCATTCACCTCTGGATCCTTGGGAGGCCTCCCTAATCGCTTACCTGATAGCCGTATGTTGCTCCTGGTGCAGAAGTTGCGATTCTTGGTGTTAATATAAATCTGATCGGCGCAGATTCGCTCTGGATAACAGCCGTGTTCTTGCTTGTATTTCTTGGCTTGTGGAATCAGGTCCTCAGCCTCATTGTATGGATCCCAGCTGATCCTGTGCAGGAAGGCAAAGCCATTACGCACGGAGACACTAATCTTGGCGCCAAACTCAAAAGCAGCTCTTGCCTTGCCACGAGCAATGGGACGAACCTGTCTCTGAACCAAGTTGACGATACGGTCGGGCATGCTGCGCGTCTTGGCGTAAAGCAGGATGCTTTGTTGGCGGTGCAGCTCACTGATCACTAAAAGTTTGTGCCACCAATGCGTCGACAGGCCCGAAAGCTCTGCGCCAGATGCGATCAGGGCATCGATGGCATCAAGATTACGCTACAGATAGTCAAGCTGGCGGCGTATTGCGGCTTTTATCTTGCGGCTGCGTGGCTTCTTCTGTTTGGCGACATTGAGGAACGCAGCGCGTGCCCTCCCGCGATCATATCGGGGCCGGTGTATACGAAGATCTGACCGCTGGTAGCAGAGATCATCAATGATCCGTTCTGTGGACTCCCTCGCCTCGTTCAGCAACTTCAGGTCAGTTGGAAAGGTGATATCGGCTGGCGTACAAGAGGCATCGATGGTAAGCGTTCCCCAGTTCTTGCCCTCTGGCCAATCAGCAGGCTTCACAAGTTCGTCGAGTGAGAGCTGCTTCCCAGCATCAGCATCTGGATCGTCAGAGTCGTCATCCTTTGGGAGTGATGCCAGGGCCTCCAGCACCATGTCTGTACCGCGTTCGGCAATGAGTTCGTTGATCCGATTGAGATCCTCTTCTGAGAATCGCTTGCGGAAATGTACCATCATCGATGGGTCGAACGGTGCCTTGCTGGAAAAGCCGGCAAAGCCAAGGAAAAACTGTCGAGTCGCCCGCAGGAACCTCCCCCGCAGGCGCTCACAGAACCGGACGTGACACTCTCGCGTCATCCGGCTCTTGTCACCCAACCGTTGCGTGACCGAGGATCTGCCAGTGAACAAACAACTGTGGATTCTGCTGAGCAATTTTGTTCAGCAGCCGCAGG
>JBKCPG010000098.1:0-3115 GCA_046309395.1 Cyanobacteriota bacterium | reverse complement strand
CCTCGGGGCCCCGGCGTCGCAGATCCTCGGCCCGCTCCCTGTCGCCGCCTGCCAGGTATCCCCATCGCCGCCTGAGTAGGTGGGCGGGATCCTCCACCTCAAGCCCCCACCCCCGCAGCACCTCGATCCCGGCCTCCAGTCGCTCAGAGGAGTCCAAGGCCGAGCTGGCGGCCACCAATCCCACCCAGTCCCCCGATCGAAGGGGCGGGGGCGGACCCCCCATGGGCCAGGAGGGGGTCATGCTCGGGCCACCACCAAGGCGAGCAGCAGCAGGCCCCCGAGCAGCACCTGGCGCGTGAAATGTTGGCCATAGAGGGCGCGGGGCGGGTGAGGTGTGAGCAGGCGTCTCGCCTCCCGTTGCATGCCGATCGCGGCGATGGTCCAGAGGATCCAAAAGCCGGGGTTGGGGAGCCCCCTCAGCAGGGCGGATCCGGCCAGGGCCAGGACCGTTAGGCCGTAACAAACGGCCACGGCGTGGGGCGCCGCCCGGCCCAGGGTGAGGGCGCTGCTGCGCACCCCGATCTGGCGATCCTCCTCCCGATCACTCATGGCGTACACCGTGTCGAAGCCGAACGTCCACGACAGGGTGGCCAGCCAGGTCAGCAAGAGGACCCCACCCCCCTCCCCGGGCGAGAAGCCCTCCGCTCCGCCCATGGCGGCCCAAGGGATCAGCACCGCAAACCCCCAGCACAGGGCCAGCACCAGTTGGGGGAAAGGAAACCAGCGCTTGGCGGAGGGATAGAGCAACACCGGGGGCAGGCAGGCCAACGCCAGGAGAAGGCACAGGGTGCGGCCCGGGATGGGGAGGGCCAGCACCACCGCCAGGGACGCCAACAGGCAGAGGGCCAAGAGCCTCCAGGCCGTGGCCACCCTCAAGCGTCCATCGGCGAGGGGGCGGCCCTTGGTGCGGTCGACTAGGGGGTCGATGGAGCGATCCCAGAGATCGTTGGCGACACAGCCCGCCCCACTCACCGCCAAGCCGCCAACCACGATCCATCCCACCAAAGCTGGCGACGGCGGGGAGAGGGGATGGAGCCAGAGGGCCCAACCGGCGGGGATCAGCAAAATCAGTCTGCCGCTGGGCTTATGCCAGCGCAGCAGCTCCATCCAGGTGGCGACCCGCTGGACCATGGGCCTGGTAACCGCCGGTGTCAGTCCCACCCTGTTTCCCTCCATGGCGGCAGACTATCCACTTGAGAGCATCGCGGATTGCTGTGGCGGACGGTCAGTCGGGGGCCACCAATGGCAAAGTGGCGCCGCTTTCTTCTCGCAAGGTTCCGATGGGCGGTGGTGAGCCTTCGGTCGCGATCCCCGCTCAGGGCAATCCCGTGCCGGGTGAGCGGAGAGTGGCGGCCATCGACATTGGCACCAACTCGATCCACGTCTTGATCGCCGCCGTGGATCCCGCCCTGCGCAGCTTCCGTGTGCTGATGGCGGAGAAAGCCACCACCCGTCTGGGCGATCGGGATCCGGTGACAGGGGATCTCAGTGGAGAGGCCATTGAGCGGGCCTTCCTCACCCTGCGCCATTGCAAAGATCTGGCCCTCAGCCATGGGGTGGAGCAAATCCTCACCGCGGCCACCAGCGCGGTGCGGGAGGCGCCAAACGGGAGGGAGGTGTTGCAGGCCATTGAGGACCAACTGGGCCTGGAGGTGGATCTGGTGAGTGGGCCCGAAGAGGCCCGGCTGATCTATCTGGGCGTGCTATCGGGCATGGCCTTTGACCAAACCCCTCACATCATTTTGGACATTGGCGGCGGATCCACCGAACTCATCCTGGCCGATGGCTCCGATGCGCGCGTGCTCACCAGCACCCGGATCGGCGCGGTGCGTCTGCAGCGGGATTTCTGCCACGAGGATCCCCTCCCCCCCGGCCGGCGCGCCTTCCTGGAGGCGTACATCCAGGGCGCCCTGGATCCCGCCGTGGCCCAGGTGAAGCAGTCGCTTCAGGCGGGGGAGAAGCCCGTGATGGTGGCCACCAGCGGCACGGCCTTGGCCTTGGCGTCCCTGTTGGCCGCGGAGGAGGGCCGGCCTCCCCTGCGGTTGCAAGGGTATCGGCTCACCCGATCACGGCTGGAGGCCCTGCTCACCCGTCTGGTGTCCCTGCCACTGGAGCAGCGCCGCCAATTGACCGGGATCAATGAGCGTCGAGCCGAGATCATCGTCCCCGGGGCGCTCATCCTCAACACCGCCCTGGCCATGCTGCAGATTCGCGAGCTGGTGGTCTGCGAGCGGGCCCTGCGGGAGGGGTTGATTGTGGATTGGATGCTCCGGCAGGGGCTCCTGGATGATCGCTTCGCCTTTCAAAGCTCGATCCGGGAGCGCACGGTGCTCCACCTGGCCCGCACCTATGGGGTGGATGAGGAGCGGGCGTCCCGCGTGTCCAACTTCGCCCTGAGTCTTTACGACCAGGCCCGAGGTTGGATGCACCAGGACGAGGGGGCGGCACGCCTGTTGCTCTGGGCGGCGGCCCAGCTCCATTCCTGCGGGAAGCACATCAACGTGGCCGCCTATCACAAGCACACGTGGTATCTGATCCGCCATGGAGAACTTTTGGGGTACTCCGAAGCGGAGCATCTGATGGTGGCGGCTATCGCCCGTTATCACCGTCGCGGCTTGCCGAAAAAGCGCCATGAGTCTTGGCAGTTGATCGAGAGCCGGGAGGACAGGCGGACGGTCAGCACCATGGCGCTGCTGCTTCGATTGGCCGCGGCGTTGGATCGGCGGCCGGGCAAGGTGGTGGCGGCGGTCCAATTGCGCCGCCTCGCCTCAAGCGTTGTGGAGATTCTCCTGGTGCCCGAACCATCCGCCAGCGGCTCGGGATGGATGGATCTCAGCCTGGAGTGCTGGAGCCTCCGATCCTGCGCTCCAGCGGTGCTCGAGTCCGCTGGTTTGGAACTCAAGGTGTCGGCGATGACGATGGAGGCGCTTCCGGCTGGAGCCCCCCCGGCCTGAACCAGCTCCAGCGAATGTCCTCCACCCCGCCCAGGGCGGTGGAGGGCCCCGCCCCGATCGTGGCGTTCACCGCGTAGGGCCTGCCGGCCATCACCCGCAGGCCGCGACCGAGCGAGAACCGCTTCTCCCCCGTCAGGGTGCCTTCAAAGACGGTTTTCCCC
>JBKCPG010000097.1:0-4096 GCA_046309395.1 Cyanobacteriota bacterium | reverse complement strand
GACAATCCTTCCTGAGATCCATGAAGGATGCCTCCCGCTGGAGCGAATCCTGCAGCCACTGGCAACCGCTCCGCAGAAGTCCGTTGAGATCACTGATTCGAACCAACCTCAAGCTGCCTCCATCCCCTCCCACCGCCAGCTGAGTTCCGGCAGGGTGGATGGCCAAGCCGTGAAGATGGGACCCCAGTGCTTGCTCCTCGCTTCGCAGGAGGCGCCCCCTGTAATCCCAGACCTTCACGGAGCCATCAGAACCGGCCGTGGCAACAAGATCTTGCCCTGGGACAAACCCCAATGCTGTGATGCCGGCTTGATAGGTGGGAAATCGGTGTTGGATCCTCCCCCGTTCATTGAGGAGAATCAGCTGCCCCTCCAGCCCTCCAGCCCCAATCAGCTTGCCATCCGGGCTGTAGCCAAGAGCCAGCAGCGCCAATTTCGAGACCGCCGCCTTGCTGATCTCCTCCCCAGCTTGTGACCAGAACCGCACGCGACCATCCGCTCCGCTGGAGGCAAAACGCTCTCCGTCTGGATGGGCGGCCAGTGCCATTGTTCCCCCCCGATGGCCCTCAAGGCTCTTTCGGCCTCCTCCCCGCTGAGGCCAGATCCAAAGTGATCCATCTGGCGATCCAGCCAGGATCCGCCCGAGTGGTTTCGGGGTGACCCGCACGATCGTCACAGACGCCGCATCCGCGAGTTTCAGTTCTCCTTCCACTCCTTTCCAGGACCACAGCCTCACCCGTCCCGTGCTTCCCGCCACCACAAGTTGCTCTCCACCCGGAAGGATGTCGACACTGGAGAGATAGCCCTGTTTTCTCGTGCTCCAACTCCGTGCCAGCGATCCTTCCGTGGAGCGGATCTGCACGCTGCCATCTCCCATGGCCAGCACCAGTTGCGGCAGCGTGGGATGAAAGCGCACACTGTTCACCGCCACCGTGCTCACCACCAGACTCGTCACGTCCGCGGCCGGTTGCTTCCACTGGCGCCAGCCACCAACGGCATCGCCGCTGACGAACCGATCGCCTCCTGGCTGCACAGCCAATGAAGTGACAGGGCCCTGATGCCCTCTCAAGGTGGCGATCGGGTTGCCATCAGCGCCCCAGACATGAACCCGGCCCACGGAGTCGCCCGCCAGAACACGTCCATCCGCCATCACCGCCAGACTTCGGACCGTTGTTTTGGGTCCAGCCAGATTCCGAGGGCTCGCGTCATTTGCCTCAGCCTTGATCGACCACCCCACAACCTTCCCCGAGCTGTCCGCCGTGATGACCCGGTTGCCATCTGGAGAAAAGGCGACCCGCAAGCTCATCGAATCAGGCCCGCTTCCTGGCGGCATCAGCGCAGCAAGGAGCTGACCCGTGGGGCTCCAGATCTTCACGCCGCCACCCCGCGCTCCCACCGTGGCGATCCGACCATGGCGGCGGTCGACGGCGATCGCCGCCACCCCCTCAGCCTCGGGTGCGGCACGCCATTCGGCCATCCTCTCTCCCCGCGCGGAGAAGATCGCCACAAGACCATCTCCTCCCGCTGTGGCGATCGATCCGGGCAGGGGACCTGGGGCAAGGCCATTCACACCTCCCCTGGGATGGGCCGACCACAGCTGAGTCGCGCCCTCATCCAGGGAAACGCGTACAACAGTGCCTTCGCCAGTTCCCACAAGCAAACTGTTGCCATCCTCCCCGAACAACACCGCCTGTGGCGACATCACCGGGAAGGAGCGGCGACGCCGTCCATCCGGACCCCACAAGACCAGCTGATCATCCCGACCGACACTCGCCATGCGACCATCCGCCGCCATGGCCACCCCATCCACGCCGTTGGCATGGGCCCTCACCCGTTGCTGTTCCCAGGTGTGGCTGAGGATGGTTCGCAGGGCGCCCATGGGCGCAATGGATGGATAGTCGGCGATTCGCTTGAGGTCCGGCACCGCGGACCGCAGACGAAAGGCGTCGCGCAGGGCACCCGTCAAGGCGGTGAGCTGGTCGTCCTGATCGTTGTTCAACCGCGTGATGCTCGCCTGCTCAAGTGAGGTGGCGAGCTGGGCACGGCGCATCTCCCGCAGGGAGACAACCGTCGCGACGCCAACCAGCGCCGCGACCGTCGTCATCGACAGGACGATGCGCTGTCCCTTGCGGACAGCCGCCCGCAGGATCTCCGCCCTTTCCTCGGACGTGCGCAAGCGGGCCTGGTCCTCAGCGTCCTTCCGCTGACGCTCCAGCTCCCGCTCCCGTTCGGCCCGCTCCGCCCGCCGCGAGGCCACGACAAACTCAAGCGCTTCATTCTCCAGGGGCAGAAGCTCACTCTCCTTGAGTTCAAGCGCACGCGCCAATCGGCCTCCACGAAGCAGGTAGGCGGCTTGTTCCTCCGCATCACCCGCGGCGCTCCACTTGCTGGCTTCTCCTTGGATCTCATGCAGCAGCAACAAGGCTTCAGCGCTCTCCTGCAGCCACCCGCTCAATCGCTCCCACGATCGGAACAGCGCTTCGTGAGCCACCTCCACGCTGTCAGCCCCATGCTTGATGAGCAGTCGGTGAGGATCCAGGAATGGGGTCAGCGCCCGTTGAACAGACTCGCTGAGTGAATCCCACGCCAGCGGTTTTCTCGCCCAGCCTCGCCCTTCCGCCGCCGGACGGGCCATCGCCAGGAACGCACGCTTGAGATCGATGCTCAGCCCCTGCCGGGTTGTGTCATCCATCGGCTCCCGCATCAGGTCGCTGTAGGCCTGTTCAGCCACCTTGGCGATCGCTCCCTGGAGTCCACCGAAGGAGTCGTAGTCGGCCTTGGTGAACAGATGTCGCTCGTGAAGCCGATCCCACATCATGCGCAGCGTGAAGGCGAGCAGGGGAAGCGCGTCGGAGGTGCCGGTATCTCTCAGTAGCCTCTCGCTCAGGGCTTTCTCAATCTCAATCTGCCCCAAGATCGCCGGCTCCTCAATGATCTGGCGCATTCCCTCCTCTCCCATCGGACCGACTGGGAAACCGCGGAATCCCAGCCCCCCCAGCGGGGGGGAGGCCTGCAAGTTGCCGAGATAATCCGAGCGCATGGTTCCGAGAATCAGCAGGGGGCATGACTCAGCTGTTGATGTCTCCGCCATCAACGAGAGAAATCGGGAGGCGGCAGTGTCGGCGTCGTGGTCAAGCAGCTCTTCAAACTGGTCGACCACCAGCAGGACGGTTGCCTCTGGCTGGCCACTCATCCGGCAAAGGAGTGACGCGATGGCGGCCAATGAGGAGCGACTGGGGGGCGGCACCTGTTCGCCCTCGTCTCTCTCTCCCTCGCTCAGATAGTGCCGGAGCTTTTTCAGGTGGTACGCCACTTGATCATCCCGCGGAGTCATCCGCGCTTCCATGGCGTCGAGAGCTTGCAGCAGCCGTTCCCGCTCCGCTCGATTGTCTTGAATGCCGCCACCCCCCTCCAGCGGCGGCGTCACGGAAACCTCGTCAGGGGGGGGCGCCCGTAGCCATTCTTCGATCTCCCCCTTGGCCAAGGAGCTCCCCAGATTCCGGAACGCCCCAGTCAGGGCATCCACGAGGGCTTCCATGGGGTTGATCCCAGGGCGGAATGGAGGCACGACGATCCATTCCCGTTGTTCTTGTTTCAGACGAGGAACCAATCCGGCACGCACAAGCGATGATTTGCCGCTCCCCGATGAGCCCAGAACCATCACCAGTTTTGGGAACCCCTGGCGACGACATCGATTCAGGAGATCACACCCTTCAAGAATCTCATGGTCCCGTCCGAAGAAGATCGAGGCGTCGCTTTCCTGGAACGCACGAAGGCCCGGATAGGGACTGACGGCTGGACTCCATTCACGGGCCTCGGAAGCGACAATACCCTTGGCCTGAAAGCCATTCCATAGCCTGCGGAAGCCAATCTCCGGATCACCGCGAAGATCAATAGATTGTTCGCCCGCAAGTATCGATGGCAATTTAGTCGTTTCACACCAGGGTTCAATTTGCAGGACGAACAATTGCTTGCCTTCCATGCGCGCAAGCGCGATTTCGGCAAAACACCATTGTGATGAAAGATAATTGTCGCTGCACAAAGCGATCACCGCTGTGCAGGATCGAAGCTTTGTGTAAAGGGTGCGCTCCCAACTCGC
>JBKCPG010000096.1:0-4209 GCA_046309395.1 Cyanobacteriota bacterium | reverse complement strand
TAACGGCGAGCCGATGAATCCCCAGGCGATGTCGGCGTCTGAGCTCTACCGAGCGTCCTTCGCGGTGAATGGCCGCGGGGCTCGGCGCTGAGACCAGTCGATGGCAAGGCGACCCCACAGCTTCTACGCCGGCCTCTCCTTCCGACCGCCGGAGCTCGTGGCTGCTGCCGCCCGCCGTGCCCTGGAGCGCCGGGCCCAGCAGCCGCCCTCCAACCGGGGCATGACGCCGGTGGGGCTGGCGCGAGCCCGGCAGCTGCTCCATCGCCAGGAGCTCTCTCCCCAGACGATTGATCGGATGGTGAGCTACTTCGCTCGCCACGAAGTCGACAAGCAGGGCTCCAGCTGGGAGAGCTACGGCAAGGGCCGGCAGGCCTGGGATGGCTGGGGCGGTGACCCCGGCCGCCGCTGGGCCAGTGCTGTCGCGCGGCGGATGGATGCGGCGGAGCAAGCAGCTCAGCGCTCAACCCAACAACCTCGCCGCTGCTGACGCGCGACCCGATCAACCCCGCCACTGCCCGGAGCCCCGGAAAAGACCACACGCCACACGATCAACACCTCAAAAGGGGAAAAAGCAACACGACAAAAATCGAAAATTCTCCTCGTATTTCGCGTTTCAAAATCAGCTCCCTGCAACTCCTTGGAGAGTCCCGTAGCTCCTCATAGAAGAACGCAGACTCGGGGGGTATTCCCCCTGTTTCCGGGAGCGGCGAAGGGTGCCTCGGGAATTTTTCAGGTTCCGGGAAATCCCCCTTCTCAGGCCCTGCTGTCCTGATCGACCACCAGCAACAGACCGCCCATGATTGCCAGGTTCTTGAACAGCTGAATCCGCTCCATCCTGTCGGCCACATCCCCGTGGAACAGCAAGGTGGTGGGCATCAGGAACACCAGCAGCAGCACCGCTCCCAGTCGGGCCTTCCAGCCGCTGATCACCAGGGCTGAACCCACCGCCATCAGGGCCATGGCCGCCACCAGCAGCACGGGCGCCAGCGGCAGTCCCTTGGCGGCAATGGCGCCGGCCACGCCGGCAAAGCCCGTCAGCTTGCCGATCACGGCATGGATGAACACCAGGCACAGCAGCACCCGAGCGATGCGGTTCAACAACGAGGGCTGGTGGCTCTGCTGACTCATGGGGCGACTTGCAGGACGACAGGACGGCGCGCGTTCGTGGCGATGCAGACGCAGAGGGCTTATCGCTCCTCTGCTGCATGGTTTGCCAAGAAGGAGTTGATCATGGACTCCATGCCTTTTTGGGTGCGGCCATGGGGCCTGAGGCCCTGCTTGGCCCATACGCGATCAAGCTCCTGGCGAAGCCCCTCGGGAATCCAGCAGGACAGCACGACCTTGCCTTCCCGGCTGGAGGTGCAGTGGCGCTCAGGAGTGGACATCGAGAAGGCTTGTGTACATGTGCACACTTTGCCGGAGAAGGGGCGCCACCGCAGCGGCATGGCCACCGTCGATCGGGCTGAATGAGAACCGTTCTCACCGCTGGCGGTCCATGGATCAGCAGGCCATCCAGGTTCCGGTCACGCTGCTCACCGGCTTCCTCGGTGCCGGCAAGACCACCCTCCTGTACCACATCCTCAGCAACCAGCAGGGGCTGCACAGCGCTGTGCTGGTCAATGAGTTCGGGGAAGTCGGCATTGACCACGAGCTGGTGGTCGCCACCAGCGAGTCGATGGTGGAGCTCAGCAACGGCTGCATCTGTTGCTCGATCAACGGCGAGCCGCAGGAGGCCGTGCACCGCGTGCTGGAGCGCCCCGAGCCGATCGATCTGATCGTGGTGGAAACCACCGGCCTGGCCGACCCCCTGCCGGTGGCGCTGACCTTCATGGCCGGCGACCTGCGCGACCGGCCGCGGCTCGACTCGATCATCACCGTGATCGATGCCGAACACTTCAGCGCCACGGCCCTCAGGGCCCAGCTGGAGCCCTGCGTGGTGCCGGCATGAGCCAGATCCTGCTGATCTCCGGGCCTCCCGGCTGCGGCAAAACCACCTGGATCCTCAGCCAGCTCCGGAGCCATCGGGGCGCCTGCGGCTATTTGCGCCTGGCCGGCACACCCGATGAGGGACTCAGGCCTGGCCGGGGTGGATCGCCGTGTGATTCCCCAGCTGGAGGCTCTGCATCTCAGCCCTGATGCGCACCTTCACTTCGGGCGTGACGCCGTGCTGCCCCGCCAGGACACCCTGGATTTCAGCAGCCCGCGGGCCTGGGAGAGGAACCTGGCGGGGGCTGTGTGGGATCCGGCCAGCCTCAGCGGCTTCTGGTTCGAACTGCTGAACGGTGCCTATGGCGATGTGTATCACGCCAAGGCCCTGGTGAACCTCCCCGATGGCCGGGCCTTCTTCCGCAACTGGATGGTGAGCCGGGAGGGCTCCCAGCTCCTTCCCCTGCAGCTTGATCGAGCTCGACTGCGCCCTGCTGCATGGCAGCTCCGCCGCCGTGATTCCAGGACGTCTCGGTCTCCACCAGGAATTTGGAGCCCTGCTCGCCCGGCAGTTGCTGGCGCACAACTAGGAGCCCTGACCCAGATCCAGGACCTCACTTAGAAGCGGAAGGTGACCCCCGTACCGATGTGGTGCTGCCAGCCGCGCCCCCAACCTTCGCCGGCCTGGCTGCTGTAAATCGGCTTCCAGTGGGCAAACAACACGGTGCGGCGGCTGAGCGGGAATTCAAGCTCCACCTCACCACCCCAATCGGTTCGGCTGGGAAGTCCCGCATAGCTGCCGGGGCTGTAGAAGCGCGGTCCGGCGGAGAGCGTCACATTCAGCCGGTCGACATTGAACCCGAATCCCAGCCAGGGATCGGTGTAGTTGCCGAGGTAGGTGCCATCCGACTCCCAGCCCGTGCGGTTCTCCAAAGAAACGAAGAGGCCATCAGCGACTGTTTCCAGACCATCTCCCAGGGCGAAATTCACATCGCCATCGCCGAAGGCGTAGGCCACCCCGAAGCCAAGCTCATTCTTCAGTCCCTGGATGTCTTCGCCCTGGCTGCGGGTCACGTAGTACGGCAACCATTCGGCAAAGAAGGAAAAGCGCTGATTCGGCTCGTAGCGCACCTGCAGCCGCCCCTTCAGATCGCCGCGGCGAAAGGGAGCGCCCCCATGGCTGTGAGCGTGCTCCTCAGCAGGGTGGTCAGCGTCCTCGGCATGGTGCTCCTCGGAGGGCTCCAGGTGGACACGGCCGTAGAAATGGTCCGCTTCACCCCAGACAAGCGCCGGCCCCACCATCGCCTCAATCGCCAGACTGCCCTTGTTGGGCAGGCCCCACTCCATCACCACACCCAAAAGGCCATCAATGGCGTAATGGCGCGGCTGATCCTCAAGATTGTTCTCCAGGCCGGCGTGCCCCTCCAGGGTGAGCACCGGAGCGATCTGAAACGCGCCCGGGGCCAGATCCTCTCCCCCAGCCGCGCCATGGGCCTGTAGCGGCGCCGGATAAGCCAGCGCCATTGCCAAGCTGATGGGGACGAGGGCAAGGCCTGGGCGCTGGGTCCGGGGAAAGCGTCGGGAGACTGGGGAGGCGAAACAAGGTGAGGTCATGGTGATCATCAGCGGATCGAGGCCCAGCGACGGGCGAGCCCTTCGGCGGCAGCGCCATCGCAACGGCCGCCCTGGCCGCTGACGAAGGTGCAGACGTTGCCCGTGGCTGTTTGGACGGTGGAGCGGCCCGGGGAGAGCCCATCGGCGACAAGGGGAGCGGGATTCACCGGCACGCCGCTGGCGCGGCTGATGCGTCGCAGGGTCTTGGAGATCGGCAACGACTCGGCGAACAGCTGGCGCGTGCCCGACTCCCGCACCGCTTTGGTGATCGCCCCGAGGCTGGCGGGGCGCAGAACCCTGGCGGTGGTGAAGGAATCCAGCAGCGGTAGCTCCCTCACACCAAAGCGGCGGGCCAGGCTGGAGAAGGCACGATGCTCCGTCACCAGAACCCGGCCGCGGGTTGGAACGGTGTCGATCTGAAGCTCAATCCAACGGCCGAGATCTGCCAACACGGCTGTCGCTGCCTGGCCCCGGCGCTTCACGGCTGCCGCTGACGCACTCGGCAGCAGGGTCGCCAGGCGGGCCTCCACCACCCGCACCATGGCCGCCGCCTGGGCGGGATCGTGCCACACATGGGGATCGCGGCCGGGGCTGGCGGGCACGGCCTGCTCGGCGACCGCCACCTTCGGGGCACCGCCGCTGATCCGCGTCAGGGCAGGGGTGAGGCCG
>JBKCPG010000095.1:0-3889 GCA_046309395.1 Cyanobacteriota bacterium | reverse complement strand
GTGGCTTTCGGGATGGCACTTTGCCCGTGCCCTTGGTGGCGAGCCACTGTCCCCTGTTCTCTCGGTTGCGCTTGGCGCAAACATGCTTTTCTGCGCCTGGCTTGGGAGCCGCCCGTGAGCGCCGCCGACTTTCGCTTGGCCTCCCTGGCCGCCCCAACCTTCGACTGGACCGCGGCCCTCTCGCTGTGCTTGGCCAGTGAGCTGGCCTACAGCCCGCCGGCGAAGGTGACGGCCCAGGCCCGGGCCTGGGGCTTCAGCGACTGCGGATTTGTGGAGCAAGGGCCGGCCCAGGGCTTCCTGGCCTGGTCAGCGGAGGTGGCTCTGGTGGCGTTCCGCGGCACCGAGAGCACGGCCGACTGGCTCAGCAACCTCAACCTCACCCCCCGGCCCCTGCCTGGGATTGGCCAGGTGCACGCGGGCTTTTTGGGGCAATTCCAGGCGCTGCGGCCCCAGCTGGAGCGCCTGCTGCAAGCCCATCCCCACTTGCCCCTGGTGGTGACGGGCCACAGCCTGGGGGGAGGCATCGCCGTGCTGGCGGCCGCCAGCTGGTCGGCCACGCGGCCCGTGCGAGCGCTGTACACCTACGGGCAGCCGGCCGTGGCCAAAGACGCCGGCAGCGCCTCGGCCATCGGCACCTCCCTGGCGGGGGCCTACCACCGGTTGGTGAATGACGCGGACATCGTGCCGCGGGTGCCACCGGCCTATCGCCACGCGGGCCACTTGCTGCGTTTCGACAGCGAGGGACGGGTGAGCGGGCAAACGATCTCAGCGATGGGGGGGAGACCCGGGGCCCGGGGAGCCTCGTCCAAGGAGGCCGCCCTGGAAGGGGACGACACCATGCTCTCGGCGGAGGCTTTCCAAGCCCTGCAGCGGCAACTGCGGAGCGGGGCCACCCCGCGGGGACAGGAGGGGACGAAGGGGCTGATCAGCGACCACATGCTGCCCGGTTACCTGACGAGGATTCGGCAACAAATGGGGTGAGGCGGAGAACCGCACCCCAAGCGCTTCACAATCTGTTAGTGTTCACGTAACACTTCGAAACTTTCATGACCGACTCCACTCCCCGCTTCGGCTTCGTCACCTTCGCTGAGACCTGGAACGGCCGTCTCGCCATGCTGGGCTTCGTGATCGGCCTGGCCACTGAGCTGCTCACCGGCCAGGGCATCCTCTCCCAAATCGGCCTGGGTTGAGCGACATGAGCACTGATTACACCGCAGCCATCGCCAGCCTCATTGGTCTCATCGTGGTCTTCACCGGAATGGTGACCTACGTGTTGAGTCGTCCAAGCGATCTGGCTCCCAACCAGCGCTGATCCCCCTGAAGGCCTGATCGCCACATCAAGGATCCTCCTTTGACCCCCCCGAGCATGGCTTGGGGGGGAATTTTGTTTGACCGCCGCCTTACTTGCAGTTGGAAGGGTTGGCGTAGGTGAACGACTGGTAGCGATTGAAGGTGCTGCGCACATCCACACAGCTACTCCCTCGCCTCCAGAACGAATCCGTGCCGTTCTCCCGTGAACTGGAGCGGATGTAGGTGTATCCCAGGGCGGTGAGGCGGCCCTCCACAAAGCCCGGATCACTGCCGATCAAATTTTGCAGGTCGGCCACTGGCTGGCCCTCCGATCCCGCGGCCAGACTGGCGGGTTTGCCTCCGCTCAACAGGGAGCCGATCAGGGCGCCCACGGCGGCGCCAGCCAGGGTCGAACCGGTGGCGGTGCTTGGGTGATCCTCAAACTGAGCATCAGGATTGGTGACCACGTCGGTCTTGACCGCCAGGCGATGGGTGCTTTGGCCGTCATTCCAGGTGAAGACACCTTTGCTGCCCTGGTCCTCGAACAGCACGTTTTGTTCAATGCCAGAGGTGGTTTCCACATGGAGCTGTTGCCGACTGGGGCCGGAAAACCGGTAGCGGTGGCCATCCTCGAGGTCCACCACGAAAATCGTGATGCCTCCGTTTTGCTTTTGCTTCACGGTGCAATAGCCATTGAAAGCTTCATAGCTGTTCTCCTTCAGGGAACAGCGGCCATTGGCGCGGGCCACAGTATCGGCAAGAGAAGGAGCGGCAAGAACGCCCGTGCCCATCAGGCTCGCACAGAACAGGCCAAACTTGCGTTTCAATGACATTGGGGCGTTGAGAAAACACAATCCAACCTATCTTGCGGCCGTCATTGCGTAACAAGCCTCATCCTCCAGGCCAGCGCCAGGCGGCCCGCTCCAGCACCGACTGGCCCGGCAACACCGTGGCCCCCAGTTCCCGCTCCAGGCGCCGCGCCTGACAGCCGGGCGTGGCTTCGAGGGCATCCATCAGGGCCTGGGCGTGGGCCACCACCCACACCTGGGTGCGCTCCGCCACCAGGGCGATCAGCCGTGCCAAGGGGACCAGCAGGTCGGGATGGAGGCTGTTTTCCGGCTCGTTGAGCACCAGCAAAGGAGGCAGGCGCGGGCTGAACAGGGCCGCCACCAAGAGCAGGTAGCGGAGGGTGCCATCGGAGAGCTCCGTGGCCTCCAGGGGGCGAAGCAACCCCGGCTGGTGCAGCAGAAGTCGAAACAGCGGCTGGGAAACATCCACCGCCAGGCGGCAGCCCGGGAAGGCATCGGCGATGGCGGCTTGCAGACCTTGCTTGTCGCCAATCTCCAGGATCGTCTGCACCGCCGCCGCCAGATCACCGCCATCGGGAGCCAAGGCTGGGGTGCGGGTGGCGAGGCGGCCGAGTCGCGCCGGGGCCTGGCGATCGGTGCGGAAGCTGTCGTAGAAGCGCCAGCTGAGGATCGCGCGCCGCAACCGGAACACCTCCGGCGCCTCCAGCGGATCGGACACGGCGGTGAACAGGCTCTCGTGGGGCCCCACCTCCAGGGCGATGGGCCGCTCACGGCCGTCATCGCCATGGCGCTCCACCACGGGCCCGGTGCGCCGCACCAGGAGCCCCCGGGGATGGAACGGGCCTCCAGCCCAGATCCACTCCCGCTTGATCTCCGGATCCAGCGCGAAGGCGCTGGTCTGATCATCAGCGTGGTACCCCAGCTCGATCGCGTAGGACAAGGTTTCACCGGCAAACCCCAGCCGCAGCCGCGCCGCTTCCGGGGTGCGCTCCGGGCCGGCCCAGAGCACGGCCGGCAGCCCCCCCTCCGCGGCCAGGGCCGCCACCAGCTCGCCCCGGGCGGCGGCGGCGATGAGACCCAGGGAGCGATAGAGATTGCTCTTGCCAGAGCCATTGGCGCCGCACACCAACGTGAGGGAGCCCAGGGGGAGGGTGAGCTGGCGCAGGGATCGGTAGCCCCCGACCGCCAGGTGGGTGAGGCCGGGAGTGGGTCTGTCGCCCTTGGCGGGCCTGGGCTGGCCTTTCAGGGGCATGGTCGCTTAGAGGGGCTCAGAGCGCCCCTTCTGATCCGGAAAAGGACACGTCCTTCACCACTCCCTGGCGATTGGTGAGGCAAGCCCAGGGAGCGGTGGCCTTGGGAACCTTCACGGCCACGCGAACCCCAGAGGGATCTGGTTGATCCTTGATCACCCGCAGGCTGCCGCGTGGAAGGCCCACCACGTTGGCCACGGCCGTCAGGCAATTGGCCCTTGCCTTCACGAGTGACTCCGCCGGCACAGACTGGGCACGGGCGGGAGCCAGCGAAAGGGAAACACCCGACACAGCCACGATGGTGGAGAGGGCGCGGAATAAACGGCTCACATGAATCATGGCTGAGGGAATGAAGATGGGAAGGAGACGTCAGCTGCCGTTCCCCGCCGACCTTGAGCCGTGCGTGGAAAGGCTGATCCGCGTCGAGGAGCGTGCCTCGGTGTTCTCCCAAGGTGGCGGCGACGGCGGCTTGCCAGCGGCCAAAGTCGTTGGTGGCGAGCACGGTGGCCAGTCCAGTCCCCAGAGGGGGGCGCGAGGGGG
>JBKCPG010000094.1:0-2558 GCA_046309395.1 Cyanobacteriota bacterium | reverse complement strand
CTGGGGACCCTCCAGCCGGAGGGCACCGCCGTAGGAGAACAGCCAGCGGCGCAACGCCGGATCGCCATCGAGCACCCAGGGCGGCAGGGCCACCTCCACCCGGTAGGGATGGCGCGGGTCCGCTGCGGGGGGCAGCACCGCCCTGGGTTCGGGGCGGCCCCAGCTGTCGCCGGGTAGGGGCTGGCTCAGGCGGATTGCTTGGGGTGGATAGCGATCCAGCTCGCTGCGGATCGCCAGCATCACCGCTGGGCTGCAGCAAAACCGCAGCCGCTCCCAACCCGCCGCCACCGCCAGCGGGTCGGCGGCCTGGCAGAGGGCGAGCTGGGCGTTCAGCTCTCCTCCGGCCTGCAGGCTGCCGCCGTGGCGAATCAGCACCTCCCAGCGGGCCAGGGCGTCGTGGTGCGCCGCCAGGGGGCGGCCGAGGCGTTGCTCCAGGCAAAACACATGCAGCTCGTCTAGCGGCAGGGCCTCCAGCAGGGCGGCGCGTTGGCCGATGGCGTCGTGCTCGATCAGCAGCCACCAGCCGCCCTCCTGGAACACCAGCTGCAGGGGCCAGACCGCCAGCGGCGCCGAGCGCTCCAGACCCTTGCGGCGCCGTCTGATCAGCAGCCTTTGCCTGTTGCCGATCGCCGCCTCCACCACGCCTGCCGCCGGCAGGGAAGCGGCAGCGGCGGCAGGTCTGGCGGGCAGCCAGCGGCGCAGGGGCGGGTGGGCGTCGAGCTCCACGCCGATCCACTGCAGCCGTTGGGCCAGGATGTGGCTGAGGGCCGCGGCCTGGTGGTCGCCCAGGTGACGGGCCTGGAGCCGCAGCAGCCCCTCCGCCGCCACCAATTGCTCCAGCGACAGCAGCGCAGTGCCGAGGGCATAGCCATGACGGCCGCTGCTGCCCGCCAATCGAAAGCCGTAGGGGGTGAGGGTGTCGGTGAGATCGGCGTGCACCTGGCGCCAGGTCCAGCAGCCGGGGGTTGGCGGTGTGGCTTTTTGGTGCAGGTCGTTGAGGCTGCGGGCCAGGTGCTCGCATACCCCCACGCCTGCGCCTGCGCCTGCGCCCGATGCGGTGTCAAAGGGATGGTGCAGCAGGTGGCGCAGCAGGGTGAACACCCGCCCAAAGGCATCCCGATCGGCCAGCCGGGAGAGGCCTCCTGGCGGCCGCGGGCTGCCTGCGGGCCAGGGGGGCGGCTGCACCGGCTGCCAGGGCGGCGGCGCTGCCGCCACCGCCGGGTCCAGCCGGGCCAGGAAACCCTGGCGCTCCAGCCAATCCAGATCCAGCGCCACCGCCGCCGGATCGCCGTAACAGGCGCCATGGAGACGGCCGAGCAAGGCCGCGGCCCGCTCCGCCAGGCCGCCCGGCGGCAGGGGGGCGAGCAGGTCCTCCATTGCCCCGTCGGCTGCATCTCCCGTCGGGTTGGACGAATCGAGCCTTTGTGCCCCCCGTTTCTGCCTTTTTCTCGCCGCTGATGCCACCGGGGCGACTGGCTCCGTGGCGGTCGTCGCGGTCAGTTTGGGGTAGCGGCTCAGCAGGTGGATGAGATACAGCAGCCGCTCTTGATCGAGCAGGCGCGAGTAGCCATGCAGCTGGTGGGCCGCATCGCGGTTGGCCGCCCGGCGGATGCAGGGCTCCAGGTCGGCCAGGTGGCGGGGGATCAGGGTCTCCAGCGGCACCCCGTGCCCCGTCTGCAGCCGCACCACCAGGGCAAAGGCCTCCTGCCGGTGCGGTGTGGGACCGGCCTGCAGGAGGTGGGCGCAGTGCTTGTGGATCACCAACTCCGGCACCGGGTGGGCGCGGCTGAGATTCCAGTGCAGGCACTGGGCCAACGGCGTATCCAGCCACCAGCCCACCCACTGCACCGCCATCGGCAGCACCAGGGCCTGGGTGATCGCCAGCCGGAACGACTGTTTGACGTAACAGGCATCGAGGATCACGGTTTCGCCGCCGGCGAGGGCCAAGCAGAGCTGCCGGTGGATCTCCGCTTCCACCTCCGCCCAGCAGCCCAGGATGCCGGGATCGCCATAGAGCTCTTGGCGAATCGCGGCGCTGGAGATGATCCGCACGGGGGGCTGATCAGGCCGTTGCAGGTGGCGGGCCAGGATCCGCGCGGCGGTGCTCTTGCCGCTGGCCGCCGCGCCGATCAACAGGTGGAAGCGGGGCGGCGTTGCCTCTGGGGCAGTGGCCTTTTTGGACCGCTTGCGGCGTTGGCTGCGCCGCCCGGATGCTGCTATTGACAGGGAGGGGGAGACAGCGGAACCAGGGGGGCCCTGGCCCTTGGAACTGGAGGACAACATGGTGCTGGTGGGGTTTCGCCCCCTGGCGAGTTGTGCAGTGAGGGTGTGGAGCGTCCGCAATCGCGCCGGTTTGGTTTGTAGGAATAGCGACCAAATCGTGCCGGTCTGTTTGCTGGCTCGACCAGCTCCTGATTGTTCACAGGTTGGAACCAGGCCCGTCCAGCCCCGTCGCTGGCTCCACCCATCGCCCACATACAGCACGCAGCCGCCCAGAAACGCGCTCTCCAGCTCTTAGTCCCGCCCGCGCTCCTGCCCGCGCCCGCGATCCCGCAGCC
>JBKCPG010000093.1:0-13953 GCA_046309395.1 Cyanobacteriota bacterium | reverse complement strand
ATCATGGAGAGGGATGGCGTGTTTGATCAGCCCCTCTTCCGCCGCTCCCGGCGCCATGACGATTTCCCCCGCTCCCTCCGCGACCCCCCCGACACCCGCCGCGGGTCCGTGCACCCTGGCCGGCACGGCCACCTTGGAGCGGCTGCGCCAGTGGCCTGGTCCCCATCAGGTGGTGGTGGGCCTTTCCGGTGGCGTGGACAGCTCCCTGACGGCCGCGTTGCTGGTGGAGGCGGGCTGGGACGTGGAAGGGCTCACCCTTTGGTTGATGAGCGGCAAGGGGGCCTGCTGCGCGGAGGGTCTGGTGGACGCGGTGGCCATTTGCGACCAGCTGGGCATTCCCCACCACCTTCTGGATTTCCGCGAGCGCTTTCAACAGCAAATCGTCTCCTTCCTGGTGGAGGGCTACGGGGCGGGCCTGACCCCCCTGCCCTGCTCCCGTTGCAACCGCGCCGTGAAATTCGGGCCGATGCTCGCCTGGGCTCGGGGCGAGCGCCGTGTCCAGCGGTTGGCCACGGGGCACTACGCCCGGGTGCGCCACGCCGAGGGGGGGGATCCCCTGCCGGTGCCGGGGCAGGGCCGGGGCCGACATCAGCTGCTGCGCGGATTGGATCGGCAGAAGGATCAGAGCTACTTCCTCTACGACCTGCCCCAGGAGGTGTTGGGCGCCCTGGTGTTTCCCCTGGGGGAAATGGCCAAAGGCGACACCCGCTTGGAGGCGGCCCGGCTGGGCCTGCGCACCGCCGCCAAGCCCGAGAGCCAGGATCTCTGCCTGGCGGATCATCACGGCTCAATGAAGGCCTTCCTGGATGCCTATCTGCCCCCCCGACAGGGGGAGATTGTGTTGACCGACGGCACGGTGGTGGGCCACCACGACGGCATCGAACACTTCACGATCGGCCAGCGTCGCGGCCTTGGGGTGGCCTGGCGGGAGCCCCTGCACGTGGTGCGTCTCGATGGGGCCCTGAACCGGGTGGTGGTGGCGCCCCGCCAGGAGGCCACCCGCGGCGGCTGCCAGGTGGGGGAGGTGAATTGGGTGTCGATGGCCCCGCCGGAGGAGCCCCTGGAGGTGGAGGCGCAGGTGCGCTACCGCACCTCGCCCGAACGGGCCTGGCTGGTGCCCCTCCCCTCCCCGGACGGTGGCGCCGGGAGGGCGCGGACGGTGCGACTGGAGTTCGCCGAGCCCCAGTTTTCGATCACCCCCGGTCAGGCGGCCGTGTTTTACACCGGGGAGGTGGTGCTGGGAGGGGGCTTGATCCAGCCCTGAGGGCGCCGTCGCGCCATCGCGTCCGCTCCGGGGGGACGAGGGGTAGGGGCTCCAAGTGCGTCGCGGGCCCTGGCCATTAGGGTGATTTGATGCCGCCTTGGCGCCGTCACCCGCAGGACCATGATCCCCACCTCCGATCTCCATATCGTGGACACACGGCCCCTGGTGCCCCCAGAGGCCCTGCATCGGGAGATGCCGATCACGGAGCGGGCGGCGAGCACGGTGCAGCGGGCCCGCGAGCGCATCAAGGCCATCCTCCACGCCGGCGATCACCGCCTACTGGTGATCGTGGGCCCCTGCTCGGTGCATGACGTGAAGGCGGCCGAAGACTATGCCGCCGCCATTGCCCAGGCCCATCGCCAGCACCGCGACCACCTGGAGGTGGTGATGCGGGTGTATTTCGAGAAGCCCCGCACCACCGTGGGGTGGAAAGGACTGATCAACGACCCCCACCTGGATGGCAGCTATGACATCAACACGGGGCTCCGGCGAGCCCGCGGGCTGCTGCTCCATCTGGCGGAGATGGGGCTGCCCGCCGCCACCGAGCTCCTGGATCCGGTGGTGCCGCAATACATCGCCGATTTGATCAGCTGGACCGCCATCGGCGCCCGCACCACCGAAAGCCAAACTCATCGGGAGATGGCCTCCGGTCTGTCGATGCCCATCGGATTTAAAAATGGCACCGATGGCAGCGCCACCACCGCCATCAACGCCATGGAGGCGGCCGCCAAACCCCACCATTTTCTAGGGATCAGCCAGCAGGGCAACGCGGCCATCGTCTCCACCACGGGCAATCCCGATGGCCATCTGGTGTTGCGCGGTGGCAAGGGAGGGCCGAATTACCAGCGGGAGGCGGTGGAGGCCGCGGCGGCCCAACTGTCGCGGGAGGGACTGCCGGCCCGGTTGATGGTGGACTGCAGCCATGGGAATTCCAACAAGGACTATCGCCGTCAGGCCGACGTGCTTCGCGATGTGGCGTTGCAGGTGCGGGGGGGCTCGGTGCATGTGATGGGGCTGATGCTCGAAAGCCACCTGGTGGCTGGCCAGCAAAAGATTCCCGCTGATCTCTCCCAGCTCACCTATGGCCAGAGCATCACCGATGCCTGCATCGATCTGGCCACCACCCTCGACCTTCTGGAGGAGCTTGCCGCCGCCGTGCGGGACGCGAGAGAGCGGGAGTTGGCCGCGGTCTGAGGGGGTGAAACGTGGGGCATTGATGTTTGTTTGGCACTCAGGATTAGCGACTGCCAGATTGTTGCCTTCCCATCAAAATGTTTGATTTGAACATCACACATCAGGGGGCTTCTTAGGTTTCAAGCCAAGTTGCCCGCGCCAATGGATGGCCTACCTCCTGCAGTTCTGTGGTGTGTCTGACCCCTTGAGCCTGTTCTATCTGGAACAGGGATCCCTGGCCTCCGCTGAGCCCCCCTCTGGAAGGATTCTCCCCATTGGCCCGGCCTTTGGCGGGTTCCGCACCTTCCAGCTGGACGACCTCCTGGGCTGGGCCCTGGACATCGCCAGGGGGAGGAGTTGGGACCGGGAGGCCATTCAGCGCACCGTGGTGGACGAATGGATGGAGCGGGCCGAAGCCATCCGCCAGTGGCAGGCGCGTCTGCGGGAAGAACCCGCAGACCGGCTCCTGGTGGCCGGGATTGGCACGCGCCAGGACTGGTCGGCGCGCTGTGAACTGCTGCTGCGTGGCAAGTGAGCCCCCTCAGGGCATCAGCCAAAGCCACAGCCCAGCCACCCCGAGGGGAACCGTGAGGTTGTCGACCCCCAGGCTCGCCCACTGCTCCAGTGCCGTCGCCCCGGCCGCGATCGCCAGCAACGACCAGGTGGAGGGGGCGGCGGCCGGTTGAACGAGGGCCACGCCCTTGAGCACCGCGGCCGCCAGGACGCCCATCACGGCGGTGCCCGCCAGGGAACGGGTTTGCCCCAGGACCCGCCAACGGGGCGAGGGGATCAAGGGGCCCAGCAAGCCCGCCATTCCGTCCCCGAACGCCATCACCAGCACACCGGCCACCAGGGGCTGGGGCCGATCGGGCCACAGGAACCAAAACAGCAGGGTGATGGAGGCCCCGTAGGCGATGGTGCCGTAGCTGTGACGATCAATGTCCTCAATGCCCGGCAGCAGCCGCAGGCGGTGATTGAGGGCGGCCAGGAGCGTGACCGCGCCAGCCACGGGAATGGCGATGGCCCGGTCGATGGCAAAAAACCAGGCCATGAGCACCACGGGGCCCGTGCCGATGTGCACGAGCTTGCGACTCCATTCGGACTGCTTGGGCCAGCGATGTTTGACCAACGAGGCCAGCAGCGCCAGGAGAGCGAGCCAGCCCGCCACCACCGCGGGCCCCGTCCAAGGGGGACCCTGCCAGGCCTGAATCACGCCGCCTGCTGCATGTTGCTCATGAGACGGAGCTTCATGATCGCCTTGGCTTCCAGCTGGCGCACCCGCTCGCGGGACACATTGATCTGGCGCCCGATCTCCGCGAGGGTGAGGGGTTCTTCCCCGCCGAGGCCGAAGCGGAGCCGCAGGATTTTTTGTTCCCTTTCGTTCAACTGGGACAGCCAGGCGGTGAGGTGCTCCTTCTGGAGATGGCTGTCCATGGAATCCAGGTGACCGTTGCTGGCTGGATCCGCGATCAATTCACCCAAGGTGCTGCGATCCTCCTCGCCGCGGGCATGGGCATCGAGGGAGGCGCAAGGGGCGGTTTGCGCCATCAGCTCCTCCAGCTCCTCAGGCTCCATGCCCATGCCGTGGGCCAGTTCCAGCCGGTTGGGTTGGCGACCCAGGCGGTGGGAGAGCTCCCGGGTGATGCGCCGCAATTTGGAGAGCTTTTCGCTGATGTGAATCGGCAGACGGATCGTGCGAGCGCTGTTGTCGATGGCGCGGGTCATGCCCTGCCGGATCCACCAATAGGCGTAAGTGGAAAATTTGTAGCCCATGCCGGGGTCGAATTTATCGACGGCGCGCTCCAGGCCAATGGCGCCTTCCTGCACCAGATCCAGCAGTTCCAGACCCTGGTTTTGATACTTTTTCGCCACGCTCACCACCAGCCGGAGATTGGCGGCCATCATGCGGTCACGGGCCCGCTGCCCCATGCGGATCTGGCGCTTCTGCCGGGAGGTGAGGGTTTCCGGGGCCAGCTCATGAAGGGCCTTGCCCTGCTGCACGTGATGGGCCAGCTCGATTTCCTCGGCCGGGGTGAGCAGGGGCACCCGGCCAATGGTGCCCAAGTACCAGCCTATGGAATCGGTGTTCACCCTCCCAGGAGCCTTGGCCCCACCGGCGCGAAGGGCACTTCGCCTCGGAGGCTGGGTTGTGGCGGTGTTGGCAATGGTGCGAAGCTCGGGAAGCTCAGCAACGCCAATGACGTCAGCCGAGGGCCGAGCGGATTGCAGAGGGATCCCCATCACCCTGCTCCTCCGGTTGAATTTGGCCGGACGTTAGCAGAGCTGGCGTGGATGGGTTGTACAAAAGATGCAGAGTTCCTTTAATTCAAGCCGCACAGGCGATCCAGCGCGCGAAGGATTTATTCGTTTTTTCGCTCCTGGCTGGTGGCCGCCGATACAGAAGGGTTGAGGGTTTGAAGACCCACGCGCCATTTCTTCATCAGGGTGGTTTGGCACCACAGGGCTTGGCCCGCCGGTTCGCGCTGGGCGTAGGTGCCATCGGCCTCCATGTGCCAGGCGCCCGCGTCATTGAGATAGAGATCCAGCAAGGATTCCAGCTCCTTGATGAGATTGGGCTCCTCAATCGGCGCCACCGCCTCCACCCTGCGATCGAGATTGCGGGGCATCCAGTCGGCGCTGCCGATGAACACCTCGGGCTGGCCGCCATTGCGGAACCAAAACAGGCGGGAGTGCTCCAGAAAACGTCCGATCACGCTCGACACCCGGATGGTGTCGCTGATCCCAGGCAACCCTGGCCTGAGGCAGCACATCCCCCGGATCACCAGCTCGATCTCCACCCCGGCCTGGGAGGCCTGGTAGAGCAGGGCGATGATCGCGGGATCCACCAGGGCGTTCATCTTGGCCCGGATGTGGCCGCCCTTGCCGGCCTTGGCGTGATCAATCTCCCGTTGGATCAGGGCTTCCATCCCCTTGCGCAGGGTGACGGGGGCGACCAGGAGCTTGCGGAAGCTCTGTTGTTTGGAAAACCCGGTGAGATAGTTGAACAGTTCCACCAGGTCTTCGCCAAACTCCGGCCGACAGCTGAGCAGGCCAAGGTCGGTGTAGAGGTTGGAGGTGCGGGAGTTGTAGTTGCCCGTGCCGATGTGCACGTAGTTGCGCAGGCTCTTTTTCTCACGACGCACCACCAGCAGCACTTTGGTGTGGGTTTTCAGCCCAATCACGCCGTACACCACGTGCACCCCTGAACGTTCCAGCTGGCGAGCCCACTGGATGTTGTTGTCTTCATCAAATCGGGCCTTGAGCTCCACCAGAGCCATGACTTGCTTGCCATTTTCCGCGGCGCGGATCAAGGCGGCGATCACCCCGGAGTCTCTGGAGGTGCGGTAGAGCGTCATTTTGATCGCCAGCACGGAGGCGTCTTCCGCCGCCTGGTTGAGAAACTCCTCCACCGAGGTGGCAAAGAGGTCGTAGGGGTGATGGAGGAGCACGTCGCCCCGGCGGATCACGGAGAAGATGCTTTGAAATTCCTCCGCCTTGATGGAACCATCCTCCAGCAGGGTTCTCTGGGCGCGCATCAGGGGGGGCGCCGTGCGGCCCTTGTAGGGGGTGTCTTTGAGCTCGGGCATGGGAATGCTGAGCAGGCTCATCAGATCGTCGAGGCCGAGGGGCCCACTGATCCGGTAGACGTCTTCCGGCTCCACATCGGTGCCTTCCATCAGCAGCCGAATCACCTCCTCTGGCATCTCATTGGCCACCTCAAGGCGCACCACTTCCCCACCCAGCCGGCGCTTGCGCAGGCCTTCCTGAAGAGCCTCCATCAGGTCGTCGGCCTCAAGATCGCGCAATTCCAGATCGGCGTCGCGGGTGATGCGGAAAAAGTAGTGGCCCTCGATCGTCATCCCCGGGAACAGCATTCCCAGGTTGAAGGCCACCACCTGCTCCAGGGGCACGGCCATGAACACGGGTTTTGGATGGCGATCGCAGAGATTGTTGGGGAGGGGCACGAAGCGGGGCAGAATTTTTTGCGGCACTTTCACCCGCGCGAATTGCTGCTGACCGGATTCGGGATCGCGGATCAAGGCCGCCACGTTGAGACTGAGGTTGCTCATGAACGGGAAGGGATGGGCCGGATCCACCGCCAACGGGGTGAGCACTGGAAAGATTTCCGAGCGAAAATAGACACTCATCCATTCTTTTTGCCGTTTATTGAGCTTTAAATAATCCAGCAAGTAGATGCCGTGTTCCGCGAGATGGGGCTTGAGGGAATGGCGGTAGTGCTGCTGCTGCGACTCCAACAAGGATCGCAGGTGCTCCTGGATGGCCTCCAGTTGCTCCAGCGGTGTCAGGCCATCGTCGCTGCGGGTGTTGACGCCGGCCTCCTGCTGCGACTTCAGGGAGGCCACCCGCACCATGAAGAATTCGTCGAGGTTGTTGCTGAAAATCGCGCTGAATTTGGCTTGCTCAAGCAGGGGCACCTTGGGATCGAGCGCCTGGGCCAACACCCGCTTGTTGAAGGCAATCCAGCTGAGTTCGCGGTTGATGTAAAGATCCGGTGCCACAATCGGTGCCGCACTCGGCTGGCTCATGACAACTCCCGATCCGCGGATGGTTCAGCTCGCCCCCTGCGATAGGGCAGCCCGTTGATCAGAGCTTAGCAATCTTCAATGAGTCTCTGGCTGTGATCCAGCGCACAGGGGCGGGTTGGTCTCCGCTTCCTCAGGCGTCGCTGAGCCGGCCCTTGGCGCCCTCCGCCACCAGCAGCGCCACCACCGCCAGCAGGCCCAGGCCCAGCCAGAAGGGGCTGCCATGACCCAGGCTCTCGTAGGCCAGCCCGGCCAGGGGAGGCCCCAGAAAGCTTCCCAGGCTTTGCAGGCCCTGGAGGCTGCCAAGGGCCGCGCCTTGCCCCCCGGCATCCAGCCGGCGGGAGACCAGGGCCCGCAGGGAGGGGGTAATCAGACCCGTGCCCAGCGCGAGGCCCGCCACCGCCACATAGGCCAGGGGGATGGCGTTGGCGGGCCGGGTGAGGGGGAGCAGCAGGCAGCCGATCCAGGAAAAGCCAAGCCCCGCCAGGGTGAGTCGCCATTCTCCGAAGCGCTTCACCAGCGGACCAATCAGCCCCCCTTGCACCACCATGGCTACCACCCCCACCACCAAAAAGGAGGCCGAGGCCAGTTCGGGCCCCCAGCCGAACGATTCCTTGAAAAAGAGCACCAGGATGCCGGTGAAGCCGCTGAAAGCGAAGAAGAAGAGGAAAAACGCCAGACACAGCCGTCCCACCTGGGGATGGCCCAGCACCCGAAAGAGCTGGCGCCAGGGTTGCAGCTCCCGCGGCCGTGGCATTGGCCTTCGGGCCAGCGGCGGGTGGGTTTCCGGCAGCAGACGCAGCACCACCAGCAGATTCACCACGGCGAAGCCCACTCCCAGGGCCAGGGGGAGGCGCACCGACACGAGGGAGAGCAGGCCCCCAAGGGCGGGCCCCAGGATGAAGCTGAGGCCAAACGCGACGCCCATCAGGCCGAAGGCCCGGGCCCGCTCTTCCGCCGGGGTGATGTCGGCCAGCACGGCGTTGGCGGTGGCGGCGGTGCCGCCGCTCACGCCATCGATGAGCCGGGCCAGGAAGAGCAGGGCCAGGGGCAGGCCGGCGGCGGTGGCCCCGGGCCAGAGGCGCTGCCAGGGCAGGCTCAGGGTGAGGGCGAAGAGTCCCAGGCCCACCACGGTGCCGGCCACGCAGAGGGTGATCACCGGTTTGCGGCCGAAGCGGTCGCTGAGGGCGCCGATCAGGGGGGTGAACGCGAACTGCGCCAGGGCATAGCTGCCGCTCAGCAACCCGAGCACCCTTCCGTCATTGGTGAGGTTGGCCAGGAGATAGGGCAGCAGGGGAAAAATCAACGTCTCCCCCAGCCTGTCGTTCAGCAGGGTGAGGAAGGCGCTGAAAACGATGGTGCGACGCTCGCGGATCAGAGGGGTGTCGGAGCCAAGGCCATCCAGCCTCCCACGGGAACTCTCGGCCCCAGCCCCCAGCGGCGATAATGGGCGGCAACGTGTGCTGGACGCCAGGTTGGGACTCGCCGCCTCCGGGCTAGCGCTGGTGGTCTTTCTGCTGGTGCACCTGGCGGGCTTGGCGCTGGCCTGGTGGGACCCCCCAGCGTTTGAGCGCTACGCCACCACCCTGCACCAGGCGGCCTGGTTGCCCCCGGTGGAGGTGGGGCTTTCGCTGCTCCTGCTGGCCCATCCGGTTCGGGCCTTGGCGGGCGCGGTCGCCAACCGGGCGGCCCGGGGGCCCGGGGCTCGCCAGCTTCAGAGCCGGAGGGAGGGGCGACTCGAGCGGCTGGCGGCCCTGGCGGGCCGGCTCATGCCCTGGAGCGGCGGGGTGCTGCTGGTGTTCCTGGTGGTGCATGTGGGCCAGTTGCGTCTGCGTCGGCCCCTGGCGGGGCGGGAGCTGGAGGCGCTGCGGGTGGTGCTCGACCAGCCCCACTGGCTGGCGCTCTACGCCGCGGCGGGGGTGGCGGTGGCCCTGCATCTGGCCCATGGCCAGGAGAGCGCCCACCGGCGCCTGGGCCTGCTGGATCCGGGCAACGCCCGGGCCATCCGCTACGCGGGCCGGGGCCTGGCCCTGCTGCTGGGCGCGGGCTACACCCTGTTGCCGGTGGTGTTGTCGCGGCCGGGTTGGCCATGAGCGGCGGAAGCCCCCTGGATCCGCGGCTGCCCGGTGGCGCCCTCGACACCGCCTGGGCCCGCACCCGCGACAGCCTGCCGCTGATCAGCCCGGCCAACCGCCGGCGGCTGAAGATCCTGGTGGTGGGCAGCGGGCTGGCGGGCTCGTCCGCGGGGGCCACCCTGGCGGAGCAGGGCTACCAGGTGACGCTGCTCACTTACCACGACAGTCCACGACGGGCCCACTCGGTGGCGGCCCAAGGGGGCATCAACGCGGCGAAAAACTACGCCAATGATGGCGACAGCGTGGAGCGGCTGTTCCGCGACACGGTGAAAGGCGGCGATTTTCGGGCCAGGGAGGCGGGCTGCCACCGGCTGGCGGAGTTGAGCACGGGCATCATCGACCAGTGTGTGGCCCAGGGCGTGCCCTTCGCCCGCGAGTATGGCGGCACGTTGGCCACCCGTAGCTTCGGCGGCACCTTGGTGAGCCGCACCTTTTACGCCCGAGGCCAGACGGGGCAGCAACTGCTTTATGGGGCCGTGCAGGCCCTGTTGCGCCAGGTGGCGGCGGGTGGGGTGACCCTGCTCCCCCGGCGCGAGATGGTGGAGCTGATCACCGTGGATGGCGTGGCCCGGGGGGTGGTGTGCCGCCAGCTGACCAGCGGTGAGCTGGAGGTGCACACCGCCCATGCCGTGGTGCTGGCGAGCGGTGGCTACTCCAACGTCTACTACCTCTCGACGAACGCGGTGAAGAGCAACGCCAGCGCCATCTGGCGGGCCCACCGCAAGGGAGCGTTGTTCGCCAATCCCTGCTTCACCCAGATTCATCCCACCTGCATTCCCAGCGGGGATGCTTACCAGAGCAAGCTCACTTTGATGAGCGAGAGCCTGCGCAATGACGGAAGGGTGTGGCTGCCGTCGCGGGCGGGGGATTCGCGGACGCCGGAGGCGATTCCCGAGGAGGAGCGCGACTACTTTTTGGAGCGGCGCTATCCCACCTACGGCAACATGGTGCCGCGGGATGTGGCCTCTCGCCGGGCCCGGGAGCTTTGCCTGGAGGGGCGCGGTGTGGGTCCCGGGGGCCGTTCGGTGTACCTCGATCTGGCGCAGGCCATGGAACGGGATGGGGAGGGGGCCATTGAGGCGCGTTACGGCAACTTGCTGACGATGTATGAACGGATCACCGGCGAGGATCCCCGCGTGACGCCGATGCGCATCTATCCCGCTCCCCACTACACCATGGGTGGGCTGTGGGTCGATTACCACTTGATGAG
Organism: Cyanobacteriota bacterium; assembly: GCA_046309395.1. Classification (GTDB taxonomy): domain Bacteria; phylum Cyanobacteriota; class Cyanobacteriia; order PCC-6307; family Cyanobiaceae; genus Cyanobium. The sequence goes on along the minus strand of JBKCPG010000093.1, from coordinate 3,627 downwards.
CACAATACCGGGCTGGTTTGGGTTGGGGGAGGCGAATTTTTCGGAGCATGGCGCGAATCGGCTTGGCGCCAGCGCCCTGATGCAGGGGTTGGCGGATGGGTACTTCATCGCCCCCGCCACCGTGCCGGCCTGGCTGGCGGGGGCGGCCCACCCGGAGGTGACGCCCGACCATCCCGCCTGCCGGGAGGCGGTGGCGGCGGTGGAGGCGCGGCTGCGGGCGTTGCTGGTGCCCAGGGGCGGGGACCGGGGGCGTCGGCCGGTGGATGGGTTCCACCGGGAGTTGGGCCTGTTGATGATCGAGGCCTGTGGCATCAGCCGGTCGGGGCCGCGGCTGGAGCGGGCGATCCAGGAGGTGGCGGCGTTGCGGCGGCGCTTCGCGGAGGAAGGCGGCGTGGCGGAGGATGGGGGCGGTGAGGGGTTGAACGTGGAGCTGGAGAAGGCGTTGCGGCTGGAGGATTTTTTTGGCCTGGCCGATCTGATGCTGCGCGACGCCCTGGCGCGGGAGGAATCCTGCGGCGCCCACTTCCGCGAGGAGCACCAAACGGCGGAGGGCGAGGCCCTGCGGGACGACGAGGGTTTTGGCCACATCGCCGCCTGGTCCTTCGAGGGAGAGGCTGAGCCCCGCCGCCACCGGGAGCCCCTCGCCTACACCGCGCTCACCCCCGCGGCCCGCTCCTACCGCTGATGGCTTCCCTCTCACTCACCTTCAAGATTTGGCGCCAGGCCACCCCGGAGGCCACGGGTGGCTTTGAGAGCCACCGGCTGGAGGGCTTGAGTCCCGACCTGTCGCTCCTGGAGGCCCTCGATGTGTTGAACGAGCGGCTCATTGCCGCGGGGGAGCGGCCGATCACCTTTGACCACGACTGCCGGGAGGGGATTTGCGGCTCCTGCGGCTTTTTGGTGAACGGACAGGCCCACGGCCCTTCGGCGGCCACCACGGTGTGCCAGCTCTACTTGAGGGAGTTTCGCGATGGGCAGGTGCTGACGCTGGAGCCCTGGCGGGCCCGGGCGTTTCCGGTGGAGCGGGATTTGATGGTGGATCGCTCCGCTTTCGATCGGATCCTGGCGGCGGGGGGCTATTGCTCGGTGAACACGGGCAACGCGCCGGAGGCCAACAGCCTGCTGGTGGGCCGTGACACGGCCGCCAGCGCCTTCGACACCGCCACTTGCATCGGCTGTGGCGCCTGTGTGGCCAGTTGCCCCAACGCGTCCGCCAGCCTGTTTGTGGCGGCGAAGCTGGCCCACCTGGGCCAATTGCCCCAGGGTCAGCCGGAGCGGCGCCACCGGGCCGAGGCCCTGCGACGCCAGATGGAACGGGAGGGCTTCGGGAGCTGCGGGGGCCACCTTGAGTGTCAGGCGGTGTGTCCCAAGGAGATCTCGGCGGATTGGATCAGCTGGATGCACCGGGAGCGCCTACGCCGATAACCCGTTCGGCGTGAACTGGGTGACGGCGAGGGTGTCGCGGAGGCGCTGGCGGAAGGTTTTCCACTCCCGGTAGACGTAGCCGAAGGTTTCCGGGCTCTGGCGCGCCAGTTCGTCGAGGTGGGCTGTGGAGGCGGCCTCGAAGGCCTCCATCATGGCGGGGGGGAAGCGCCGGAGCTGAATCCCCTGTCGCTTGAGGCGCTCCAGGGCGGGGATGTTGCGCAGGTCGTAGGTGCGCAGGATGCGGGCGTAGGTGTCGGCGCAGGCGGTTTCCAGGGCGGCCCGGTGGTCGGCGGGAAGGCGCGCCAGGGCCTCTTTGTTCACCATCAGCTCGGTGGTGGTGGAGGGCTCCCACCAGCCCGGAAAGTAGTAGTACACAAACCCCAGGTCGCGCAAATCATGGAGGCCGAGGGCCTCGTCGTCGTGGGGGCCGATCCACTCGGCGGCGTCGAGACGGCCATCCCGCATTCGCGGTTCGATGCTGGAGGGACCGATGACGCGCCCCGCGTTGAGCTCCAGATCCGTGCGCACGCCGAAGCGGTTGAGCACCTCCGCCCCCAGACCCGGGATGCGCATCCTCAGGCCCTGGAGATCCTCCACGGAGGCGAGCTCCCGTTTGAACCAGCCCCCCATTTGCCCCCCCGTGCAGGTGATGGGAAAGGAGCAGAGTCCCTCCAGGGTGTCGGTTTGCACTTTGATGCGGGGATAGACGCTCTGGTGGAAAGGCCACGGGTCGTCTTTGCGCGGCCGGTAATGGAGCCAGGCCGTTTGCTCACGTGGGGTGAGGCCGAAGGGGATGGCCTTGGCGAAAAACAGGGGCTGCAGCACCTTGTCGTAGTAGACGTCGCCGTAGCAGCAGGGGGCCTCGCCCCGGCTCACGCGACGGAACATCTCGGAGCTGGAGAGGTCGGGCTGGGGGTCGACGCGGATTTGGAACCGTCCTTCCGTGAGCTGGGCCAGGCGCTCGGCCACCATGCGCGAGGCCTGGGCCACGATCAATTTGTCGTCGCGCTCGCCCAGGTAGGTGAGCATGCGCCATTCCCGCCGCCCCGCGGTGGAGCGGGACCCCCAGCCGGCGGCGATGCCCGCCAGACCGGCGGTGCCGGTGCCGGCGGCGAGCACCAGCAGCTCCCGGCGTTGAAGCCGCTGGCGGAGCTCGGGCAGCTGGAAGGGGCGGGCTTCTGGATGGACGTAGGCGCTGAGGAGGGCATGGGTGCCTGTCCAGGGACCGCGGCGCAGTTGGTGGGAGGCCTCTTCCAGGGCGGCGGCGAAGGGTTTGCCGGCTTCCATGGCCCGTAGCAGGGCCGTGAAGGCGGCGGCGGCGGCCTCGGTGGGCACCGGTTCGCGGAAGCACTGCACCCAGGCGATGCCGGCCGCCAGGCAGCGATGGGCCAGATCCACGCCGCTGCAGCTGTTGAGGAGCACGAGCTGGAGGCCCTGGTCGGCGGCCTTGCGGAGGGAGGGCTCCAGGGTGGCGCCGCTCATCCACTGGCCATCCCCGAGCTGGAGGCTGCCGCCGCCCTCGACGTCGGCGGTGGAATGGCCGATGAAGATCAGGCCATCCCAGCCGGGTGCGGCCTCCAGGGCGTCGCGCAATCGGGTGGGGTTGCTCTGGGGCCCCCGCAGGGTGACCAGGAGGATGCGGCCCCGGCGGGCCAGGGCTTCGAGGGTGCGGATGTCGCCGTCGAGGGAGAGCTCGCCTTCCTGGCCCACCACCAGCAGCAGGCGGGGGCGGCGTTGCCGCTGGGCGGCGACCGGAAGGGCCGGATCTCGGGGGGGCAGGCGCCAGAGGGCCCGATCCAGGGGCAGCTCCTCCCAGGGCCACTGTTCCATGGCCCGCAGGCTGGGGGCGAGGCGCAGGCGGAGGGGGGAGCCGGGATGGAGGCGAAGGGCCCGATGCAGCGGCGCCCATTCCGCCGTGGTGAACCACTGCCGCAGCGCGGTGTGGAGCCGTTGTCCGTAGTCCTCCACCACGGACGCGGGCAGGGCGGTGCCCGAAGCGTGGTGGAGCAGGTGGTGGTGTTGAAGGAAACGGCCGAGCCAGGCTTGATAGAGGGCCTGGAGGCCCGCGGGGAGCGTGAGGGTGAAGCGGGCCTGCAGGGCGGGGCTCACCAGAAGGGCGGCAAGGTGCTCCGGAGCGTGGGGTGGGTTGCCGAGCGGTTGGAGGTTGAGATCAACGGTCGGCATGGGGCTCAACTCGGGGCC
>JBKCPG010000092.1:0-7535 GCA_046309395.1 Cyanobacteriota bacterium | reverse complement strand
TCGGTGAAATCTTGAATGAACCGTTGCTGCAGGATCTTCAGCTGCTTTTCAGGGAAGAAGTCCTGGCTGATCCGCATCAGCTCCTTGAACTTGGCGCTGCTGTCTGCGATCGAATAGCTGCCAGGTCTACGGGTGACGCCATCGGCGCTCTTGGTGGCAGGTAGCCCAGGATCAATGAACTGCCCGTAGAACTTGCGGAGCTGCTTCATGGTGCGCAGCATGGACCTAGCCAGGGCCCTGGTGATGTTCTCTGTGGCCCTGCTGGCGATGCTGTCGAGGGCTTCGGCGTAGTCGTCGGCTAGTTGGAGTTCGGAGGGCATGGGTTATGGCTTGCGTTTGCGGCGGATTGGTTTTTGATTTTTTATCAAGAGTGGAGAACCTCCTTTTTTTTCATAAACACTTTTGGTGTATAAGCGAAAAGCCCTCATTACCTGATGATCGTACTTCCTCCCCGTTTTACGGCCCGCGTAAACCTCTGCGACAAATTCATTTGGGTTCGTTGCTGCATACTGACTTACTCTTTTCGCAATCATTGCAAATCCACCATTTTTCCCTCCAGTCCATCTCTGCTTTCCCCTGTGTCCATACTTTGCATGAGCAGCTTCGTGAAACACAACGCCCCTAGGGTCAGATGTTGACATAAACCCCGGGCGATTAGGGCCACGCTTAACGGCTTTGGTTGCTGGCCGCTTCGGGCCGCCGCCGCCTGGGGTGCTGGCGAATCTGCCGTTGGCGTCCCGCACATAAGAACGCCTGCCCCCACCCTTGGCCACGGTGCAATCCAGCTACTGCCTGAGTTTTCCCGTCAGCTCAGCTCGTCATCCTCCAGCTCCTCTTCCGGGTCATCCCCTGCCAGCTCATTAGGCCCCGGTGTCGGTGGGTTAAACAGCTCCTCTTGCTTGGCGTCCTCCTCCTCCAACTGCTCAGCCTCCTTCTCCCCATCAACCCCAGGGCGGAGCATCCCGCGCTTCTGCGCCAGGTGCGTCACAGTCCGCTTGGTGAGGAGGCCCTTGCCACAGAGGGTGCCGGCCAGCTCCACCAGGGCGTCATCCACGGGCTTGTCAGTCACCCCCGGCAGCAAGTCAATCCCTGCCCCGGCCTGCGGCAGGTCGCCTGTAAAGGCACCCCACAGTTGAAACAGGCTTTCCCAGCAGGAGCCTTTGCCCTCAGCCATCGCGGTGATGTTCGCCTGGATCTGGGCTGATTCCAGCTCCGCCTGAGTGGCTGTGCGCTCCCCGCTGCCGCTGAACAGAAAGCTCAATGTGCTCCTGTCAATCAGCTTCTCAATGCCATCCAAATGCTGCAGGTGCTTGTCAAGACTGCTACCAGTAGGCTCGGCAAAAGTCAGCGAGCCGTTGGGATCCCGGATCTCCACCAAGCTATTTGGCCCCAGCGTGAGGGGCTGCCCTGATGCCCGGCCGGCGTCTTTGAGCACGGTCACGGGCAACGCACAGCGGTGCAACAGCTCCTTGAGATCGCTGTACTCTCGAAACCAGTCCAAGGTAAGATTGGCCAAGCTCAGCAAAGGCAGCCCGCCTTCCCCAAAGCCGTCACGGGTAGCCGAATACCAAACGACTGGCGGATATTCCAGGGGTTGTCCATTGGCGCCTAGAAACTGACCTTCATCAACTAATTCCACCGAATAACTTGCAGATTTCCCCCTACTGCCATCACTCTTTATCTCCATCAGCTGCCATTCACCGCCCTTCATCACGCGATACCTAGGCTCTAGCTTTAAGCCGTAATCACCGTCATCTACTTCATGCCATTCCAAAATCGTTACAAGAGTAGGGATCTTTTTTCGACCGACTTTCTGCAGCTTCCAGTTCAGCACGTTGCGGCGCTCGGCGAGGCTGAACACCGGCCGGCGGCCCTGGGCCCGCTCTTCCGCTCTTGATGCAACCTGCCCTTGCGGCATGTCGACCATCAACAGGCAGCCACCATCGCGCAGGCAAAGCGCATCAGCGGCCATGCCCCAGGCCCGGAGGCTGTTTCCTTCTCCGTCAATATCCATGGAGGCGTCTACCAGCCCTGCTTGAGCGCCGCGCAGTTCATAGCGGCTTAATACGCCAGCAAACGCGTGGATCCCATCACGAAAAAAGCTCGGATATGACGAGCGATTGACCCTGGCTTCATAGGCCTTCGGTGGCTCCCCTTCTTCCTTCGGCAAGTGCCGCTTCTTTGCGCTGCCCCTCAGCAGCTCCCAGCAATCCGCCACCAGGTCCAGATCGCTGTAGACCTCCTCCAGGGCCGGATGGCGGAAGCTCGGGAGGCTGCCCAGATTTGTTGGATGGCTGATCGCCTGAGTTCTCACCTTCTAAATCACTGGCCTCTATGGCAGTTTTCCCGCTGTTGTCTTCATTGCCCCGTGCAATGGCTAATTGCTCAGCCGCTTGCAAAATATCTCGTGGCTCCGTGAGCCGCTTCTTACTGCCATACATTTCGCCTTCACTAGATTCAGGCAGCTCAAGAGCTAAGCAATGCTGCTCACCAACTGTAAAAGATGAATTAGTTTTTGTATTTCCACTTTCACCTCTGATGATGCCACGCGCTTTAAGCATGAATTGATCGTGCGGCAACCTTGCTAATTGCCGCCTTTTTGTGCTGTCCCACTGCCTCTCGATCATTGCTTGGTCAGCGGGCCTTAGGGCTGCGTGGGCAAGATCAGCAATACGCATGGCCTCAGAAAGCTCCTCATAAATCTCAGTCTCATCCCATGGGTCCGGGTCTGATGTGGCTAAATCAAAAGCATCTGGATCCAGGGGAAGAGTTGCCCCTTGGGCTTTTAATAGCGATTCAACATCTTGCGGAGACATCCCAGTGGCAGCCGCAATCTCATCCATTGACGCACCGGCTGATGTCAACCTGCGCACGGTGGGGCCCTTGTCCCTCCACTGCACTGAAAACTTGACCCCTGAGGCGATTCCACGGTTCCTCAGCCATTGAGCCATAGCCCCCCTGATGTAAGGAACAACGCAAGTTGAAAGGCGATAGCTTTTGCCCGTCTCCGCATTGATTCGATTTGGGTCATACAGCCTGCAGCCTTTTAAGAGTCCTATTGATGCCTCTAAATACAAATCATCAAATGGCATTCGAGTTGCCTTTGCCATTCGAAACGCCATCGCCTTGGCAAGGCGCAAGTTATCGTGTGCCAGTTGCTCGGACCACTCTGTAGGCGCTGGAAACGCACGGATGTCAGGAGCAGCCGGCTTTTGTTGTTGACGAATTTTTGTGCTGCGTGTTCGCCTTGGTGGAGACATTAGCGGCGAAATTGACCATTCTTTGCTGCTATGATCGCACTTTCTGACCAGCCCTGCTGCCTCAGCTGATTTTCATCAATCGGCGGGGGATTAGTGCCGTAGCCAAAGCTGACGGTGGAGAAGCTCATGGGGCCAGAGCTTGAAAGGTAGATCAATAGCTGGCTTGTGCTGTCAACAATGTCATCGAAGCTGCCCGCCGGGAACTGCAGGAGCTGCTGCACAACCACATTCGTCCATGGTGCAGAGCGGGGGAGAAGCACCCTGCCGTTATTGAATTCCACGCTTGCAGCATTGGCACGAGACTCCTTGCCGCCCATGTCGCCCACGCCGGCGGCCACCACCTGATAGCCATGGGCGCCTTGCGTGAGGGTCTTGATCACTGCGGCGCCATTTGCCTTTTTCTCGATCACCAGCTCGCCAAAGCGGTGGCGGGTGTGCATCGAGCGGATCATGGCCACCGTGGCAGGGAAGTCCAGCCGCTCATTTACCAGATCAAGCAGCCAGGCGCCTTGTGGGCTCTGCCCCCAGAGGGTCATGGCCACCATGTCGCTGCCGGCGGTGTCGTCGAAGGTGCAGTCCACCGACAGCAGGGTGCGAATGAAGCGATCGGGGAGCACCGGATCACCAGGCTCGCCCGGCCATGCCGTGGTGCCGTAGAACAGCATCCGATCCAGGAAGAACACCGTGCCCTTGCCGGCGCTCGGGGCCTGCTGAAAGATCGACTCCCAGTCCCGATCCGGGGTGTTGGCCTTCTTGCGCTTGATCCAGCGCTCATCAAAGCGCTCCGGGTCCAGGGCCTCACCGGGCTGGCGGTCGTCTGCCTCGCGGGTGACCGTGGCCGGCAGGGGTTTGATGTCGTTCTTGGCCACCGCCTCGATCGGCAGGCTGACCACATGCCACCGCTCGCACTCGTCCTCAAGGCCCTCTTTCTCCAGCTCCAGGTTCTTGCTCAGCAGGTAGCCGATCAGATCGGCCTCATGCCATCTGGTGTGTACCACCACCACGGCATTGCCAGGCTCCTCTCGGGTGCTCAACACCGAATCCCACCAGTTGTGAACCTGCCGGCGGAAGGCGGCACTCTCGGCCTCCTCGCGGCCCTTGATCGGGTCATCGATGAACAGCCAGTGGCCCGGCTTGCCGGTGCCCTTGCCGATGCCTGCAGTCCAGATCGACCCGATCCCTTCAGCGCTGGCCCATTCCTCCTTGCCGGCCCTGGAGGGGCTGAGGATGCCGCCACTGGCGGCGAAGTAGTCGCGGGCGGCCTCGCTGAACCCCACCGCCAGATCCTGGGTCTGGCAGCAGATACCGCCGGAGCGATCGGGGAACCGCCGCAGGCAGTAGCCGGGCAGGAACCGCGAGAAGATCGTGCTTTTCCAGTGCCTGGGCGGCAGCTCCACCATCAGACGGCGCAGGTCACCATCGGCCACCCGCTGCGCCAGGGCGATCAGCCGCAGGGTGTGGCGCGTGAAAGGGAACCGCGGGTAGGCGGCGGCGATGTAGTCGCGGAAGCTGGCGGTGTAGGGCTCGGCCGTAGGCTCAGCCACCGGTGCGATGGGTTGCGCCAGGACGCTGCCACCAAGCCGACCGGCGAGGATGCTCATGACACCAGCTGCGCCAACCTGGCAGCGCCATGGATGCAGCCGAGCGCGACGTTCAGGTGGCCGGTGCGGCGGGCCTCCATCTGCAGGGTGCTGTACTGGCTGAGGAGGTCGGCAATCATCTGATCGCGGTGGATTTCGGCCCAGTCGGCTTTGATTAATTTACGGGCGCGGGCGATATATGTTTCGGTTTGCCGTGTACTGATCCCCCACTGCTCCGCAGCAAAGCGCAGGCAGTCAGAGCGTTTCCCACCGCTTGCGATGATGCGAGCAATCCGCTGCGTGCGCAGTTCGGACTCTGCAACAGTGCTGCGGGGAGTGGCCATTAGTCGTTCCTCGTAGTACCCGGCCTCTCAATCACCCACCCGGCAAAGTCTCCAAACTTGAACCAGAGATGGGCCGAGCCGCCGAGCTGTTCCTCAACGATCGGACGCTGCACGCCAGAAAGGCTGAGCTCTTTTTCAACGATCTCGTCAGGCGTAACACCAGCAGCTCGTTTTCCGGCAAGCGTCAACCGGTAGAAAACAGTGCTGAGGTAGCCGCCAACCGGTTCGAGCTTGTCAAAGACAACGATGGCACCACCGGGCCGGCAGGCCAAGCGAAGGTGGTTCATCAACTGGATCCGCTTCCGCGGCTCGATGAACATGAGCGTCAGGAAGACTACGGCAAGATCAAAGGCTTCGTATTCGATCTCCTCCGCCTTGCCGCAAACAATCTCGCCAGGGGCTTCGTAGCGCTTCACCATTTCGGCTGACGGCTCGATGCCGATCAACCGGGCGTTACGGTCGCTGAGAACTGGCGCAATCGCACGGCCGATGTTCCCGGTCGCGGCGCCAAGGTCGTAGACCAGCCCGCCCTCAGGGATGTAGTGCCGTGCGATGTGGGTCACAGCGTTGGTTGCTAGGTCATACCAAGGCAACTGCTCGCGGACGTGCCGATCAAAGCCAGCGGCGACGCCTGGGGTCTCAAAGGTCCAGTTGCTGGGAATCTCCATGGTCAACACCGATTGAGGATCTTGGTGGCGATGGTGCTGGCGATGTGCGACATCATCACGGGCGGGACGGCGCGGCCCATCCGTTCGTATTGAGAGGGAAATGCCCCTGAGAATTGAAAATCATCAGGGAATCCGCAAATGCGGCGGAGTTCTGCTATGGAAAACTTCCTGCAAATGGTTGGATGACATACTGATGCCACAGTGCGGTCCCCGCCTCTTTGTGTAATGGTCGGGCAAGGTGCGTCAAGACTTGGCCTCACTAGCTGAAAATACTTTTTGGACTGTGTTCCAGGGGTGCGTAGAAATTCCCACTCTCTGCCCACGGCATAGCCTTTCATGCAGGCATCTAACTCAACTTGCCTAAGCTGCTGACCTTCGTCGCACTCTCGATCAATCCACGGTATGGCATCCCGCACGCTGTACCGGTACGGCAGCGGCTCGGGATGCGCCGGATCAATTCCCAGGTCTTCCCGCACGCCTACAAAGATCGTCCGCTGCCGCATCTGCGGAACACCAAGCCACTGAGCGTCAAGCACCCGGCAGCTCACTCGATAGCCAGGCTCCTTAAGCGCTGCAAGGATCCGCTTGAAGTAACCCTTTGCCGTACCCTTCACCAGGCCGCTCACGTTCTCAGCGACAAAGACCTTCGGCCTGATCCCGTCGAGCAGCCGCACGTACTCAAAGAACAGATCATCGACCCGCTGCGCCTTGTCGCTGTAGGACTTGACCTTCCCCCAGCCGGCTTCGCGCTTCCCAGCAGTCGAAAATGCTGAGCAAGGCGGGGATCCGTCAAGCAAGTCAAGCTCACCGCGACCGACTCCCGCTTTCTCCATCACATCTTCAGGCCTGACCTGGCGGATGTCCCGAGTGTCTAGGTAGCTGTTCGGATGGTTCGCTTTGTAGGTGCGTTGCGCCTCCTCTATAAACTCGTTCGCGTAAACTACTCGGTAGCCAGCCATTCGATAGCCCAGGCACGACCCGCCGCAGCCAGAGAACGTAGAGGCCACCCGGTAGCCGTTCCAAGGTAAGGCCTCGATCTCGGCCATTGACGGCACCCGGTAAGGCGGCTTCGTCATTTGGTCTTGCCGCTCCATTCGTAGCCACACGAAGGACAGCGGTAATCGGTTTCGAGGTCGTCGCCAGCCTCGGGGAAGTCTTCGGGTGGCAGTTGCTCAACAACCTTGCTGTCACCACCAATGATCGCCTCTAGATCCTCCGACTCAAACCACGGCGAAACGTCATGCGTCTCGCTGAGCTGCTGCAGCATCAATCCGTCCCACTCGGACAGGTCGCTGGTGCGGTTGTCCGCCAGGGCCAGGCCGATCTTCTGCTCCTCGGTGAGGCCGGTGCGGCGTACCGCCACTAGCTCATCGCCATCAGTTTCGATGATGCGCAGTTTGCTGATGCCTGCGGCCTTGGCGCCCTCGACAGTGCCGTTACCGGCGAGGATCCTGCCGTCTTCGTCGATGACGATCGAGCGGGCAGCGCCGAACCGCTCCAGGGACTTGGCGATAAGCGATGCTGAGCGGTCGGTGCGGCGCCTGGCGTTGCGGGAGTCAGGGCGTAGTTGGCCAATGTCGCCAGTTTCGCTGGCAGCGGTGAAATCGGTTGATCGCATCCTTTGCATTAAGTTATTGATTCCAGTCTAGATGAGGTTTAGGGGTCACCACTTGACCCGATCCG
>JBKCPG010000091.1:0-3513 GCA_046309395.1 Cyanobacteriota bacterium | reverse complement strand
GATCTGCGCCTGCGGGAAGCGCTGCTCGAAACATTGGCGAATTGAATCCGTCGTCCAGCCGTTGCCGGCGATCCATTCGAGGTCGTGGGTTTCATTGTCCTTTCGGTAGGTGATGTAGTAGGCCATTGGTTAGAAGGCATCCTCAGCAGAGCGGATGTGCTGGCGAATGATCTCCAGATCGGCCAGCAGTCCGTACGCGAGATCCTTGGGCAGCGCCGGGCCAGCGTCCCAGGCGTTGTCCGCCACAGCGCTGGCCGTGGCCTTCGCCGCATCGATCAGCCCCACCAGCAGGGGCATCAGCGGACGGTTGCGCTCGCCGCAGTCGGGCAGCTGGATCAGCGAATCGACGTGCGCCGGCAGCGCCTGGCGGGCGGCCTGCAGGATCAGATCCGACAGGGCGCCGGGGCATTCGAGGGGTTGGGTGGGGGTGCTCATTTGATGCTCCAGCTCCGCCGCTCCACCAGGGAGCAGCCGTCGATCTGCTGGCCCTGCTTCAGGGCTGCGGCGATGGCCGTCTTGTCGGCGCTGTAGGTGGTCTTGATCCGCTGGAACTGCTCCGGCAGGTCGGCCACTTCGGCGGCAAGGTCCACGCTGGTGACCTTCCGGCTGGACAGCTTGTGCTCGGGCAGCTGATAGGAGGTCTCATCGGGGATGGCCTTCTGCAGCGCCGCCACCAGCCGATCCTGCAGTGCGTCCGCCTGTTGCTCATCGGCAGCGGCCAGCTCGCGCAGGGCATCGGCGCGAGCCTTGCGGGCAGCGTGCCGGGCCCTGAGCGAGTCGATCACCCAACACCAGGCATCAGCCTTGGCGAGGATGGCCTGTCTGTTGTCGGCCTCAGCTGAAATGAGGCCCTCCAGGGTGGCGGTGGCCTGAGCCACCACGGCCGGATCGTCGGAGAACAGATCCTGAGCGGCGCTGTCGATCTGCTGCTGCAGGCGGAGTGCGTCGCCGGTCAAGTCGTAGAGGGTGGTGGTCATGGCTGGGGGATGGCGGGGAGCTGGGTCCAGGTGCCCTTGGCCAGCTGTAGCAGGGTGCCGTCATTGCAGAGCGCAACCAGCCAGTTGTCACCGCCGGTGATCTGCGCCACCTGGCGGCTGGAGATGCCCTCGGGCGGCTCGGCAGACGGTCTCAGCCGCTCCTCCAACTCCGCCACCCGCTGCTCCAACGCGTGGATGGTCTCTGCCGCCCGCTCCTCCAGGTAGGCGATGCGGTCTGCCATCTGCTGATCCAGCGCGGCGATGCGGTCGGGCTCGGTGGAGGCGGGCTGGACGGGTTGCGGGGTGGCAGTGTTCTGTTCCATGGCGTAGCGAGTGGTGAACGCTCCCCGATCCTACCGCTTAGGTTCCGGATCTGCACCCTATGATGGGGGCAAATCGTCACACTCGACCCGGTGCCAGCCACCTCCGCCCAGTCCTGGTGGCTCGACAGCATCGGGCGAATCCCCCTGCTGTCGCCAGCTGAGGAAATCGAGCTGGGCACGGCGATCAGGCGCTGGCAGGACCATCCCGACCCGTGCCCACCCGGTATCAGGCGCCGCGGCCAGCGGGCCCGCGATCGGTTCGTGTCGGCGAATCTGCGGCTGGTGGTGGCGTTCGTGAGCCGCCGCTGCAGCCGGCTGGCCAAGGCACACGACCGCGAGGATCTGATTCAGGCGGGGAACCTCGGATTGATCACCGCCGCTGAGCGGTTCGACCCGGCCAAGGGCTACAGGTTCTCCACCTACGCCTACTGGTGGATTCGCCAGGCCATCAACCGCCACGTTGACGCCCACGGCCGGGCCATTGCGATTCCCGGCAGCCACTGCCAGCACCTCTCGAAGTTGGAGGCCATCACCCGGCGGCTAGAGCTGGAGCTGAACCGCAGCCCCACTCAGGCGGAGATCGCCGCCGAGCTGGGCGTGAGCCTGAAGGTGCTGGAGCAGGTTGTGGAGAACGGCAGGGGGATCGCCAGCCTCGATCAGGTGGTTTCGGATGACGGCCTGGAGCTGGGCAGCTTGTGCGCCACGTTCGACCGCACACCAGAGGATGAAGAGGAGCAGCGCGAGCGGTGGCGGCAGGCGGAGGAACTGCGCGGCCTGATCGCCCGCCTGGCGCCGCAGGATCGCCGGCTGCTGTCGCTGGCATGGGGCCTCGATGGGGTGGAGGTGCCGCGGCCTGAGCTGGCCCAGCAGGAGGGGCTTTCGACGCGGGCGCTGGAGGTGCGGCTGAGCAGGCTGCAGGCGGCGCTGGCGTCGCAGTCGGTGCAGTTGGTGTTGGTGGCGGTGGAGCGGAAGAAGCCGGAACCGAGGGATCGGAGCAGGCGGCGGCGGGAGCGGCCAGATCAGCTGGTGCTGGTGCCGGTCGAGAGGGTGAAGCCCCAGCCCCGGGCGCTGCGCAGGGTCGGAGGATTCCCCAGGAACTGGACCCGTCTCAGCGAGCGGCTGCGGGTCGCTGCTGCTGGGGGGAGTTGGTGAAGAGTGACCCACGCTCTGGGTCGGCCCGACGGGCGCGGGGGTGTTGCTGGGGGCAGGATACAGAAAAGCCCGGCGCTGGGGCCAGGCGGGGTGGGTCAGGAATGATGATCGTGGCTGGTGTTGTCTGCAGGGCGGAGGCCTTTGGCTTTCAGATCGCTGTAGCGCTGGCGCATGATGCCGATCCAGTTGCAGCCACTGGACAGCAGCTGCCAGTTTCCGGCGTCATCCTTGACGTAGCGGCGGCAATAGGCCTGATGGCCGCCGCAGGGCTGGAACTCGTAGCGGCATTGGCCGTTGACGGTTTCGAGCGCGAAATAGGCGGGGAGGGTGGCGAGAGTCATGGCTGGCGAGTGGCAGTGGAGGCGTTCCCCTCCGATGCCCATACTGTAACCCGTTGCGGACACCCTGCCCACCACCACGGCGGACGGTTCACACATTGTCACGATGGCGATCACCTGAGCATGAAGTCAGACCTGAGCAGGTGCCACAGTCGAAACTCGCTGTAGTTCGCGGGCTCCGGCCAGTCCCCTGCGGTCACGGCATTGTCGGCCACTTTCGCGTCGGACACCGTGGGCCAGCCGTCTGTGCCATTGGCGAAGCTCTCCAGCTGCTCAGGCGTGGCCCTCTCCAGCCACTCCATGAACTCATCGGTGCTCATCTTGGCCGGGCTTTGAGGCCACTTGAACGTCATTCCTGATCTCCTGATAGCGACCGCTCGATGCGCTGCAACTCGTTGCGGGCATCCTCCTGGCTTAGGTCGCAGTCGAAGCAGTCGGATTCGTCGATGGGCGCCGGCGGGCTGCCCTTCCTCGCCTGATACCGCTTGAACGCCTCTTCGCTGATTACCACCGCCGGCGGGCTGGTAAACAGGGCTTTCGTCAGCAGCTCCTTCAGCCGCCGACGATCCTCCAGCAGTGCGTGGATCAGCTCTGCCTCAGTGCCGCCCGACCGCAAGGCAGCGCCGGCCAGTGGGTCCGTCATTGCCCAGTCGCCCAGCGACTCGCGGCTGACGCGGCGTGATGGTGATTCGTAGCTGCTCATCCCTGATCTCCTGATGATGG
>JBKCPG010000090.1:0-9402 GCA_046309395.1 Cyanobacteriota bacterium | reverse complement strand
AGCTGCTCACCCCCTACGGCTTCCGCCACCGCAACGACAACGTGCGCCACGGCTATGCCATCGGCACCGCCCTGCTCTCGGCCCACCGGTTGCGCGAGATCCATGGGGTGGTGAGCCAGGCCGCCGGCCGCCTGGCCGATCCCACCGCCCAGGATCTGCTCAACGAGCTGGAGCAGCGGCTGGGCTGGGCCGGCATCGCGATCGATGGATCGCCACCGGTGCGGGCCTTCGCCAACCGCTCGATCGTGAGCAGTGCCCTGGTGCGGCCCGATTCCCTGGCGGCCGAGCGGCAGGCCGAGGCCCTGGAGACGGCGATCGTGGAACGGCGGCGGATCGAGCTGGAGCGCTACGTCTCGGTGGGCTCCTTTGCGGACAGCCCCAACGGCTCCTTTCGCGTGTGGCCGCTGCAGCTGCTGTTCCACAACATCGGCTGGTATCTGGTGTTCGAGGAAGACGCGATCGGCACCGGCGTGGGCCTGATCCGCAGCGAACGGATCGACCGTCTGGCTCTGCGCCGCAGCGAGCGGGGCAACCGGCGCAGCGACGAGGCCCACAGCCAGGCCCTGCGGCGTCTGGAGCTGCTGCTGCATCACAGCGGCGGCATCTATTTCGGCAGCGACCTCAAAAACCAGCTGCGGCTGGCCAGCCCCAATGCCCGGATCCGCGCCAAGCAGCTGGTGACGCTGCGCTTCTGCTGCCAGGGCTGGTGCTTTGCCTTCATCCGCGAAGGCCTGCAGCGCTACCCGATCGAGCACACCCGCTTCTCCCAGCCCCTGGCCGGCGAGCACTGGTGGCACCACCCCAACGCCCCGCACGTGCTGGAGCCCGGCAGCCCCTCAGACACTCACCCCTATCCGGTGGAGCTTGACCTGCCCCCCTGGACTGTGGAGCGCGACATCGACCTGCGCAACTGGCTGTTCGGCTTTGGCGCCGGCATCCGCATCGACAGCCCCGAGGCCCTGAGGGACGAGCACCGTCAGAAGCTGGAGACGGCCCTGGCGGTGTATCAGCCTGGCTGAAACGGGCGCACTACAATGTCATGACAGCCAGAAGTGTGGGTCATGGCGCGGGATCAGGTGCTGCAGCTGCGGGCCTCAGCCGAGCAGCGCCAGCTGATTGATCAGGCCGCTGCAGCGGAAGGGATCAGCCGCACCGAATTCATCCTGCGCAGCTGCCAGGAACGGGCGCGGGATGTGCTCCTGGATCGCACGCTGTTTTCCCTGACGCCGGAGCAGACCACGGCTCTGCTCGCGGATCTGGGGGATTCCGGCGCTGCCGCCCAGGATCAGACCAGCATCGAGCGCCTGCTCGCCATGCCGCAGCCCTGGCATGCGCCCGCCTGAGCCCCTCGGCCCGCAGCATCAGCTGGAAGGCTTCGACTGCGGCAACGCCGCGTTGAATCAGTGGCTGCAGCAGAGGGCCCTGGCCAATGAGCGCCAAGGGGTGTCGCGCACGGTGGTGCTCTGCCCAGACGAGGGCAACGCCGTGATCGCCTACGCCTGTCTGTCGGCTGGGGCGATCGTGCTGGCGGAGGTGCCCGGTGCCTTGCGCCGCAACATGCCCGACCCCCTTCCCGTTGTGGTGCTCGGCCGGTTGGCGGTGGATCGTCGCCAGCAGGGCCAGGGCCTGGGCCGCGCCCTGGTGGCCGATGCGCTGCGGCGCAGCCTTGCCGCCAGGCGCCTGATCGGCGCCAGAGCCCTGCTGGTGCACGCGATCGACGAGCAGGCGGCTGCGTTCTACCGCTCGCTTGGATTTCGCCCCTCGCCGCTCAGTGTCTCGACGTTGATGCTGCAGCTCTCAGAACCAACCGACTGACTACCCCAAGCCCCCTCGCCACCCAGCCCATGGATTACCACAACATCGAAGCGATCCTGGAAGAAGGCGGCGACATCACGGTGGGGCGCGTCGGGCCGATCGACTGTGTGGCCTCCGCCATCACCAGCTATGACTGTCCGGTGATGCTGGTGCGGCGCGAGGGGGAGAGCTTTGTGGCGCTGCTGCGGCGACTGGATCGCTCGATCGCCAAAGCCTGGGAGCAGGAGATCACCATTGATGAGGTGAATGGGTGAGTGGTCTCAGAACAGGGGCGGCTCTGCCGACTTGGCACCTGAAGCAGAGCCCCGGCGGTGTACGCCCCAGGCTAAGCAGGCGCCCTGTCCCATGGGCCGGAAGCGAGGCTGCGGCCATGGGGGACTGCTTCCGCTTTGTTCGGACGATTCCGGCGAGATGATGAAGATTGCTGCAGATCTGCAGCTCCTTCCGCACTCCTCTCGCCTCAGTCGCCACGCAGGGTGATGCCGCAACTATTCACCCCATGCATAGATCCAGCCTCCTGCGAATCGCCGCACCTTGCAGCCGCATTCGGAAGATGGAAGTCGATGTTCTGCCTGGCATGGTCTTCCTGCCCCCAACCTCTGATTTCCCCCCAGATCCGGAACCACTGGAACGCGAGGTGCTCAACAGCACTTACCTGGAGCTGAGGAATTGTTACTCCAGTCTGATGCGCAGCCGGGCCCAGCATCGGCGCCTGGCCAACAAGGCCAAGGATGAAACTGCCCTCCTCAAAGAACGGATCACGGCCCTGGCTAGCCGTGACCTGCCCCAACGCAAGGAACTCTACGAACTTCTGGAGATCGTGACGGCCATCGCCGGTGACATTGAAGATGCCGGCGATGATCTGGTGAATGGCTTTAGCCGCTACAAGAAAGGTCGCCATACCTTTCAAGGCGGTGGCTATCTCGGCGATCTGATGCGGGCCGTGATTCATTTCATCAATCGCTGGGGCCGCACCAAGGACCGCCTCGGCGATCTCAAACATAAGCAGGCACGACGCGGACCGCTGGGATGCCCTGCCTCACCAACGCCGCAGCCATGGAGCGGGACTTGGTGGAGGCATTGATCACCAGACCCTTGGCCGCCGCCAGCCGCACGGCGGCCTGATTCTCAGGGCCCATGGGGAAGTGGGTGAAGGACCAGGCCGCCCGCTGGTGCCTGGTGGCCTTGGCCAGCTGGAGCAGCAGGGCCTGATCGATGCGCAGCGGATCGGCCGGATCGGGCCACTGATCACCGGGGCGCAATGGCGGAACATCACCCCCGCAGGCAGGGCCGCCACCTGCTGGATGAAGGCTGCCGCTGTGGTGCCGAGCTGGGCGGCGCTGAGCCGATCCCAGTGGAGGCGGGTGCGGAAGCCGGCCTCGGCATAGCAGCCCTGCTCGCCCGCCAGGGAACAGGAGGAGGGGCAGGTGAGACGGCTGGTGCTGGAGACCGCGATCGGCCCGGTTTTGGCATTGCCGCTGGGGAAGCTGAGGGCAGCGCGATGGGACTCGGCTGGGGCCGCGGCGGAGGGGACGCAGGACCCCGCCCACGACCGCGCCGCAGGTGAAGGGCTCGTCACCTCCCAATGGCGCGCCAGCGCCCAACACGACAAAGGGCGAGCCAGGCCCGACCCTTGCCGCGGCGCGGATCCTGGGGCGGCCTGCGGTCCCGGCCGTGCCACCTGAGGACCATCGCGCCGGAGGTCCAGCCAGCGGGATGGTCTCCAGGTGGCTCAGGTTTTGATGTCGCCTTGATGCCGATGCCGCAAACCCCTGCGGGCAGGGCCCCGAGAGGCCAAACTCGCAGGGGCAGGGCGCCTCAGAGCACCAGCACGGCCGCCTGGGGCCCAATCAGAAATGGCTGACCTGCCACGCTTGCAGTCTTGACGGTGTGAGGCGCCGGCACTCACCGCAGCAACCAGGCTGGCGTTGAAGCTTCGCGATGGAGTCATGGCAGGCGAAGACGACCTGACTCGAAGCCATAGGCAGCTGCACCTTGGGTCTCAGGGGGGGGGACTGGAGGAAGATCAGGAGCAGTGGTCTTGCCCCGTGGCCCCCGTTCTGCTGTTCATCACCGGTGTGCTGGCCGGTTTGATTGCCGGGTTCATCCTCAGCCGGCTGTACCAGCGGCGCGGCAGCGCTGGCGATGGTTCAAGTGAACTGCGGCTGCTGCAGGAGCGTTTGCTCAGAGCCGATCAGGGAATTGAGCAGTTTTCACGTCAGCTAGAGGTCCAGAGCGCCGAGCTCAAAGGCGCCCTGCAGCAGTCGGCCATAAGTCGCACGAAGTTGGAGGCGGTGGAACAAGAGCGCGATTCCCTACAAAGCAGGAACGTTGCCACTCAGGCAGAGCTTGATCAGATCCGTACAGAACGGGAAGCTCTCAGCGCTCGCGTGGCTGAAATCAGCGAGCAGCTGCGCTCCCAACAAAGCCAGAGACAGTTTCTGGAGAATGCCCGAGCCGATCTGCTCACTCAGTTTCGCTCGCTTAGCGGCCAGATGCTGGATGGCTCCCGTGAGGCCTTGTTGAAAAGCACCAAGGAAACGGTGAGCGAGCCGTTTGCCAAAGAGGTGCAGCAGCTTCGGCAGCAGGTTGAGGCACTGCAGAAGGATTCAAGAGACAAGCTTACGCTACTGGCGGAAACCACTCGTGATTTGCGGCAGCGCAGCGAGGACGTGCAGGGCGCTGCACAGCAGCTCACTTCAGCGCTGCGCTCCCCAAATGTGAAGGGCCAGTGGGGGGAGGTGAACTTGCGCCGGATCTTGGAGTTCGTGGGGTTGATCAGCTTCTGCGATTTTGAAGAGCAGGTACATGTAGGAACCGAAGAGGGCGCCTACCGGCCGGACTGTGTGATCACGATCCCAGGCTCACGCCGTCTGATTGTGGATTCCAAGGCACCAATCGAGAGCTACCTTGATGCTTTGCAGGCCAGCGATCAAGCCCTGCGAGAGGCGGCGCTGGGGGACCATCTGAAGAAGGTGCGTGGCCATATCGACCTTCTGAGCAAGAAGGACTATGCCGGCAAGCTCAGCACCCTGGGCCAGGTGGTGGATGCGGTGGTGCTCTTCATCCCGGTAGAGGGAGCTCTCTCAATGGCACTGGAGCGGGATCCGCAGCTGCTGGAATATGCCTTTAGCCGGAATATCATTCTCACCTTCCCCACCAGCTTGCTGGCCATCCTCAAGGGTCTAGCGATGACCATCCAGCAGGAGGAGATCGCCAGGAATATAGATGAGATACAGGGGCAGGCGGTGGAGCTTCACAAGCGATTCTTGCTTTTTGTCGATAAGTTTAATGCCATCGGCGCCAACTTGTCGAGACTGAATAAAAGCTTCAACGATGCGGTAGGATCTGCGCAAGCGCGACTCCTACCGCAAGGTCGCCGATTTGCCGAGTTGGCCGGCCAGGGCGGAGAGATGAACATGAGCGAGGCAGTCAATGATCTGGTGCGCGAGATTCAGGCAGAGAGCTAGTTGGTGATCACCAGGCCAATTAATTACATCTGCATTACCTTGCGCGTGGTGTCGAGCGCCCAACCCTCCACATCGATGCTGGCTTGACACGCGGGCTATATGTAGTTTTGCGCGATGGCAGTGACGCAGCTCCAGCACAGCGTGTTGAGGCAGGCCGAGAACTGGCATGGCTGAGCGAAGCTAGCGTGGCTGCATCCATCGAGACAGAGTTGGATGGTTCTTATCAACAACATCTGGTGAATCTGCTCTGTTGCCGCGCCAAAATCGCCTTTGCCGCCCGGGCCAGCCGGTGCAGCTTCGCCGAGGGTTTCCACAATTATCAAGCGATCGAGGCATGGGCAAGCCAGATCGCCCCGCTCGACTCTGAATGGCCCTCCCAAGACCAACACATCGCCAGCCTGGAGGAGCAGCTCCGCACGCTGCCCCTACTCGGGCGGGACCTGGCCCGCTGTGAGCGGGACATCGCAACCACCGGCTCACCCTCCGCACCAACGCCTTCAATGCCGCTCAGGCCGCCAAGGCCTTGCCGCGGCAGGGCGACACCTTTTTGAAGGCTGTTTTGGAGCAGGACGCCCCCACCTGGCTCCGCCAGATGGACCACGACCTGGAGGTACTCCACGCGGGGCAGCGCTACGCCGAGCAGCTGATCAGCGTCTTGCGCGCCATCGTCGCCCTTGACGGCCAACAGCTCCATCGGAAGCTGGAGGGAGAGGAGAAGGCCCGCAATCGCTTGCTGCAACTGACGATCTTCCTCGTCGGTGCCGCCCTCAGCTTCAGCGGACTTGCCGCCGCCACCCGTCCGCGGCCCGCCGCCAGGCTGCTGGCCATGCTGACGAACCAGCGACCCGCCACCGCAGCGGCGACGGGCCAGCAAGGCTTCCACGCCGCGGGGCTCTGGCTGGCCGATATCGCCATCCATTTCCTGATCGGCGTGCTCGCGGCCCTCAGCTTGTATGGGCTATGGCGGTTGTATGGGCAGTGGCGATGCCACGCCAAACCGTCCAGGCGCTGACGCCTGGCAACATCGACACCGCTCAGCAGGCCCGCGCAAACGCCAGCAGGGCGCTGATGTCGCCCCGATCGGCCTGCTGGAGAGCGGCGATGTAGCGCTGCCGCAGGCTGGAGGCCTCCACGAGGGAGCTGCTGCCGCCCCAGGAGAAGCGCAGGCCGCCCAGCTGCTCGATCAACACGTCAGCGATCAAGCGGGCGTGACGACCGTTGCCGTTGGGGAACGGGTGGATGGAGACGAGCCGGTGGTGGAAACGGATGGCGATCTGATCCACCGCATCCACCCGGTGCTCCACCTGGTAGGCGATATCGGCCAGCAAGGCCGGCACCTGCAGGCGGATCTGCCGCCAGTCGCCGCCGATGCTCTTGTCACTGTTGCGGTACTGCCCGGCCCAACGCCAGCTCTGGCCGAACATCTCGCGATGCAGGCGCCGCAGCCAGCTTTCCTCCAGCGGCTTCGGCCGTCGCTGGCGGGACAGCCAGAGCAGAGCGGCTTCGATGTTCTGCTGCTCCCATTCATTGAGCTGGCTGCGGTTGACCAGATGGGGTGGGCAGCAGCCCCTCCAACTCCTCGCCATCCAGTGGCGTCGCCCCTGCTGGTAGGCAGTCGTTCAATCCCACAGCCGGGCGCCGCTGGTGCGAAGGATCTCCTGAGCCATGGCCTCGAGCCGCTCCTGTGCCCCCTCGGATGGCGCATCAATGGGCTGAGCTTCCAGCGCCATGGTGCGGCCGGCACGCTGCTGACACTGCTGCGCCAGCCTCAGGGCCTGCTGCTTTCTCATGTCTCGCAACGGGCGCTTGGGCACCAAGGCGTACTGCAGGTCGCAGTCGAGGGCCTCGGCCACCCGCCGCAGGGTGCCGAGCGTGATGGCATCGCTCGCCTCGGCCTGCTCCAGCTTTCGCAGCCCGGACGCTGTGATCTCCAAGCGAGCCGCCAGACCAGCCGAGGTCATGCCGAGGGCCTCACGGATGGCCCTCAGCCAGCCCGCCGGCGGGCGTGGCGGCAGCGGGTGACTTGTGGCCTCCTGAAGCACCGCATCCATCTGAGCAAGCCGCAGTTCCTTGGGGTTCATGAGAGATGGGAGCGAACAGTCCCAACCAGATCCACGGCAGGCAACCTATCACTCCTGTGAAGCCTAAGGCAAAGAGAGCAATGAGTCGCTTCTTGCTCCACGCAGAGGAGTGATAGGTTTCCAGGCTGCTGGGCGCCTATGCGCAGAACGGCTCAGCCCCAGGAAACGTCCAGAAACTCCACCAGCAGCACGCCCCGGTGGGTGCCATGGATCCTCACCAGCCCCGCCTTGGCAGCACGCTCCATGCCAGGACGCTCCTTGCGGACCTGTTCCGCGCTGGCCAGCACCCGCACCCAGCCGCCGGTCATGAAGTCCTCGCTGCCTGTTTCAAAGACCTGCAGCCGGCGGTGCTGGTTGCTGTTGCGCTCGTCGTACAGGCCTCCACCGGTGGGGTTTGTGCCCTCTGCCCAGACCTGGTCGACCATGATCTTGCCGATCGCCACCGGGTCCCGTGCCGCTGCGTCAATGGCCTCACCGTCAAGCACCAGCGGGTTGCCCGGGTCCTCACGGTTGTCAGAGATGATCAATCGGTCGCCCATGAAAGGGTTCTCCTCAGCCCCTTCCTGTCTCGTGATCACGCCGCATGGGTCAATCCAGCGATGGTGCTCGTCAGTCTGGCTGCGGATCAGCTCTCAGCCCCAACCAGCACAGGCTCAGCCGTCTCCCCTGAACCCTCCGTTCCGGGTCTCAAGCAGGTCCCACGGCAATCTGGAGCCTCGAAATCCGTCCATCCATCACAGACCGTGAATGACGGTATAAAAGACGGTACAGACGGGGGCACCCATCGTCCCAAGCCGTCCCATAGCAGTCGATCCGGTCCGTTGCACACGGCCACCCTCTCCGTTTTCAGAGTTTTTGGGGTTGTCCCGGCAGGTCCTGGGATGGCTCAGTATGTCTGCTGACTCCTTGATATCACTTGATTTCTGGCTCAATCCCACGTCCAAGGGGATGCGAGGAGAGCCCTGTAAAGCCGCAAAAAATGTCGTTGTAAGGGGATACGGACTCTGGGACCACAATCTCGGTGCCTGTCCCGCGTCAAGCCCATTGGCCGATTGGAGTCAATCAAGTTGGCCGGTGGGAGAGCCAGGCTCAGCCCGCCGGATGGTCGTCGAACCAGGTCTGCAGGTCGCCAGGCTCTGTGAAATCGAGCAGGTCCTCCGCCAATTGCTCCAATTGCTGTAGGGGCAGATCACCAAGCCGTTCACAGGTACCAGCGTCGAGGCTGCCGAGGCGGCGTATAAGCAGCCGGATGGCCAGGCCAGCGGCTTCCTGCTGCCGACCGGCTTCCAGTCCCTCCTCGCGGCCTTCCTGACGGCCTTCTTGCCTTCCTTCCTGCCTGCCCTCCTCCAGAATCTCCTGCACCGCACGGGTGTGGCGCAATTCCTGCAGCGGCACGCCGGCGATCATCAGAATTTCCTCCTTGCTCAGCTGTGGAAACCGTTCACTCAACATAGAGAAAACCACCGGCTCCAGATCCCGGCGGCTCGCCAGGATCCGCCGGCAGCGCTCTCCCAGCTCAGGCTCAGAGCGCACCGGCAGGGTTAGCAAATCTACTGCGGCATCAAGGTTTTCCAGTTGGCCGAGATCCTCCAGGCTCACCCAGCGCACCTGAGCCAGAAAATCCCGCAGGGGCAGCACAGGACCCAGCTGCAGACGCTGGTGCGGTGTGATCACCACCACCCGCCAGTGCTCGATGTCGCGGTGGAGCTGCAGGAAGCGGTAGGTCTGAGCTGCCAGGCGGTGGTGGAACCCGGGGTCGGCGCGCATCTGCACCTCCAGGAGCACCACCGGCAGCTCTTCTGAGCCGGTCTCACTACCGAGGGGCCAAAGCACGCCATCGAGGCGATGGCTGCCCGCCTTGAGCTCCGGGGCCGAGAAGCGGTAATGGCGGTCGAGCTCAAGCGGAACCGCAACGAGGGGGGCGTCGAGGCCCGGGAATGGCTCAGTCAGCCAACGGATCAGATCCGGCGCCGACTGGAACACCCCGTAGAACCAGCGGTCGGTGTTCAACGCGGGGGCGGAGCTGACGGCAATGT
>JBKCPG010000089.1:0-5056 GCA_046309395.1 Cyanobacteriota bacterium | reverse complement strand
CCGGAGCCCCACCACCCGGGGTTCTGGTGCTCACCGGGGGCCTGATCCATTTGGTCCACCAGCTGGCGGTGGTGAGCACCCTGCGTCCAGGCCAAGCGGATGCCTTGCCAATCACCATCCTTGTCACCGGCGTGCTGCGGAAGCAGCCCGAGTCCCTGGCCGCCATGCATGGGGAAATCGAGCGGTGGGTGGCCGTGCTGCGGCGGCGCCAGCCCGAGCGCTTCAGCGCCCTCCATCTGGCCTCCGACCCGGACGAGCTGGCGCCAGGGGGTTGGGGTTGGGCCCTGGTCAACAGTCAGTGGCTCGCCAGCCAGCGGCAGGTGGTGGAGCGCTTGGCCATCCGGCGGATGGTGGTGTGCGGCGATGGGTTAGGGGTGTACTACCGCTGCCCGCGGGAATTGCGGGCCATCGTGCCCAGCCTGCTGGGCCTGCCCATCCCCGAGCCCGACTGGTCGGTGCGCTATGTGCTCAGCGGGCGGCAGCCCCGCTGGCATCGCCCCCCTTTGCCCCCGGAGCCTGTGCCGGAGGCCGACCGCCGGCGGCTCTTCTCCACCCTGGTGGAGGCGTCCCGGGAGCGGGGCGCCCCAGAGGTGGAGAGGTGCCTCACGGCCACCCCCCCCGAGCGCCCGCTGTGGTTCTGTTCGGTGCCCAACCTGGCGCATCAGTTTCCTGGCCAGCGGATTCCGCCGGAGGTGTTGCGCGCCTGGTGCCGCGGGCTCCAGCGCCAGGGGTTCACCCCCGGTGTCGACCGCCTGCTGGTGATCGACCATCCCAAGGCCCCGCCGGAAGGCAGCTTCGGCCCCCTCACGGAACCCTGGCTGGCGCCCCCGCTGCGCTCCACCCTCCCCCTGGAGGTGTTGATCCGCCTGTGCCAGGAGGCCCGCCCGGGGAGCCCGATCGTGGTGGGTGGCATGACCTCGGCCCTCGTCGGCGTGCGGGAGCTCACCAAAGCTCGTGTGTGCTGGTTGAGCCTGGGTCCCCTGTGGCGCCACAACCCTCTCTATCGAAAGAAGCCCCTGGAATTCCTGCACCGGGGCCTGCGGAAAGCGCGCATGGCCTGGCTCACCCGCCGGAGCCGGGGTGGTTGAGGAGGCGGCGCAAGGCGCCCGCCCCCCGCACGTGGTCAAAACCCCAGTAGGGGTCGAGCAGGTCCCTCACCGCCGCCGCCGCGTCGGGTTGGGGCAGGGTCAGGCACCGTTGAAGGTCGGCGCTGAGCCGCTGGCGCTCGCTCCACTCCGCCTCCTCCTCCCGCGCTTTGGCCGGGCTCAAGCGGGAGAGGTCTTGCTCCACCTCCACCGGAATCCAGTGGAGGTGGAGGCCAAGGGCGGCGCCATAGCCCAGATGGGTGCCGAACGCGTTGCTCACCAAGCCATCGCTCAGCTCAAGGAGCGTGCGCATCGCGTCGAGAAACCAGGGGTTGGAGCGGTGGCCATTGCAGGCCACGATCCATTCCGGGGGCAACCCTTCGAACTGTGGGTCCTTCCAATGCCGAAGCCAGATCACGGAGGCATACCCCCGAGATCTGGCGACATCGGCCACGGCCTCGATGGAGGCCCGCGGGTTGAGGGAGCGCTCCACCTGATCCCAGCTGTGCGCCAGCACCACCAGCAGCGTGGGGCCAAGCCGCCGTCGGAGGAGTTGGATCTCAGGCTCTGGAAGCACTGGGCGGGCATAGGCGACCCATGGGCCGATGGGCACCGCTGGCACACCAAAGCGCTCCTGGAGCCATCCAGCCCGACGGGGACCCATGCAGAGATAGCCGCGGGTCCACCGGCGTGGGCGTTCAAAGGTGGCGGTGGGGCTCACCTTCAGGCCGTGTTCGAGGAGCCAGGGCAGGGGAGCGCCGATGAGGGGCAACCCGGCATGGCGCTTGAGCTGCACATCATGGCCATAGTGATGGGAGGAATTCTCCAGCTCCCGCCGGGCCGGGCTGAAGAAGGGCCCGCGATCGGCCGACGGCTGAAACCCTCCCTGATCCCAGAGATCGGCGCACACCTGGGGCGCGAGGGGTCGGGCGGCAAAGGCCTGATGCACCAAGCCCCGATA
Source organism: Cyanobacteriota bacterium (assembly GCA_046309395.1). Lineage (GTDB taxonomy): Bacteria > Cyanobacteriota > Cyanobacteriia > PCC-6307 > Cyanobiaceae > Cyanobium. Next base: position 3,010 of record JBKCPG010000089.1, on the reverse strand, counting down.
GGCGGCGAGGGCTTGCCACTGATCCCGATCCAGGAGGGCCAGACGATCGAGGGGCCCCAAACGACCGGCCCTGAGGCCCTGAATCAGCTGGGCACGCAATTGCGAGCGGAATCGGGTGAAGGCCTCAGTCATGGCGGCCTCGCCCCCCCTGGTCCGCCCGTGCCGCGAAGGCCCCGCGGGCCAGGAGGTCGCGCCAGCGCCCGTGAAGGCCCCTCAGCATGGCGCGGCTCAGAGGTGACTCACCGCTTCCGCTTGCTCCAGCAGCGGAGCGCGAATGGCCAGCAGCTGCGCCAACAGGGGTTCCAGGCGATGGAGGGGCACCATGTTGGGGCCATCGCTGAGGGCCCGATCCGGATCGGGATGCACCTCCATGAACAGCCCATCCACGCCCACGGCGACAGCGGCCCGGGCCAAGGGAGCCACAAACTCCCGCTGACCGCCGGTGCTGGTGCCCCGGCCCCCGGGCTGCTGCACCGAGTGGGTGGCGTCAAAGATCACCGGACAGCCCAAGGCACGCAGCTGGGGAATGCCGCGGAAATCCACCACCAGCGTGTTGTAGCCAAAGCAGTTGCCCCGCTCCGTGAGCCAGAGGCGCTCCACACCGGCCCCCTTCAGCTTGGCCACCACCTGGGCCATGTCCCAGGGGGCGAGAAACTGGCCTTTCTTCACGTTGATCACCTTGTCGCCACCGCGCACCGCGGCGGCGGCGGCCAGAAGAAGATCGGTTTGGCGGCAGAGAAAGGCGGGGATCTGCAACACATCCACCACGGAGGCCACGGCGGCGGCCTGGTGGCTTTCGTGGATGTCGGTTAGCAGGCGCAGGCCATGGCGCCGCTTCACCTCCGCCAACACCTCCAGCCCCTCTTCCATCCCTGGCCCGCGGAAGGAGTCGCCGGAGCTGCGGTTGGCCTTGTCAAAGCTGGCCTTGAAGATCACCTCAATCCCGAGGCGCTCGCCGATTCCCTTGAGGTGAGAAGCCACCTCCTCCACCACCTCCGGGCTTTCGATCACGCAGGGACCGGCGATCAGGGTGAACGGGACGGGGGACATGGGCGAAAAGGGGAAGCGGAGGGTGGAGATCAGCTGACGGATCGGGCCTCAAGGGAGGCCAGGTCGCGAAAACTGTCCGAGAGCTGGCGCAACTCCTCAAAGGTTCCATGGGCCTTGACGCGACCGTCCTCGAATTCGTAGATGCGATCACAGCGCTTCACCGTGCTGAGGCGATGGGCGATCACCAGGGTCGTGCAGCGCCGGCCCACGAGCTCCAAGGCTTCGATCACCTCATTCTCGGTGCGATTGTCGAGGGCGCTGGTGGCCTCATCGAGCAGCAGGAAACGGGCCCGACGGTAGAAGGCCCTGGCGAGGGCCAGGCGTTGGCGCTGACCGCCGGAAAGGTGCAGGCCGTTCTCCCCGATGGGTGTGTGGAGGCCATAGGGGAGCTCGCTCACGAATTCATCCAACTGGGCCGCGTCCAGGGCTTCCCACACCTCCGCCTGGTTGATGTCTTCCTCCGCTTGGCCAAAGGCCACATTTTCAAGGATGCTCGCGTCGAGGAGATTGATGAATTGCGGCACCTGGGCGCAACTGGCCTGCCAGGCGGGCATATCGAGGTCGCTCACCGGGATGCCGTCGAGCTGAAGCGACCCCCGCTGGGGTTCAAGCAATCCGAGCAGGAGGTGGGCCGTGGTGGTCTTGCCGCCGCCGGTGGTGCCCACCAGGGCGATGCGCGAGCCCACGGGAATTGAGAGGGTGACATCCTCCAGCACCCACTCGTCCGCGCTGGGGTAGCGATACCAGACGTTTTGGAGCCGAATGGAGCGGGTGGGGAAGATCCCTTCTGGAGTTGGCACCCCCGGGGTGGAGAGGGTGGGGCGAGAGCTGGGCAGGTCGAGAAGGGCCAGGATGCTCTCCACCACGGGCAAACCACTGCGGAGCTGGGTGAGGGCGGAAAAGAAATCCTGTAGCGGAGGAGTGAGACGCAGGGCGGCCACGGCGAGGGTGGCCAAAAACGGGATGATTTGCAGCACATCGACCCGGTTGCCACTCATGAGGGCGGGCACGGCACCGATGGCGAAAATGATCGTGATGCCAAAGGGTTCAATGAGCATGCGGGGCACCACCGGCAACAGCTCAGAAGCCCAGGCATAGCGCTTGGACTCTTCACCCGCATGCAAAAAAGCTTCGCGAAAATAGCGTTCTGAATGACTGAGTCGGATGTCGCGAATCGAGCTGAGCGACTCCAGCAGAATATGAGCTGTACGCGATTCTAATCTGATTTTTTGTCTTGAGGCGTGTCGAAGATAGGGAGTAATGAATAGCGAAGCCAGAAGATAAGTGACCACCAGCGAGAGAATAAGGAGGGCGGCAAGCCAGCGCCCCAGATATAGGATGCCGAACGAAAGCATGGCGATAGAAAAAACACTCCCCACCATTCTCAGCAATGGATTGACCACGGAATTCGAGGTCTTCTTGACATGGCTCAACACCATCGCGGAGAGCTTTGCCGTGCTCTTGGTAAGATGATATTCATAATCCTGAGCCAGCACCCGGGAATGAACTTGGTTGGAAATATCAATCCAAATCCGTGCGGTGAGCCGCTGTTGAAAAAATTGCAACAACAATTTCGATAGGGAGGCGAACCAGGCAAAACCAATCAGGAGTCCCACAAGCCAGAGGCTCTGGTTGAAGGAATCGCCCCCAAACACCTTGACGCCAGGGAGATGATCTTTGAGATTGCTGCCCACCAGGGAACCAAACAAGCGGCTTACCACCCAAACCGTGAGCAAATCCGCAAGCCCGGGCACAATCGACAGGGGGACGAGAATCAGCAAAGACCGCAATCGCTCGCGAGGCAAATAGCTGAGTAATCTTTTCAAATGGCTCAGGGTTTTGCTGCGCGGGAGGCGCGGAAGACTTCTGGCCAACGCTCTACTGGCTCACCCTGTTTCCGCACGCTATGCGAGCGCTCAGCCCCCTGTCCCCCGCGAGAGCCACCCCTGCAAGCGCCCCA
>JBKCPG010000088.1:0-5179 GCA_046309395.1 Cyanobacteriota bacterium | reverse complement strand
TTATCATTGCCAGCGGTCCCGAATTGGGGGACCGGCAGCAGCGCGATCTGCGCATTGGTTAAAGTGCTTCCATCGGCAAAGCGCAGCGCCGAAAGCTGATAGGAACTGCCATAGAACCAATCTCTGACGGTGATTCGATCTGTTCCAGCACCAACTTTAAAGATCAGGCTATAACCACTGCGCTCAAGGCTGATGTTAGAGGCGCTGATGCCAGCACCAAATTGAACGCTATCATTGGGAGTACTATCATAGGTATTAATGGTATCAGCGCCATCGCCAAGATTAAAGAAGTAGGTATCAATGGAGCTGCTGGAGCTTGTGATCGAGTCATCTCCCTTGCCACCTGTGATGGCGTTGGTGCCGGTACCGCCGTTGTTGGTGTCGTTGCCATCGCCGCCGTTGATCGTGTCATTGCCGCCCGAAGCGTAGAGATAGTCACCTTTCTTAGTGGCGGTAATATGTAGACGATTTACTCCGCTAAATGAGAATGAATCAAGCCAGGCTCCTCCTCCCAATGATCTTCTACCGGCACTACCCGAATACCCCTCAGCACCCTGGCTGACATTCAGAGTCAGTTGTTCACCAATATCATCGATTGAATAGTCAAGAATCAGCAAATCATCACCTGCACCCCCGTCGATGCGATCATTCAGACCCAGGCCAGCATTAATCGTGTCATCACCGGCACCAGCACTGATATCATCATCACTGCGAAAGACAATGCCATTAAGAAATGCATCCTGAATGATACGATCACTGCCACCGCCAGTGGATAAGCGAAGGGATTCAACGCTTACCAATGAGGAAATCCATGAAACAGATCCACCGTTCAAGACATTTACGATTTGGAGACTGCTTGCTTCTCCTGACAGATCTAAATCGAGAGTGTCTCGCCCAGGACCCCCATCAATAGAATCTATTCCTTGCCCAGCTTTAATAATGTCATTTCCATCTCCTCCGTACAAGCTGTCATTCCCAATACCACCATCAAGCACATCATTTCCAGCATTGCCCATGAGCTTGTCATTGCCAGCCAAACCATTGATTTGATCATCACCTAAGCTGCCATTGAGAATATCGTCTCCTGGCGTGCCAAAGATTATCTGAGCAAAAGCCTGAAGAAAGTCGGGCTGCCTGAACTTCGTCAAAGTGTTGGCAAGACCAACATTGGCAAGGGTCTGGTTAATGCGCTGGTCATATTGTGATTGCGTTAAACCAAAACGGTCTTCGAATGCGTCCAGCCCGGATACCACAAGCCCCCAATAGATAATGCTTTGCTTGTCGGTGGGAGCTAAGTATCTTAGAGATGCCAGTAGCGTATCTAGATCACTACTTGTGACCAGGCTATCAGAGATGCTGTCATAAAAGACATCATTGTAGAAACGATTTAACGCCCCTTGCACCAATATACGACCGCTGAAACTCCGAACCAATTGGTTCCAAATTCCAGCCAAGGTGTTTGAAGCATTGGGGCCAGGGTCGGCTGCCGTTGGCCCTCCCAGCATACCGCCACCTGATTGAAAAAACTTCTCACCAAAGAATGTCTCAAGGAACGCCAGCTTTCTCCCATCCGTATAGATGCCCCTGCTTTTTATGGGAATAGCTTCAACTCCCGCCCATTTATACAATAATGCCTCCAGTCTGTTGACGTGCTGACTAATGAAGACTTCGTAGTTACTGGTATCCAAAGATACGAGGCCTCGCATCATGGCAAGGAGACTTGGATCCTTGCTCATTGAGATATGAAGATCAGGTAGCGTGCCGTAGCCGCGCAGCGTGGGCAGGAAGAGGGTTTCAGGCTTCAGTTGGTATTCTTTGTTGTAGGTGCTGATCGTTTGATTCAGCGCAAACCAGACATCAACGATTTTCCGGGTTGCGCCACTTTCTAGTGTGTAGGAGCTGGAACTGCTGATCCGATGGCCTTGGTTGCTTTCATTCAGGGCTGTGTAGTTCAGATTGATGCTGCTGATGGCCCAATCACTGAGGCTGCGCAGTTCACCAATTTCTGAGATACCATTTTCATTGTGGTCTTGCCAGATTCTCAGGTTGGCATACTGGGCATCGCTGGCAGAGATTAGATTATCGTTATTGCTATCAAGTTGCTTCAAGATGATAAAACCATCAGTGGTAGCGTTGCCGAAGAGTTCTGTAATATCATCAATAAGGTAGTTATTGTTGCGATCGATGGCCAACAGGCCATCATCCGCTTTCACCCAACCGGTCCATTCCGCAAAACTATCGGCATCCAGATCAAATTGTGCATTGGACTGCTGGAGGGAAATGAGTTCAATGCCGTCATTATCGAGATCAAGAACGAGGGGGGAGACAGTTTCTTTGCCTTGCACCCATAGTGTCGAAGCAAGTGCGCTTATCCCTAGGCCTTTCCACAGGCCTCGCCCATGCTTATTAAGTCCTAGAAATGTATTGCTAAATCCGGGTGCACCTAATCCATAACGTTTAATACCAGGTACCTTCCATGGTATCCAGCCTGTAACTGCACCATCCAAAGCAGCTCCTCCCAATCCGGAAGTACTGAAATTGTTTGTACCATAGTTGCTTACTCCATATCCGAGTGCATTCCCGGCCGCTCCAGCTGCAATGGCTATCGGAATACCATAAGCCAAGCTTAAACCACCAGTAGCTCCTATCACACCGCCGTAGAACGCTCCTCCCGCGAACGCACCAGCTGCACCCCTAAAACTAAAATCGCCTGAAATTGCGCTAGATACTCCATAGGAAGCTACGCCCCAGATTCCTCCGATAGCCGCCCCTGCAAGCGCTAGAGGAAGCAGAGGTGTAGTGCCTTCTGGATCAATAAAAGAAATAGGCTTATTTATAGCATAAGAATATAAGTTTAAGCCTCCTTCTTGTCCCATCGGGTCCCGATTCATAAACCCTCCTGTTGAAGGTGTATAATATCTAGCCCTCATATAATCAAGCCCACTATCGTCGTCCATCACCCCCCACTGCCCAACATATTCAAAGGGATTAGCAGTGGCTTCTGATTTGCTTAGCGATTCACCAAACGGCAGATAACTGTATTGATTCTTGTAGACGCCTGTCTTGTCTGATAAACCAATCGTTGATCCAATAGCATCGCTATCGTAGTAAAATGCCTCACCACCAGTTTTGACCTGGCTCACCAAGCCAATACCATGCAGATAATTAGCTGTAGGTGCACCAGCCGCGTTATACTCACCAATCACATCCCCCCAGCCAAAGGGATCCATCAAGAAATCGGTGCGTTGGCCGTTGGTAACAACTGCGGATCGGTTGCCCAGAGCATCGTAGTCATAAACAAACGATCCATGGGGCGTTGTTGCCGATACCAGGCGATTCTCGCTGTTATAGCCGAACGTCCAGACTTGCCCGCCGCCAGCAATGCGCGTCAGGTTGCCATCGGCATCGTATTGATAGGACTTGTCGCCAACCTGGGTGTACTGATTGAGCTGATTCACGGTGTAGCTCGTCAGGGAGCCATTAACCGTGCTGCTGGAGCGATTGCCGGCAGAATCGTAGTTATAGCGCAGATCCAGATCGACTAGGTTGGCGTCACTGTAGTCTTTGACCGCCTTGATGAGTTGGCCCGTTGCGTCATATTGATAGGCCCACTTGCCATCGGCTGTGGTCACACTGCTTTGCTGCCCTATGGCGTCGTAGGTGTAGTTGGCGTAAGAGTTGATGCTGCCAGTTGCGGAATAATTGGTGATAGATATGAGTTGATCGGCCAGGTTATAGCCGTATAACGTAGAGGTGCCGTTGCCGTTCGTCTCCTTGCTTAGGCGGCCATCCGTGTCGTAGCTATAGGCCACCTGCATTTGGCCATTTTTATCGGTCAACTTGGCTAGCCGCCCCTTTGTGTCGTATTCATAGTTAACGCGGTGGCCCGTCTCGGTGGTGAGGCTGCTGCGTCGGCCTTGGCTGTCGTAGGTGTAGGCAACAAAGCGTTGCTTGGCATCAGTGATCTTTTGCAGGCGATTGGTGCTGTCGTACTCAAAGGTGGTGGTTCCTTTTGCATCAATAATTGAAGCAAGCAGTCCGTCGGCCCGATAGGTAAATTGCTGGCTTGTTCCATCTTGAAAGGCCTTTTTCGTGATGTTTCCCTTGGCGTCATATTGAAATTGGAATGTATCGCCGCTTGCTTCGATGACTTTAATGACGTCACCCGAGAGCCCGCGCTCATATTGAACAGCTGAGCCATCGGGCTGGACGACCTTGATCAATTCGCCAGCACTGTTGTAAACGTAATCCGTTTTCTTGCCATTCTGATCGCGGACGGCTGTAGCAAAAGGCAGGCTGCCCGTGTAGGAGTACTCGACAACCTGATTCAGTGGATCAGTTTCCTTGATCAGCCGGCCGCGATCGTCATAAGCGAACTGCGTCACAAGATTGCCGGGGGCTGTGATCTTAATCAGTTCACCTTTTGAATTGTAATCAAGCAGGAGATTCTGGCCCAGTGGATCTTGAAGCTTCTGAAGAAGACCAGAATCAGTGAAATTGAGCTGGGTTGTACCGCCTGCAGCGGTTAGAAACTCGATGACACCAGGCGAAGAAAAGCGCATGGCTGACTAGAAATTACAAGATTCCATAATCCTAGCGGGGAAAGGACCAGCCGGCTTCGAATGTATCCAATAATGAATCGGGACTGAGGTGGTCTGGCTTTTCTGGACAGCCCCCATCGTTAACCTCTGAGGCGGGGCACCGCCCCTGAAGGGGGCTCCCACCGATGAACAAGCCCCGCACCCACAGTCCCGAGTTCAAGGCCAAGGACGCCATGGAGGCGATCAGTGCCCGCAAGACAATCCAGGAGATTGCCGCCAACCATGGCATCCACACAATCCAGGTGAGCCAATGGAAGAAGCAGCTGCTGGAGGGCGCCAGTGAGCTGTTCACCAAGGGAAAGAAGACCAAGGACAAGGGGGATGGTCAGGGCAAGGAGGCCGAGCTGTTTCAGCAGATCGGGCGGCTGCAGATGGAGCTGGAGTGGCTCAAAAAAAAATCTCAAATGCTCTGATGACCATGAACTGCGCAAGCTGGTCGATCACGAACACCCTGATCTCAGCGTCAGCCGCCAATGCGCGCTGCTGGGGCTACCCAGGTCCACGCTCTATTACCGGCCTACACCGGTGCTGGAATCGACCCTGCGGATCATGGCCAGGATCGATGCTCTGTATCTGGA
>JBKCPG010000087.1:0-2946 GCA_046309395.1 Cyanobacteriota bacterium | reverse complement strand
GGGATTCACCGGGTACACCGTGCCGCCGATGGGGGGCACCGGCTCCGCTTGAAGGGGGGCGCGGCCGCATCAAGGGTCCTGGCTGAAACCGTCTTGCCGCGATGTCACCGGCTTTATGGTGGGCAAGAGCGCCCTGTTTCTGGTTGAGGAATGGAAACGGACAAGGCTTCGCGGACGGTGGAGGAGGAGATTGAGGAGGCGCGTCGATCGGGGGCGCTCAAGCTTTCGCTCGCTGGAAAAATATGACGGAGTTGCCTATCTCGCTCACCCAGCTGGGCTTTGTCTTCCTCGAGGTTAAAGCCACCCCCCCAACCCCGAACTCGCCGCCGCGGCGACGGAAGGGCTGGAGGCCAGCAAAAGCTATCTTTGCGCCAAGGCCGAGGCGCAAGCGGCGCAGTTGGAGGCCAAGTTGATCCTTGTTGGTGAGGGGGAGGTGGGCAAAACCTGTCTGCTGGCCGCTCCGCGGAGCGATCCATGGGAGGAGAATCGCCCGACCACCGGGGGCCTTAGAACAGGCAACTCGCTCATTTTTTTATGAAGCCACACAGATTTGCTGCAGCCCAATGAAGTCAGACTCCAGCTCTGGCTCACCGTCGTCTAGGTGCATTTGAATGACATCTTGACGGTTAGGCTGGGATTTGACCAATATTTCTGCTTGGCTGATGCGCCAGGAATCCAGGAACAGACCCAATAGGGAGACCGCTGTTGGGGCACCTCTCTACTACTGCTGAGAAGGTTCTCTTTGTTCTATCCCATGATGGATCCCCCATTCTGCTCCAAAATAAGCCGCTATGGTGCTTATGTTTGAGAAGGCAGGTGGATGGTATCTTTCAACCCAGCGCTCCAGATCAGAAGCGGGCAGAGATTAAGACATAGATCCAAACTTCAACTCCCGTCTTCTGTATCTGGATGTTAGAATTGGCCTCATATGGGTTACGCAGTAAGTTCGACATACCCTACGGCACAAGTTGGCTCGGGTATCTCGAGACCATCCTCCTTTAGCCCTTCCAAATGAAACGAAATCGCTTCACGAATCAGCTGTTCGACTTCAGAGGCTGAATGACCAGTTGCAACACAGCCTGGGAGATCGGGCACGTAGGCCGAGAGGTTGTCTCCAGCCCTCTCAATGACTACCGCATACTTCATGGCTGTTCTGAACCTCTGAGACCTGCTTGCTTTAGAATACTCATCTGAATGCCCTTGGCAAGCTCATCGGACGGCTTGCCAGCAATCGTGACCCAGATGAAGGGAAACTTCTGCACGGTGGTGATGATGATCTTCTTCCCTTCAGCGATGAACTTACGTAGGTCTCCTGAGTGCTCGGCATGGCCCACCGTGGCGCCTACCTGAGCAAACTGCTTGATGGTGTCCCGGATCTGCTGATCGAGGACGCGGCGGTCGGTGACCACCAGGATCGAATCGAACACTGGGGCGTTGTTCCGCTCCAGGCCAATCAGCTGGTGGGCCAGCCAGGCGATCGAGTTGCTCTTGCCGCTCCCGGCGGATTGCTGGATCAGATAGCGGCGGCCGGTGCCGTGCTCAGCGGCATCGGCCAGCAGGCGGCGCACCACATCGAGCTGGTGGAAGCGGGGCCAGATCTGCACCGCCTTCTTCCTGCCGGTTTTCTCGTCCTTGGTCTCCACCACCTGGGCGTAGTTCTCAAGAATGTCGGTAAGCCCCTCGCGGGTGAGGATCTGCTTCCAGAGGTAGGCCGTCTTGAGACCCTCCGGATTTGGGGGGGTGCCTGCGCCGTCGTTCCAACCCTTGTTGAAGGGCAGGAACCAGGAGGCTTTGCCTTTCAGGTGGGTGCAGAAGCGCGCCTCATGGTCGTCCACGGCGAAATGGGCCACGCAGCGGCCGAACTCGAACAGCTTCTCGCGCGGGTCACGGTCGAGCTGGTACTGCTTCACGGCGTCAGCAACCGTCTGCTTGGTGAGGCTGTTCTTGAGTTCAAAGGTGGCCACCGGCAAGCCATTGATGAACAGGCCCAGATCCAGAGCCCGCTGGGTTTCATCGCGGCTGTAACGGAGCTGGCGGGACACGTTGAAGTGGTTGGCAGCGAAATGCTCGTTGGCGGCGGGATTGCCTGGGGACGGCGTGCCGTAGAAGAGATCGAGGTGATGGGGCCCGTGCTTCAGGCCGTGGCGAAGCACGTCGATGCTGCCGCGCTGGGAGATCTCCCCCTGCAGTCGCGCCAGGAACTTGCGGCGGGTTGGACCATCGACCTCCAGCGCCAGGGAATCGAGGGCATTGGGCTGGGTGGCCATCAGGAAGCCGCGCAGCTGCACGAGGTCGATGCAGTAGTCGCGGTCGAAATGGGTGGGATCTCCCAGCAGCCAACCGGTGCCACCAGCCACCGGCGCGCTGGTTTCCGTGGTGGCGTGCTCTGGCACCAGCACATCGGTGCGGCCGGTCATGGCCCGCACGATCAGGGCCTCCAGTCCCTTTTCGGTGGTGTCGGTGCTCATGACGGCGGCTGCATCAAGTACCTGTCACGAGGGATGATGCGGCAAAAGGCTCGCAGCGCCGGGGATTCCGGACTGCGGAGGGGACCCGGGCACCTCTCCTGATCAAGTACCCATCAAGTGGCAGGGTCATAGCTGCCCGTGGGGGCCAGCAGCAGCCCAGAACGGCAGGTACCGCATGAGTTTAGGAGCTGCCTCCGGATCGGCCGGCAGGATGGCCCCCGCTTCCACGGCCTCCCGAATCATCCGTGAGACCGCAGCCCGGTTGTGCTCCTCCACGCCAAAACGGGCCCGCAGGGTGGTGTTGGTCATCGCCCTTCGGGTCACGTAGCAAAGGCAGGCGTGGAGATAGCAGGCGCGAATCCGTTCCGCCTTGTCCATGGCGGCAAGCGGCTTGTGGGCGAACAGAACGGAGCGGGTGAAGCCTTCCGGGCTCTCGAACAGCGGCGCCGGCAGCTGGAACACCTCCACCTGGGCCACC
>JBKCPG010000086.1:0-2801 GCA_046309395.1 Cyanobacteriota bacterium | reverse complement strand
CCGCCCCACAGCGTTCAATTCCACGCCCATTTTGATGATGCCGCCGTTGTCCAAACGCTTATTCAGCCCCGTGTCCAAACGGTCCACGGCCAAAACCTGCAGGGCAAAATCCCAAGCGTTGCCCGCCGCGGTGCCCTTGATTTTTTTCACAATGGCCTCGCCGTCACGTACAAGGGTTTTCACCAGCAATTCCTGCACACCCACAAAGGACAAATGGCCCGTGGATTCACACACCCCGCGCCGCGCCCATTTATAAAAACTATCTTCGATCAGATCGTTGGTTTTCTGATTCAGCTTGCCCCCGCGCCGCCCTTGCACGTTTAACAAAAACCCGTTGGGCCCCACGATGTGGGTGGCACACATTTGGATAAACCGCTTGGCGTGGTTATTGTCCCGCATCAGGGACCGCGACCGCGCCCGCATCAGTTCCAGTTGCCCCATCAAATCACTGTTGACGGTGCCAAAAGACCCCGTAAACACATCGTTTAAACGGGTGACAACCCCCGCGCTGAAATTGCGGATATCACGGAAAAAAGGCACCAGAGCGTGATAGCGCGGAAAAAATACGGGTTGCGCGGGCGCGGGCTGGGGCGTAGGGGCAGGCGGCTGTTTTTTTCTAAAAAACCCCATCTTACCGCATCCTGACATACAAACGGTTGTGGGTGGGCAGGCCCTTGGCCAGTCGCTCGGCCTGCTGATCGGCAAAGGCCTCGCGCTTATAATGATCACGCCATTGCATCAATTCCAAAATCGGGATGTACTTCAGGGACCGCGTCCCGATGGTGTATTCTTGCTGTTCTTTGGTGGACCGGTTTTCCAGCATGGCCTCGATGGCATCCAGCATGCGGCGGGCGTGGGTTCGCGCCTCAAAGGTGCTGTTGGCCGTGGCCAAGTTGGGGGTCACGGTCAACGTGCCTGTTTCCAGTGTCACCCGCACGCCCGTTTTGGTGGCATAGCTGGCCCATTGGTAAACCCCAGCAGGCAACCCCGCCGACTGCACCGCCGTGATGGTGCTACTCCACCCCGTGCCCGAGGTGGTGGCGGTCACATCCAAACTGCCCCCCGATCCGCGAAAACTTGTGGCCAACGTATATGCGGCGGAATCAATCGGCAATCCGGTGACAGTATCCACACCCGCCGCCGTCAGCCACGTCAAAGAATCGCCGGAAATCAGGGTGCTAGGGATACTCATACCCCCAGCATGGCGTAGGCAACACCGCTGCCAAGGGTTTTTTTAGGGGGTGGACAAAATGTACCCATCCTCTAGCAAAGGGGCCTCTTGCCTCTTTTTTTCCTTTTCGTGTTCAATCCTACGCTTGGCGATTTCAAGATAGCCATTATCCATCTCAATCCCTGTGAACGAAAAACCCGCTTGAACACACCCTTTCCCTGTGGATCCGCTCCCCATAAACGGATCCAAAACATGACCGTCTGGCGGCGTGACCAACGTCACCAAATACCGCATCAAGTCTGTGGGTTTTACGGTGGGATGATGGTTTTGATCTTTGCTTGGGGTGTCCGGTTCTTTACCTTCACCAATGCCCGCATTGTACCGGTGAACATCTTGTAAGGGCATATTATCCAAACCATCATTGCGATCCCGTTTACTGGTTTTTGCACAATAAAAAAAACGGGCTGCCTCTCCAAAAAACTGGGTTGATTTATCGCTCCCATCGTGGATCAGGTTTGCGGGCCAGCGGCCTTGTACGGGCCTTGCATTTAAATCTTGGTTTAATCCTCCAGAATATCCGTTGCTAGGCTTTCCCCCCCAACCTGTTGTCTTTTCAGCCTCAACCCGCGAGGCATCCACATTGACGCCCCCAGTCCCCCACTTCAACACATTGTCCGCCACAGTGCCCACCAGCGGCTTGCGGGCCAAGGTGATAGGCTCCAGTGCGGGCTTGAGGGCAGTGCCCCAGCCTTGCCATTGGCGGGCAGCGTCGGTGACGGGGTCATTGCTGTCTTTTTCGTGGTAGCCAACCTTAAGCGCCCGATCAATCCATGGGCGCGTTGCGCCTTCTGCCCCATCCTTGCCGCCGCCTGTTGCCGTCGGGTTGCGTGCTTGTCTTGTGTCCACCCGTACTTTCTCCCGTTCCTTCCCCGCAGCTCGATCTAGTGCCTTACTCACGTCATGCGACTTTGGAAACCCCGACCCATACACCCATGCGATCATGTCCCTGATTTCAAAGCCTGCTTCCTCAATCCGCACAGCCATGCGATGTTGTGTACGTGTACCCGCAAAAGCGAGCAAGTGGCCTCCGGGCTTTAGGACTCGAAAACACTCGACCCAGATTTCAACACTTGGGACATCGTAATCCCATTTTTTCCCCATAAAAGATAGGCCGTATGGCGGATCCGTCACAATGGAATCAAAACTGTTGTCATCAAACGTTTTCAAAACATCAAGGCAATCGCCGAGAAAAAGATTCGTTTTTTGCATTTTTTATCTCCCTAAAACTCTATCCGTAAACGCACTGCGCCGCGTGTGGATGGCCGGTGCGCGTGTGGTCTTTGTCGGGGCAGGTGCCGACGATGGGGCAGCAACAGTGGCCTCAGCCTTGGGCTGCAACCGATCCGCAAAGACCTTCCAAATCTGGGTCCGATCCGCGTGCATGTACAAAACGTGCAGGGCGGCGTAGGCGTAAACCTCGCAGTCAAGGGCCTCGTTGCGGTCCGTGCTTTTTTTCGTCCATTCCTTTTTGGGATACCCGTTGCGGTAACGAATGATCTGTCTTTCTGACGTCAGCTGTTTAAAATACTCTGGCCCAACCCCATGATAAAAATGATATTGCCCCTCGCCC
>JBKCPG010000085.1:0-3164 GCA_046309395.1 Cyanobacteriota bacterium | reverse complement strand
CCCCTTCCCGATGCCCCCAGCACCCTCGCGCGCACCCTCCCGCCTGGTCAGCACACCAGCGCTGGCCATGGCCCTGTTCGCCTTCGCCCTGGGCGCCCCGCCCGTGAGGGCGGGAGGGCCTGGCGTGACGATCACCAGTTTTGGACACAGCGCGTTGCTCATTGAAGGGGGTGGGGCTCGGGTGCTGCTGAATCCCTTTCGAGCCGTGGGGTGTGCCGCGGGCCTGGCGGAGCCCCGGGTGAGCGCGGATGTGGTGCTCGCCAGCAGCCTTCTGAAAGACGAGGGAGCCCCCGTGGCCAGCGGCCGCCTGCTTAGCAAACCGGGCTCCTACCGGGTCGCTGGCCTGCAAATCGAAGGGGTGGGAGTCCCCCACGACCGGGTGGACGGGAGGCGCTTCGGCCAGTCCACGGTTTGGCGTTGGCGCCAAGGGGGCCTGGATTTCGCCCATCTCGGCGGCACGGCGGGGAACATCAGCCCCGCCGACAAGGTGCTGTTGGGCCGGCCGGATGTTCTGGTGATCGGCGTGGGTGGGGGCGCGAAGGTGTATAGCGGGGCCGAGGCAGCCGCCGTGGTGCGCGAGCTGAATCCTCGGCGCGTGATCCCGGTGCAGTTCATCCGCGGCGGCAGCCCTCCCCCGTCCTGCGATCAGGGGGGCCTGCGGCCCTTCCTGGAGGCCCTTGGAACTCCCACCGTCCGCCAAGCCGGCGTCCGCCTCAGCCTCACCCCCCCTCTCCCCGAAGGCCCGGTGGTGGAAGTGATGCGCTGAAGACCATGCCACTCACTAATCGTGCCGCCCTTTACAGGTGAGCGAGCCCGTTGTGCCTAAACTTTAAAAAGTTTTTAGGGTGTCGGTGATCAGCCAACCGCTCCGGATTGCCATCGTGGGGGCGGGAAGCGCGGGACTCCTTCTGGCCGTGCTCCTGCATCGGCAAGGCCACGATGTGCGGGTCTTTGAAAAAGCCGCCCGTGTGCGCGCGGACGGGTGCGGCATCTTGCTGGTCAAGAGCGGCATGGACGCCATTGCCGCCAGTGGCGTCGATGGCCTTCTGGAGCGGATTCTCCGCCAGGGTCTTCCCGTCAGTCACTTTGTGGTACGCAATTTGCGGGGGGATTTGATTGAGCGTTCCCCAGCCCAGAGGGAGGAAGGTGAACTGCCTTCCCTGCTGATTCACCGTCGGGCCATCCTCGAGGCCCTCGCTGATGCCTTGCCGGCCGACCTGCTCCAAACGGGGGCGGAATTTCTGAGCTGGCGCCAGGGGGACGACGCTCAACAACCGGTGGAAGCCCTGTTCAGCGATGGTCATCATTGGCGAGGCCATCTTTTGGTGGGGGCGGATGGGCTCTTCTCCCGGGTGGCTCCCCTGGTGGCGCCGGAGCGGCGGCTCAATTACCTCGGGGATCGGGTGTGGCGTGGAGTTGTGGCCGATGGGGAGTTCTGTCGAGATGGGGAATTTTTCGTCTACGCGAGGGGCCGGGGGGTGTATGCCAACGTGTTTGATTTGGGCCAGGACAGCCAGGGGCAGCTCCTCACCCACTGGGGTTTCTTCCAGGAGGAGCCCCTCCCCGCCGATCGGGGCGAACGGCGCCGATTGCTTAGCGAGCCCGTGCCCGAGGACGCCCTGGCCAAGGTGCCAGCGGATCTGGCGGACTTGATTCGACGCACCCCTCCCGAGACCTTGGTGGCCAATTGGTCGTATGACATCGATCCCCTGCCACGCCTTCACCAAGACCGTGTGGTGCTGGTGGGAGACGCCGCCCATGCCATGAGTTCCTCCCAGGCCAGGGGCATGACGGCAGGCCTGGAGGACGCGGTGGAGCTGGCCTCCGCGCTCCACGGGGTCACCCAAGGAGACACCTATCCTTTGTTGGACAAGGCCTTAAGCGCCTGGGAGCGGGAACGACTGCCAGTGGTGCGGGCCTACCAGGAACGCAGCCGAGCGGTCAGCGCCCGCACGGGTCGACGGAGACCGCCCCAAACCCTTGGCCCAACCCCCGCCTCACGGCCCTAGGTCGGGAAAGGCCTCCCCAGGCTCACCCTCCCTGGCCTGAATCGCCTGAAACGCCCGCCAAAATCGTTCCATTTGCGCGAGGGTGCCCACACTCACCCGAAGGGATCCCTCCAGCAGGGGCTTCCCAGCCATGGAGCGCACCAGGATGCCCGCCTCGCGCAGGCCCTGATCCATCCGCTCCGCGGGAATGTCCGGCCAGATCAGCAAATAGTTGCCACCATCCACATGGTGACGCACCCCAGATCTCGCCAATTCCCCCGAGAGCCATTCCCTGGCCTCCAACACCCGTTCCACATAGCCCTCCACATAGGGCTGATCGGCCAGGGCGGCGGTGGCGGCGATGACGGCGAAACTGTTCACGTCATAGGGGCCCGTCACCCGGCTGACCCGATCCACCACATCGGAGTGGCCCAACGCGAAGCCAATGCGCAGGCCCGCCAGACCAGCTGTCTTGGAGAGGGAGCGCAGCACGAGCAGGTTGGGATGAAGGGTGAAGGCATCAACCCCTCCCGTCGCGGCGGCCCTTTCCGCCAAAAGGGGAAGCACGCTGTCACCACTGAAGGCTTCGTAGAGTTCATCCACCACCACCAGGGTTTGGGGCGCGGCGGCGGCCAGCTCAAGAATCCGCCCAGGGGCCAGTCGGGTGCCTGTTGGGTTGTTGGGATTGCAGATCAGCAGCAACCGGGGGGGCGAGCTGGCCTCGCCCCGGGAGGGATCCAGGGCGGCGTGAATTTCCTCCAGCGGGAAGCCAAAGCAGGGAACGTGGTACGGGATCGCCTCAATCTCCATGCCCTGCATGCGGGCACACGGTGCGTAGTAGCCAAAGGTGGGCGAGGTGGTGAGGAGCCGGTCGCCGGGGCGGCCATAGGCGTGAAAAATGGCATGCAGCGCCCCATCCACCCCGTTGAAGATGCCGATCTGGGAGGTGCGCACATGGTGGCCAGCTCCCCCCAAGGAGGCCAACACGGCCTCCCGCAGACCGTCATATTCCGGGTAGATGGCGTAGTGCTCGGGCGGGATCGCCCGGATGGCCTCCACCACCCGAGGGCTTGGGCCAAGGGTGTTCTCGTTGAAATCCAGCCGCAGCAAGCCTCGTCGCCCCTCCAAGGGTGCGCTGTAAGCCTGGAGAGCCTCCACTTCCGGGCGGGCGGGGGG
>JBKCPG010000084.1:0-3147 GCA_046309395.1 Cyanobacteriota bacterium | reverse complement strand
GGGGAAACGGACACGGCAGCCGCGAGGGCGGAAGAATGATCGTATGCCCCATCGGCGTTCCTACGCACCCTCGGCGAACGGATGGGGGCCGCGCCCGTCGGCGGAGGGCGGCGCGCCATAGGACAATCGCGCCCAGTTCCTCCGAGCCCGCAGCGGGCCGCGTGCGCGTCATGGTTCAGGTCAACGGCAACTACCTCAAGCTCAAGGCCGGGTACCTGTTTCCAGAGATCGCCCGGCGCGTGAAGGCTTTCAGCGAGGCCCACCCCGAGGCGAACATCATCCGCCTGGGTATCGGCGATGTCACCGAACCCCTGCCCGAGGCCTGCCGCTCCGCCATGAAGGCCGCTGTTGACGAGATGGGAACCCGGGAGGGGTTCCATGGCTATGGCCCCGAGCAGGGTTACCTGTGGTTGCGGGAGGCCATCGCCCGGCACGACTTCCAGGCCCGGGGCTGCCAGGTGAGCCCGGAGGAGATCTTCGTCTCCGATGGCTCCAAGTGCGACAGCGCCAACATCCTCGACATTCTGGGCGAGGGCAACCGCATCGCCGTCACCGACCCCGTGTATCCGGTGTACGTGGACAGCAACGTGATGGCGGGCCGAACGGGCGACGCCAACGACGCTGGCCAATACAGCGGCCTCACCTACCTGCCGATCAACGCCGAAAACGGCTTCAACGCCCAGATCCCCTCCGAACCGGTCGACCTGATCTACCTCTGCTTCCCCAACAACCCCACCGGCGCCGTGGCCACCAAGGAGCGGCTCCGGGATTGGGTGGACTATGCCCGTGCCAACGGCAGCCTGATTCTGTTCGATGCCGCCTACGAGGCCTTCATCCAGGATCCTTCCCTGCCCCATTCGATCTATGAGATCGATGGCGCCCGTGAGTGCGCCATTGAGTTTCGTTCGTTCTCGAAAAACGCTGGCTTCACCGGCACCCGCTGCGCCCTCACCGTGGTGCCCCGGGGTCTGATGGGCAGGGCCGCCACCGGCGAGGCGGTGGAGTTGTGGGGTCTGTGGAATCGGCGCCAGTGCACGAAGTTCAACGGCGTGAGCTACATCGTGCAGCGCGGCGCTGAGGCGGTGTACTCGCCCGAGGGACAGGCCCAGGTGAGGCGCCTGGTCGCGTTTTACATGGAAAATGCCGCGATCATCCGTCGGGAGCTGGCGGCGGTTGGCCTGGCGGTGTTTGGCGGTGAGCAGGCTCCCTACGTGTGGGTGAAAACCCCAGCGGGGGTGGATTCCTGGGGCTTCTTCGATCTGCTGTTGAGCCAGGCCAATGTGGTGGGCACCCCCGGCAGCGGCTTCGGAGCCGCTGGGGAGGGCTATTTCCGCCTGTCCGCCTTCAACAGCCGCGCCAACGTGGAGGAGGCGATGGGGCGGATCCAGGCGGCCCTGGCGGCCTAAAGCCGCACCAGCTCCCGCTCCAAGTGCTCCCGGAAGAGCGCCACGGTGCTTTCCAGCCCTTCCGCCAGGGGGATGCGGGCTCTCCATCCCAGGGCGGCCAGGCGGCTCACATCCAGTTGTTTTTTCGGGGTGCCATCGGGCTGGCTGGCATCCCAGAGAATCTCGCCACTGAAGCCCGTGGCTCGGGCCACGGCTTCAGCCAGCTCCCGGATGGTGAGGTCGACCCCCGTGCCCACATTCAAGTGGGTGAGGGGGTGGCCGGCGTCATCGCGGGGGGCCTTGGGGGCGTCGGGATCCCAGTGCTCCAGGGCGAACACGCAGGCCTCGCCCAGATCATCGGCGTGCAGACACTCCCGCAAGGGGGAGCCCGTGCCCCAGCAGGTCACTGCGGGCACCCCGCGCTCGGCGGCCTCATGGAAGCGGCGGATCAGGGCGGGCAGCACGTGGCTGTTGGTGGGGTGGTAATTGTCGCCCGGTCCGTAGAGGTTGGTCGGCATCAGGGAGATGGCGTCGAAGCCATGCTGTTTGCGCAGGGCGGAGCAAAGCTTGATCCCCGTGATCTTGGCGATGGCGTACCACTCGTTGGTGGGCTCCAGGGGCCCGGTGAGCAAGGCCTCCTCTCGGATGGGTTGGTCGGCGAATTTTGGATAAATGCAGCTGCTTCCCAAAAACAACAACCGCCGCGCCCCCTGGCGCCAGGCGTTCTCAATCACATGGTTTTGAATTTTCAGATTGTCCAGCAGGAAGTCGGCCGGGAAGGTGTTGTTGGCGTGGATGCCTCCCACCTTGGCCGCGGCGAGCACCACCACGTCCGGGCGGTGCCGGGCCATCCACTCGGCCACCGCCCCTGGATCGAGCAAATCCAGCTCCTGGCGGCTGGCGGTGAGGAGCTCGCCGGCTCTGGAGGGCTCACCGAAGCCTCGACGCCGCAGGGCCCGGCAGATGGCGCCGCCCGCCATGCCGCGGTGGCCAGCCACGAAGATCCGATCGGTGGAATGAAGAAAGGCCATGGATCTGGACATCTCAGTGAATCTTCCCACCTTCCTCAAGGCGGCGGCCGATCGCCACGCCACGCCTACGATGCAAGCCCGACGCCGCCTCCTCCCGTCCCCCCGCTTTCCCTCAGGGCCATGGCTGACCCCCTTCTCTCCACCGTTCCATCCGTCCGAGCCAGCCAGGCGCCTGGCCGGGAGACGGGGGGGGCCGCCGTCATGGAAAAAGCGCCGGAGCGGGTGCGCAAGCCGGCCCCCCGCTACCGGGTGCTCCTGCACAACGACCCGGTGAACACCATGGAATACGTCGTGCAAACGCTCCGACAGGTGGTGCCCAGCCTCAGTGAGGAAGACGCGATCGCCGTGATGCTTGAGGCCCACAACACGGGCGTGGGTCTGGTGATCGTCTGTGATCTGGAGCCGGCGGAGTTTTACTGCGAAACCCTCAAATCCAAGGGTCTCACCAGCACGATCGAGCCCGAGGAGTAGTGGCGCGTCCTGGCCCCACCTGGCTCGGCACCCTGCTCTACCCCACCGCCTTGGTGGCCCTGTTTTTGGTTTCCCAGCTGGTGGGCCGGGGGCTGGGTCTCCCTCAGGCGTCCTGGCCCCTCTTCGCGGCCCCCTGGGCCCTTGGGGCCCTGGTGTGGAGTTTGCCCTCCAGGTTGCGGAGGGTGTGGGGAGAGCCCGGTCCCTGGCGTCGGCTGGGGGTGGTGGTGGCCCCCGGGGCTGGGGTGTCGGCTCTGTTGGGG
>JBKCPG010000083.1:0-3744 GCA_046309395.1 Cyanobacteriota bacterium | reverse complement strand
ATTGGCTTTTTGTTGTGAAGCTTGCTGATTCGCTCTTGTTCATCCCAGAAACCTCTTTGGCTCATGCGGTTTAATCCGACTCTTGTTATTATATCAGGGCTGGAGTCACATATGTGTCAATTCTGATTTTTCAAGGTGCCCAGAAATGGCGGTTTTGATAATGACTCTTTTCAGAAGAATGTGACTATTAACAATAACTTCTACAACCGTACTCCCAATGGCTGGAACAACAATTGGGCCAATGGCGGCTATTGGAACAACCGACCCTGGAACGCCGGTTGGTATGCCTGGACTCCCGGCACCTGGGGCTGGTGGGGATGGAACACGGCGGGTTGGGGGTTGGCGGCGTTGGCCACGGGCTTGACCATCACCAATTTGGTGAATGAGGCGGCCAACCGGCAGCAGACGGTGATTGTGGTGCCTGGCAGCACCTACCAGCTCAATTACGGCTCCGTGGAAGCTGTGGGGCTGTACGGGGTGAGTTTTGCTTACACCTTGGGAGATGGGGTCAACCTGATGGGTGCGGCCAATTGCCAGGCGGGCCTCCTCAATGGCCAGGTGCCCGCCACCGCGCCCCAGGCTCAATTGCTCAACGCGGTCTGTCAGGTGGCCTATGGGGGCGGCCGCTGAGGCCAAACCCCGATAGACATCGGTGAGAGGGAATTGGTGACGCTGACAGCTAATGGAGCTTGTAAGGGTCGGCATCTCCTTTGAGGTGGCTGAATGAAGTCGCCCTATGCAAAGGCCATGCCCGTGAACCAATGAGCACAGGCATCAGCACAAACATCGGCCTGGCCAGAGGCAACCCCCCTAAGGCGCGGCGGACCAAAAACGTTGATCCGAGTTGGTTAGCGCTGGGTGGCCAACGATGGCCTCAGATTGCGCAACCCCCCCAAAAACATTGGGATGAATTGCTCCACCAGCTTCTCGGGCCTCTCCTCCAACACCCGCTTCACGGCAAATAAACGGGATTTGGTGAGATCCGGTGACAGCAGCGCCTGGGGCAGCCGCTCCAGCACATAGCCCGGACGCTCCCAAGCGGGAAGCGTGTTGGCGATCTCCACCAAATTGCCCAAGCGCCGCAGCTCCGCGCCCGCCGTGATGTCCATTCCGGCCTCAAAAGCCGCGTGTTCAATCATGAAGTACTTGCGCTTGGCCGCCTGCACCCGAGCCCGATGCTCCGGGCTCTGGCTGGCGATCTTGCCCAACCACCGGCTTCCCCAACTCACATGGGACGCTTCTTCCGGCAAAATCTTTTCCAACGTTTCGCGGATGCGCACGTTTTCCTCTGTGGCCGGCGCCTGGCGCAAGGCCGAAATATGGGCGGAAAACGCCTGGCATCCTCTCTTTTCCGTGGCATTAATCGACGCCAGGGCGGCGATCAATGCCTCCTCGCGTTGCAGCTCGTCACCGCCACTGTCTTCCACGCTCTTGTCAAGCAGACGATTGAGCTCATCGATGTAGGAGCCGCTTTTGGGGTTGCCAATCTCTTCCCCCATCTCAAACAACAAATCCGTCAGCCACACCGCATGGCGAGCCTCGTCACTGATGTGACGTGAGAGATCTCGCACCAGCTCCCGGGGTTGGCCATCCAGGGCCTCCATCAATGCCGTGAGCTCCTGGCAGGAGCGCTGCTCATTAAAGCGATAGCTGTTGAGGAACAGCACCTGAACCTTTCGCTCTTTCACCACCTCGGCCATCACCTCCCTCGGCCCGATGGTGTTGAGAATCTTGCGGGGATAGCTGACGGCCATCGGGATGTCGAAGTTGGTGGTAAGGGTGTGCTGATCTGCGCTGGATGGTAACGAAGCCTGGCGGGAACGGCGTGTCGGGTGGCTCAGGGGGGATTTGTAAGGTGAGGCGGAGGCGGACCAGCGCCGATGTCCCGCGGTGCCGCCCCGCCTCCTTGCCCTTCCCGCTCCCCATGCGAAGCCTCTCCCTCCTCCCCCTTGTGTTGTGCGGCTTCACGGCCTCGGTGGCCATGGCCGCTCCGCCGGTTCCGGCTGTTCCCGCCGATTCAGGGGCTCCAGAGGCCTCCGCCGCGCCAGCGGCTCCAGCCACTCCCTTCAAGGAATCCCTCCAGCTGCAAGGGGTCACCTTCGCTGTGGGCGCCGTGGGCGAGGGCTCCACCCAGTTGCTCCAGGTGCGGGCCAAACAGGGCCTGAAGTCCTATCCCCCGGTGCGCCAAGAGCTGATTGGCCGGGTGGTCGAGGCCAAGGTGGCCGACCTCAACAGCGACGGCCAACCCGAAGTGGTGGTGGTGGTGCAAAGCGCGGGCAGCGGCGGCTATGGCGGCGTTCAGGCTTGGAGTGCCGGCAAGCGCACCCTTGAGCCCATCACCCTGCCCGACCTCACCGGACCGCTCGCCGCCGGCTACCTCGGCCACGACAGCTTCAGTGTGGACGACAGCAAGCTGGTGCGACGCTTCCCCCTCTACAGACCAGGGGACACCAACGCCCGGCCCACCGGCGGCAGCCGCGAAATCCTCTACAGCCTGCAACGCGGCCCTGCTGGTTGGCTCTTCCAGCCCATCCGTGTCACCAACCTCCCGCGCCCATGAGCGCCCCCAGGCCCCTGATGGTGCTCGGCACCAGCAGCGGGGCCGGCAAATCCCTGATGAGCGCCGCCCTCTGCCGGGTGCTGCGTCGCCGCGGGGAAATCCCCGTGCCCTTCAAAGGGCAAAACATGAGCAACAACGCCTGGGTGGATCCCGAGGGTGGCGAGATGGCCTATTCCCAGGCCCTTCAGGCTTGGGCAGCCGGCCTGGAGCCCATCAGCGCCATGAACCCCGTGCTCCTCAAGCCCCAGGGCGACAGCACCAGTGAGGTGATCCACCTTGGCCGCTCCGTGGGCCTGGCTCGGGCGGAGCACTACTACCGCGACTGGTTTCGCCCGGGTTGGAGCGCCATCCGCCAGGGGCTAGCCACCCTGCGCGAGCTCCATCCCACCGGTCGACTGGTGTTGGAGGGGGCCGGCAGCCCGGTGGAGGTGAATCTTCAGTCTCGCGACCTCACCAACCTCCGCCTGGCCCAATACCTCCGCGCCCACTGCCTTCTGGTGGCCGATATCGAGCGGGGGGGCGTGTTCGCCCAGATCGTGGGCACCTTGGCCCTGCTTCGCCCGGTGGAGCGGCCCCTCTTCAAGGGGGTGTTGATCAATCGGTTCCGCGGCCGGCGGGAGCTCTTCGATCCAGGCCGCCGCTGGCTCCAGGAGCGCACCGGCTTGGCGGTGGTGGGGGTGATGCCCTGGCTGGAGGAGCTTTTTCCCCCGGAAGACTCCCTCGATCTGCTCGAACGGCGGGGCCGCAAACCGGAGGCCACCCTGGAGATCGCCGTGCTGCGCTTGCCTTCCCTGAGCAACTTCTCCGATCTCGATCCCCTGGAGGCCGAGCCCACGGTGCGGATCCGCTGGCTCACGCCCGGCCAGGAGCTGGGCTCCCCCGACGCCGTGGTGGTGCCGGGCAGCAAGCAAACCCTGCGCGACCTCTCGGCCCTCCGCGACGCCGGCCTCGACCGCCACCTGCGGCGCTACGTGGCGGAGGGCGGCCAGGTGTTTGGCCTCTGCGGAGGCCTGCAGATGCTCGGGCGGGAGATCAGTGATCCCGGTGGCCGTCCAGGCCCCCGGGATCCCTGAGCGCCCGCCCGAGCATCTGCAGGCCTCCGCCCAGGCCAAACCCCTGGCCGCCCACCGCCACGGAGCGCCCCAGGTGGCGGGCGAGGCCGGCGTCGCGGAGGGCCGCGTGGT
>JBKCPG010000082.1:0-6474 GCA_046309395.1 Cyanobacteriota bacterium | reverse complement strand
GGCAAGGAGGCCGAGGACGAAGGGCTGGGAGGCCTCTTTGAGGGGAGTGGTGAAGGGATCGTCGGAGAAGACATCGCGCTGGAGGAAGTAGTCGAAGGCCAGCACGGGTTGGGGAAGGACGGTGATGGCCGCGGGAGCAAGGGAAAAATTGACAGTGTTCCCATCGCGGGTGTAACTGACCCTTCCGCCGATCGAGTATTGGGTGGGTGCGGTGGGCGCGGCGATGTCTTTAGGGAGAATGGAGTAGACAGCCGTGCCGCTGGAGTTGGGGGCGAGGCTTCCGGAGCCATTGATCCCTCCGGCAAACCCAAAGAGTGTTGGCGCCGTGATGACAAAGCGGTCGGTCACCAAGGTGCCATCGTCGTCGTAGACCTCGAGATCGATGTCGATGGACGAAAGATCGATGGACGCATCGAGATTTTCGAGCACAAACGTGCCCTCAAACGCCTCTCTTGAGAGCACGGCTTCTTGCTCGATGCGGATCTTGACCCGGGCCGTGACGTAGGGCAGCGGCACGGGCGTTGGGGGGAGTGTGGTGACGCCCCCGATTCCGCCGCCGCCGCCGCCGATCACGGCACCGCCTCCACCACCACCTCCTCCGCCACCGCCACCGCCAAACCCCATGGGGCCCCCGCGAGGAAGGGTCGGCAGGGGGCACTCGGAATCGACCAGGAAAGGCAGGGGGGTGGACTTCTCCACCGTGATCGGCGCCACCTGATTGGGCAGGAAGGTGCCGTAATCCCAATACAGGGTGCCCAGCTCAACCCCAGCGCAGCCATTGGGAAGGGTGGCGACACGCTCAATGCGCAGATCCACCACCAGTGAGGATTCAGCCGGGATCGTTTGTCCCGTGAGGGGGCTGAGAATGGTGTAAGCAAAGTTGGGATCCACTGGCGCTTGGAACGACAGATCCCTGGCCGCCACAAGCCCAAGGTTGGTGAGAGTGAGGGGCACGACCACTGTTTGACCGAGCAGATCGAGGTCGCGCAGATCCACCGGCGAGGGGGTGATGGTGACCACGGGGATCGGCACTTCGGTTTCGAAGGTGGCCTCCAGGGTGATCAGGTAGCGATCTTGGGTGGTGGTGGGGACCACCACCCAGGAGTAACGCACCAACTCACTGGGGAGGAACACATCCACCTGCTCTTCATCGCCCGGATCCACGCTGAAGGTTTTCCAACCCGTGGCGTGGTTGTCGGCTCCGACCTCGATGGCATACTCGCCTTGCGGCAGGTTGAGGAAGGAGAAGCGACCGTCGGCATCGGTGAGGGTTTGCAGCAATGAGTCGCTGACGCGGTCGTAAAGCCTCACGCTCACATTGGTGACCGTGGGAAAGGCGGGAGCGCCACTGAACTCGTCGTAGATGCTCACATGCACTGAGCCGGTTGAGCCGGAGACGGCCCGGAAGTTGAAGGGCACCATCAGATCGGCCTGGGGATGGACTTCGTCAAAGAAGCCAATGGGGACCAGATAGGTGGCCAGGCTCAGCCCAACGGGTGGATCGAGGGCCAGCAGGATGTTGGCGGAGGCTCCGGGGGCCAGAGGGGCCAGGGTGGAGGGTCCATAGAGCGATAGCCAGGGGGCCCCGTTGGGAAGCACCACGTTGAGGGGGCCGCTGGTGGCGTTGCCGGTGTTGGTGAGGGTGACCTCGTGGAGGGTGCGCTGGCCCAGCAGCATGGCGGCCGTTCGCTCGGCGGCGTCCACGCTCAACACGGGCTTGTTGGGACGGATGGTGATCGCGAACGGCTGGCGAGCCGTGAACGCCGGCAGGCCCGGCGCCGTCGCTGTGGCGATCAGCTCGAAATCGTCGAACAAGATGGAGGCATTGGGGGCCGTGAGGCTGTAGGAGACGTTGGCGGAAGCCCCTGGCGCCAGGGTGGCGGGCAGGTTGCCCAGGTTGATTGACCAGCCCGCGGGAGCGCCGTTGACGCTGAGCCCACCGGTGCTGAGGGTGTCAGGACCTGTGTTGCGCAGCTGGAGGCTGCCGGTGGTGGTGACTCCCTCAGGCACGGTGGCTTGAACGGTGCCGCCAGGAAGCATGGCCAGCCCCTGCACCCTGAAGCTGTCCTCCTCGGCCAGGGCTCCGCCGGGAAGGGTGTCCTCGTTGGGATTTTGGCTGTAGCGGGCGGCCACCTGATAGGCGCCAGCTTGCTCGACGGTGGGGTTGAAGTTGAGGCTGAAGGCGCCATTGTCGCCAGAGGTGACTACGCGCTCAAATCTTTGCCCCGTGGTTTGGTTGGTGAAGACCACCGTCACCGACTTGCCCGCCACCCCGGCGCCCGTGCTCGTGCGCACCAAGATGCCGCTGAGGTCGACGGCTTGTCCGGCGATCAGCTGATTTTGCGTGGCCGAGACGGTGGCGGAGTAGATGGGGGTGATCGTGATGGGCGCGGCGCTGATGTAGACGTTGTTGCCCTCGTTGGCCCCCTCCGTCAAGGTGCGATCGGCGTCAGCCACGGCGATCAGGTAGTAGCTGCCCGGCGTCTCCGGGAGATTGACGGTGAGGTTGTGGCTATAGCTCTGGCCTGGAGCCAGCGGACCGGTGACGCGCTGTCCGCTACCGGGGGCCCCCACCAGGGCCGGCCCGATGGCCAGGTCGTTGCCGTTGCCGTAGATCCCATCGGGGGAGAGATAGAAGCGATCGATCCAGCCGCCAGAAGCGATGTGGGCGGGTAGCGAGGGTCCGCTGGGGGCGCTGTTCGCACCGCTGTAGGTGAGGATGACGTTGTCGAGCGCCGAACCACCGCTGAGGCTGGCCGAGCTGATTCTCAGGTCGGGATAGGGGTAGCGGATGGTGACCTGGCTGTTCAACACACTGGTGTTGCCCGCCGCGTCGGTGGCGGTGAGGGTGAGGGGGTTCACGCCGTCACGGTTTGGAGCGAAGTTGCCGTTGGCGGGGGGGGTGGCGGTGTCGAGCAGCCAGTTGCCATCGGCCTCCACCGTGAGGTTCCAAAGGGCTCCGGCGCAGCTCACCACGAGCTGGGATCCAGCTTCACTCCGGCCACTGAACACCGGGAAATACAGGGGGCTGGCGCCAGTGGTGAGGGTGGTCAGCGGCGCGAGGGTGTCGATCCGCAGTTCGCCGGTGGTGGTGTCGTTGACACTGGCGCCGGAGCTATTGCCCACCGTGGCAACCACGTTGTAGAGGCCATCGGCGAGGGCGTGGGCGGAGGGAACCGCCAGGCTCCAGCTGGTGCCACTGAGCTCAAGTTCGCTGGAGCCGCCTAGGGTGTAGAGGCGACCGTTGAGTTGAACCCGGAACGATTGATTGGCCCCCACAACCGCCGTGCCGGTGAGCAGTGGCGAGCTGTCATTGGTGATCAGCGGCGCGACGGTGGGGGCGGGGATCAGCGGGATGGTGATGACATTCGGCGTGGGATCCAAATCCACCCCACCGCCAGCGGTGCCTCCGTTGTCACGCACTTGGAAGGTGAACGACACGGTGGCCGTCCCATCGGGATCGGTTGGCGCGGCGTAATTGAGGGCGGTGAGGGCGTTGGCGGCAATCTCCTGACCAGCCACAACCGGGGTTGATCCCAACCGCAAGGTCCCTGTCGCTGGCAGGGTGGTGAGGATCACACTCTGAAGGGCGTTCGGGCCGGTGGGCCGGACGGCGTCGAGGGGATCGGAGAATCCAAAATCCGCCGAGCTAAAGAACACCACCGTGCCTGAGGGGACATTGATGAGTTTGTCGCTGCCTGTGGGCGCTCGATTGATGGGCGACACGTGGAATGTGAGTGTGTTGGCTGTGGGATCGAGATCCACCCCGCCCCCTGCGGTGCCTCCGTTGTCGCGTACCTGGAAGGTGAAGGATGCGTAGCCGTTGCCGACGGCATTGGTCTCTGGCGTGAAGGTAAGGCTGCCCAGGTTGGCGTTTTGGATCACCTGGCCCGCGGAAACGGCCACCCCACCCAGTCGCAAGCTGCCCGCCGAGGGCAGGGAGGTGAGGGTGACGCTTTGAAGGGAATGGGGACCCGACGCGCTCGCCGCGTCTATGGGGTCGGTGAAGCCAAACGCGGCCGAGGTAAAGGTGTAAGAGCTGTTTTCCAAGAGGGTGATGCCGCCGTCGCTGCCCGCGGGGGCATCGTTCACCGGGGTGAGGTCAAAGCGGATCGCGTTGGGCGTGGGATCCAGATCCACGCCACCACCGGCCGTGCCGCCGTTGTCGCGGACTTGGAACAAGAGGCTGGTGGAGAGGAGGCCATTGGCATGGGCGGCTGGCGTGTAAGTGAGAGCGGAGAGGTTGGACGCCAGCACCTCCTGCCCGGGGGTGACGGCCGCGCCAGCGAGCCGGAGGGTGCCCGCGCTGGGCAAGGCCGTGAGCACCACGCTGGCCAGGCTGTTGGCGCCGGAGGGGCTGGAGACGTCTTTGGGATCGGCGAAGCCGAAATCAGCCGCCGTCAGGTTGAGTGTCGCGTCTTCCAGTCCCGTGAGAGTTTTGTCGGCGCCAGAGGGAGCATCGTTGGTCGGGCTGACACTGATCGAGAGGGTGCCCGCCGAGTTGGTGAACCCATCGAAGAGGGTGTATGTCACCACACTGACGCCAGAGAAATCGGCCGCTGGGGTGAACGTCAGGTTGCCTCCGGTGATGGTGGCCGTTCCGTTGGCGACGGCGCTGATGCCCGTGATGCTCAAGGGGTCGCCATCGGCATCGCTGTCGTTTGCCAGCAAGGTGGCCAGGCTGAGCGTGAGGGTCGTGTCTTCCGCTGTGCTGGCGCTGTCCGCTCCAGCCAGGGGAGGAGCCGACAAGGCGTACAGCTGATCGAGAAATTGCAGCAGCCTGACTCCCGTCAGCACATCGGTGCCGTCATTCCCATTGAGGGTGGGCTGAAGATCCACCACCGTGGTGATGCCAGCGGTGTTGCCACCAGTGGTGGTAATACCGTAATCGGCGCGATTGCCAGAGAAGATCGCCCGGTTGAGGCCAGTGCCGCCCTCGATCGTGTCGTCACCTGAGCCGCCTTGCAGGGTGTCGTTGCCGTCCCCGCCTTCAAGGCGATCGTTCCCCGCCAAACCGAACAACCCATCGTTGCCGGACAGACCTCGGATCGTGTCGTTCAGGATGGTGCCGACCAGGCTTGGATCGTCCTCCGCAGTGCCTACCAGCAGCACCCCGGAAAGCCCCGAGGCCACTGAAACATCTTGATCACTAAACCGGAGCAAGTTGACGTTGCGTACAATGTCGACCCCATTGGGAGCGCCCGAGCGATTATCAAAAAGCGTGATGCCCACGGCATCACCGATAATGGAATATTGGGAACGATTGCCGGAATAGATGGCGATATTTGCTCCATCCCCGCCGTCGATGGTGTCGTTGCCACCGCCGCCGGTGATGGTGTCGTCGCCCTCGCCCGCGTCGATGGAGTCGTTGCCGCCGTTGCCTGAAATGAGATCGAGGCCGGTGCCGCCGAGGATGCTTTCGTTGTAGGAGCTGCCGTTGATGGTGTCGTTGCCGGCGCCACCATCGAGGAGGGAACCATGGGTGTTGGAAAACCACTCGACGATGAAATCATTTCCCGCCCCACCATTCACCGTGGCCGCTGGGTTTCCGTAGGCTGCATAGGTGTCGTAGTACAGGGAGTCGTTGTCATCCCCGCCGTCAATTAGACCGGCTCCATAGATGGTGTCGTTACCCGTCCCACCACGCGCAGTGTTGTTGCCTTGATTATCCCAAAAATAATCAGCGCCATCTCCCCCCTCCACACTGTCGTTGCCGGCTTCTCCGCGGAGCTGGTCATTGCCAGCCTCGCCGAGGAGGGTATCGTTGCCCGTGCCGCCCAAGAGGGTGTCGTTGTCCGTGCCACCGGAGAGGGAATCGTTGCCAGCGTCACCTTGCAGGCTGTCGTTCCCAGCGTCACCGAAAATGGTGTCGTTGCCTTCGCCACCTGAGATGGAATCATTACCGGATCCACCTCCTATCTGGTCCGGTGCGGCAAAGCCAGAGAGGGTATCGAAACCGTCGTTTCCATAGATCGTATCAGCGGCATTCGTGCCCGTGAGGTTGTCGGCTCCGGAGGTGCCGTTGATGAGGAGCCCTGTGATGTCCCCAAGGATGAGATCGTCGTCCGCAAATGAGATGATCTCGACAGACTTAACGATGTCTGAGCCATCCGGTGATCCTGATCGGAGGTCTTGAATGGTGACACCTTCTGGAGTCGTTGTGATCAGATAATTGGAGCGAATGCCGCCGTAGCGTGCATGATCGACGCCAGCGCCGCCGTCAATGGAGTCGTTGCCACCGTTGCCTGAAATGAGATCGAGGCCGGTGCCCCCGAGAATGCTTTCGTTGTAGAAGCTGCCGTTGATGGTGTCGTTGTCGGCGCCACCATCGAGGAGGGAACCATGGGTGTTGGAACCCCACTCGGCGATGAAATCATTTCCCGCCCCACCATTCACCGTGACCGCTGGGTTTCCGTAGGCTGCATAGGTGTGGTAGTACAAGGAATCGTTGTCATCCCCGCCATCAATCAGTCC
>JBKCPG010000081.1:0-20140 GCA_046309395.1 Cyanobacteriota bacterium | reverse complement strand
ATCACCGCGGCGGGGTGATGCCATCACTGCTTCCCGATCCCTGAGGCCAAGAGGAAATCAGCGCTGCATCTCTGCTCCCTCAGTAGGGTGAACGGGCTTGCATTTTGGCCATTGGCGAGTCCCGAGCTCTGAACGGGTACGTTTGTCCCTTGATCAATGGCTGAAAAAAGAACGGTTGAGGCTGCTGGGACCCCCAGAGATCTTGAGCCGTTGATGGTGGCGAATTCAAGAAACCTGTGGAACGCAAACAGAGGATGAAAGCCCCCGGCCATCGCTTGGCGGAAGACATGCGCAAAAAGGGAAAAAAATCGCATTTACCACAGGCTACCACCGCCTGCTGGCTCGACTCCACTGGGTGTTGAGGGGGAAGGGTGGATCCGCCGCCTGCCGAGCCTGTTCCAAGCATGTCGTTCACATTAATGTAGAGACGCTGTGAACTTTCATTCAGTGGGGCAGCCGCACCCTCCTTCACATCGAACTATTGCTGCAGAACCCGACTAGCATTCTCACCGCTTTTGAGTGTGAACAACAAACCTTGACATCCTCCCCCATCGCTGCTGGTGACACAAACGACCGGCAGATTGTTCATGTAGCCAGTTGTGATGTAATTCAGACCCCCCTGATTCATGTAGGTTTGAAAGCGCTCTGACACCCCCCGACAGCGCGTCATCGGGGTATAGCCCGAACCCGAGAAGTACCCTGAGACCCAGCGAATCACTGTCCTCTGGCCAGCTGGGGTGTTGGCCACCGTCGCGGGCACACCCCCCACCACCTGGCAAGAAAATGTGGTGCTCCCCGCTTTGCTGGCGAGTGGAGCGGCGCCGATCAAAAGGGTGGCGGCCAGTGCGACGGCGGGGGCTCCCAGCCGCATGGGGCTGTCCCAGCGTCTCTTCAGCCCCTTAGAGGCAGCCAAGATCAGGGAACGGAATGGAGCCGCGAATAGGAGCGAAGGAGTGCGAGTGGATTGAAGCATTGAGAGATGTAGCGAATGGATGAAAAACCATGAGTAGCTGGGGATGCCTGAAAGATTTGGGCCGACGCCTCAGGCCGAGTGAAAACCAGAGGAATGTCACCCATCAGACATTGACGGACCAACCGCCAACTATGCCCACATGAATCAAACAGGATCAGCAGCACCGATGAAGCTGTAGCCATAAAACACGATCCATCCAAGAACCAGTCATTCACAAATTGATCAATTCGGCGATTAAACAACCGATTTCATCGGAGAAGCGACCTATCACTTGCCATGCCGAGCACATAAATCTTTGGATTTCTCCTCTTCTCCGCTTCCAGGCTCCAGGGCTGGTTCAACGCCTTCCTCAGCATCGAGATCCGGCAATCGCCGTATCATCGCCACCAGCACACCGATGACGTGCCTCACGCTCCGCTTGCCGGAGCGAATCGATGAAAACCCCGCCAATCGCGACAGCGATGCCCTCCGGCCGACCGCGTCTTCAACGCCGTGGCCCTGGTCTCCCCACAAGCAACGTCCCAACAAGTGATGTGACTCAGGAGGAGCAGCCCCGGCTACGCCGGGGCTGCCGGCTCGCCACCATCAGAATTCACATGCGGCAAGAGGTGGGCCTGTCTATGACCCTATTTTGAGCACTACCACCTAACTGAATACAGACCATAACCCTGAGCTGGTGTTCACCACTCAGGTGGCTGACCTCATCCTGGCCATCGCCAAACTGAGAAAGGGAACCTTCTTCCCGCCATGGCTTGCTCGGTGTGAACCAAGTAGGCGGGAGTCTTCTCAATTGTCACCGTACACACCCATAGCAACATCAAGCAGGTGGCCAGCTGGATCGAGCGGCGCCGCGACGAAGGCCTCACCCCCAGGGAGTTCGGGATCGTTGTGCGTGGCGTGGCCGAGAGCCCCCGGGCCGAAGCCGCTTTCCAACTCCCGGAGCCGCCCTAGGAGCGCCGGCGGCCCTCGACCATGCGCTTTGGCGGAAGGCCACCCTGTCCACCATGCACCTGGCCAAAGGGCTGGAGTTCCATGCCGTGGCTCTGATGGCCCGCGATAAGAATGTTATCCCCAACGACGAACGCATCCAGGCCATCACCGCCGAAAGCGAGCTCGCTGATGGGGCGGCTACCAAACGCCACCTGCTCGAAGGGGGCCACACCCGGGCCCCAGGATCTCCTCCTGATCACCAGCGGCACCACCCGCTCTGAATTCGTCGAAGATCTGATCAGGTGAGGCAAGCGACGCCAACACGCCGGGCCTGGTGAGCGAGCGTGGCTCCTCACAGATCACCCGCTGGAATCCGTTGGGGCCCCAATCGCGCTGGCTCAGCCGCTTGGCCTGGACGCGAAGAAACCTCCCCACCGCTGAGGGCGCCTTCCGCCCCCGAAAGGGGTCCCGCCAGGCACTCCATGGCCTCAGAGTCGTGGTATGCCAGTTGGCTCTCCACCTGCTCTCTGGTGATGGCTAAATAGTCGATAAAATGCTCATTAAGCATCAACAGCCAGAGGTATTCATCCACCACCTGAGGGTAACGGAGGCTCATCTGAAGCAAGCGCCACCAGAAGAGCCAGCGCGTGTTCCGCCGCACACCCTGACGCCAACAGAGGGTCAACAGGCCACGAATCAGACCCCCACCTTGGTTCCAACGTGGCAAGGAGCGGCGGCGAGCCGTGGCAAGTTTGCGGCAATAGCGATAAACCCGTTCCATGTAGGAGATCGGGTCATAGAGAGCGGCGAAGGCCCGTAGAAACTCCGTCGCCAATTCATGAATCGGCCGCGAGGGAACGAAATTCAGCAAATGGGTGATGGTCCCTTCATCGAAAGCGTCAGCGTGTTCGATCAAGCGCTGTTCCTTGGCGAGCCGCCGCCACAGGGCCGTGTTCGGCAAGGCCTGGAGGATGCCCACCATGGCCAGGGGAATCCCCGTCCGCTCAACAAAGGCGGTGATGCGTTCTCCGGCGCCTGGCCGCTCTCCATCGAAACCAATGATGAACCCCGCCATCACCTCGATGCCATGGGAGGTGATGCGGTCCACCGCGTCGACGAGGGGGGAGCGGGTGTTTTGGAGTTTGTGGGACACCAACAGGCTGTCTTGATCTGGCGTTTCGATGCCGAGAAACACCCGCCGAAAGTGGCAGGCCTCCATGGCGCTCATCAGCTCCTCGTCGCTCGCCAGGTCCACGGACGCCTCCGTGGTGAAGGTGAACGGATGGCCATGGTGCTCCTGCCAATCACGCAACATCTCCAGCAACAACTTCACATTGCGCTTGTTGCCAATGAAATTGTCGTCAACGAGGAAAACTTCATTGCGCCAGCCAAGCGCCAACAAACGATCGAGTTCAGCCAGGATTTGCCCTGGTGTTTTCGTCCGGGGCTTGCGGCCATACAGCACAATAATGTCACAAAACTCACACTGAAATGGACAGCCCCGGGAGAACTGAATCGCCATCATGCCGTAGGCCTGGCGCTCCAGCAGATCAAAGCGTGGGATAGGCGACTGGCTCATATCAGGCTTCTCACCATGGGCGCTGAACCGCCCATGGGTTTGCCCACGCCTCCAGGCGTCGACGAAGAGTGGAATGGTGATCTCGCCCTCATCGAGGATCAGAAAGTCGGCGTGCTTGAGTTCCGGCGCCTCAGGCGTGGAGCTGACGAATGGCCCCCCAACCGCCACGGGCAACTGGTGGGATTTGGCCAGGGTGATCTGCCGCGCGAGATCCCGTTTTTGCACAAGCATCGCTGAGGCGATCACCAGATCAGCCCAGGCCCACTCTTCGGGCTCGACGGGCCGGATGTTGACATCCACCAGCTTCAGCTCCCAATCGCGAGGCAGCAAGGCGGCGACGGTGATCAACCCCAATGGGGGCAACAGGACCTTGCGACCGAGAAGCTCCAAGGCACGATTGAAACTCCAGTATGTCTTTGGAAACCGTGGGTAGATCAGCAGAACACGCATGGCGGACCCTCCGCCCAACCAGGGCGTTTTCCTTGAGCATGCTCTGATGGAACAGGTTTGGGCCCATCAGAAGACGATGCGCAGCGTGCACGCCGCGATTCCGCCGCAAGTCCAGCCCCCCGCCCTGGCCAAGGATCCGATCTGCGGCATGGTGGTGCCCACCGCCACGGCGCTCTCGGCCCGGAGAGCCGGCCGCTCCTATTACTTCTGCGGGCAGGGCTGCCTGCAAACCTTCCTGGCGCCGGAAAAGGAGTTGAGCCGGATGCGCCGCCGGGTGGGCGTGGCCCTCGGTGGGGTGATGGCCCTGGCGCTGTTGCGAGCCGCGGCGTTCATCGGCCTGGCCGCGGGTGTCAGCCTGCTGAGCTGGGCTCCTGTTCCCCAACTGCCCTGGTTCACCTGGGGCATGTGGCTGTTCCTGCTGGCCACGCCGGTGCAGCTGATCGGCGGCTGGGGGTTCTACACCGGTGCCTGGGCCGCCTTGCGGCGCCGGGTCATGAACATGGACGTGCTCATCGCCCTGGGCACGTCCGTGGCTTACGTCTACAGCGTGCTTGTCGTTTTCGCGCCACGCCTTCTGCCCGTTGGCCTGGATGAGCGAGACGTCTACTTCGAGGTGTCGGCGGTGGTGATCGCCTTTGTGCTGATGGGCAAATACATGGAAGAGATCATCAAGCGGCGCTCCTCGGCGGCGGTGCGCCGCCTGCTGGATCTGCAACCCGCCCAAGCCACCGTGATCCGTGAGGGCCAGGAAATCACCGTGCCGGCGGAGACAGTGCGGCTCGGCGAGGTGGTGCTGCTGCGCCCCGGCGAGACCGTGCCGGCCGATGGGATCGTGCTGGAGGGCCAGTCGTCGGTGGATGAGGCCCTGATCACGGGGGAATCCCTTCCAGTGGGCAAGCGGGCGGGATCCGAGCTGATCGGCGGCACGCTCAATGGCCGCGGGCTGCTGCGCTTCGAGGCCACGCGGGTGGGAGCCGACACAGCCCTGGCCCAGATCATCCGCGTCGTGGAGGAAGCCCAGGCCAGCTCGGCGCCGGTGCAGCGCCTGGCGGATCAGGTCACCGCGTGGTTTGTGCCGGCGGTGGTGGCGGCGGCCGTTCTGGCCTTCGCCCTCTGGACCCTGGCGGGCCAGTTCAGCCAGGGCCTGCTGGCCTTCATCGCCGTGCTGGTGATCTCCTGCCCCTGCGCCCTCGGCATCGCCACCCCAGCCGCATTGATGGTGGGAGTGGGCAAGGGGGCCGAGTTGGGGATTCTGATCCGAAGTGGCGAGGTGTTGGAACGGGTGGAACGGCTCACCACGGTGGTGTTCGACAAAACCGGCACCCTCACCCGGGGCAAGCCCGCTCTCACCAGGGTGATTCCCTTTGGGGCCCGCTCCCCCGAGGAGGTGCTGCGGCTGGCCGCCTCTTTGGAGCACGGCTCCGAGCATCCCCTGGCCGCCGCCCTGCTAGAGGCCGCCGCCGCCCGGGGCCTGGAGCTGGCGCCAGCCCAGGACTTCGAGGCCCTGGTGGGAGAGGGGGTGCGGGCCAACCTGGGCGGCCATGATCTATGGCTCGGCAACCGCGACCTGGCCAGGAGGTGGGGCGCCCCGCTCGACGAGGAGGTGGAGCGGCCCCTGCGCCAACTGGAAGCCGAGGGGCAGACCGGGATGCTGCTGGGCGAGGGGCAGGCCGTGCTGGGCCTCCTCGCGGTGGCCGACACCGTACGGCCCGAGGCCAAGGAAACGGTGGAGCTGTTGGAGAGGCGGGGGATCCAGGTGGCGATGCTCAGCGGCGACAACCAGACCACCGCCCGGGCCATCGCCACCCAGCTGGGCATCCGGGAGGTGATGGCCGAGGTGCGCCCCGCCGACAAGGCCGCCGCGATTCGCGCCCTGCGGGAGGCTGGTCGGGTGGTGGCGATGGTGGGTGATGGCGTCAACGACGCGCCCGCCCTGGCCACCGCCGACATCGGGATCGCCATCGGCTCTGGAGCGGACGTTGCCAAGGAGGCGGGGGATCTGCTGCTCTTGGGCAATGATTTGCGCGATGTGGTCACCGCCATCGGCCTCTCCCGGGCGACGATGAGGAAAATCCGCCAAAATCTTTTCTGGGCCTTCATCTACAACTGCCTTGGCGTGCCCATCGCCGCCTTGGGCTGGCTCAACCCGATGGTCGCTGGCGCGGCGATGGCCCTCAGCTCGCTGTCGGTGATCCTCAATTCCGCCCTGCTCCGCCGTTATCCCGGCAGGCGCTGACAACAGACCTCGATGAGGAGGCGGAGGGGCTCCTTAGGAGCCAATCTCGTTGGAACTCTTAGAGTTGATCGACGGTAACCGTCACCTCCAAGTGGCGCAGTTGCCCATCGCCTTGGAACGTGCCCGCCACCGGGGGCACCAGGTGGGGCAGTCGCCCCACAGCCACCGGGATGTGGTCCTCCCCCACCAGCTCTCCCCGGGTGGGATCAAACCCCTTCCAGCCGGCACCCGGGAGAAACACCTCGGCCCAGGCATGGGTGCTACCCCCATCCTCCGAGGCCATGAGAGCGCGGCTGTAGCCACTGACAAACCGAGCGGCGAAGCCAAGCCGTTTGGCCGCTTCCATGAACAGAAAAGCCAGATCCCGGCAGGAACCGGAGGCCTGGCTCAGCGTTTCGCCAGGCGCTTGCACCCCGGGCTCCTCCCGCCGCCTGTAGGCGATCAGGGAGTGGATGGCAAGATTCAGACGCCGTAACAAGGCATAGCTTTCAATGGCTTGCCCCGGCCGCCAAACAGTCGACAGCCAACGCGTTAACACCTCCTCGTCGGCCAATGAACTCGGCGAGAGATAGGCATGGAGAACGGGGCCGTCATCGGGGTCGTAGGCGAAGGGATAGTGAACCGCATAGTCCTTCACCAGAAAGTTGAGGGGCTGCTGATCGTATTGCTCAACGATCAAGCTGCTTTCAATCAGCAACCGGTCTGTGGGCGTGGCAAACGTGGCGATGGCAAGGCAATTGTCTTCCACATCGCGGTGCCAGCGCAAAAACGCTTCTGGATGAATCGTGATCGTCGACGACTCAATTCTCAGATCATGACCCTCCCTTGGGCGCAACCTCAGGGCATGGGAGCCCAGTTGCACGGGGTGGGAATAAAAGTACGTGGTGCGATGAACAATCCAATAGCGATTCATGGGGGGAAAGCCGCCGTGCTTCCGGCGTTAGACTAGAACGTGTGCCGAACGGCGTCAGCCGGGTGGACGCGCCAGAGGGGGGGATGCCGCGGCTAGGATCAATCCAGCAAGCGCCACCCGGGCGGCTATCGCGTCCCCCCTCACAGGCGCTTCGAGAGGAAAGCGATCACGGAGCGCACTTGTCCCAGTTCCCTCCGCGACGTTTCCCATGTTCACTCTTGCCAAAGGCACCCACAGACCCCCCATCGCTGGCGACGAGCGGGAGCTTCAGGCCCTAACCCATCAGACGGGTCCGGTGTTTCTGGAGCGCACGAGGTTGAAGCTGGAGCGCATCCAGTCGGCGTTTGCCTGTGCGCTCCACATGCACCAGCCCACGATCCCCGCCGGGGGAAAGGGTGAACTGATCAGCCATCTGCGCTACATGTTTGAGCACCACGGCGAGGGTGACAACCACAACGCCGCGTCGTTTGCCCATTGCTACAAGCGCATGGCGGACCTGATCCCCCAACTCATTCAGGAGGGTTGCGAGCCGCGCGTCATGCTCGATTACTCCGGCAATTTGCTCTGGGGCTTCCAACAAATGGGCCGCGACGACATTCTCGAACCACTCCAGCGCCTGGCCCGCGATCCCGAGCTGCAACCCCACGTCGAATGGCTGGGAACCCTCTGGAGCCACGCCGTTGTGCCCTCCACACCGATTCCGGATTTGAAATTGCACATGTTGGCCTGGCAGCGGCACTTCGCCGCGATCTTTGGCCCCGAGGCCTTGGGGCGAGTGAAAGGCTTTTCGCCTCCTGAAATGCACTTGCCCAACCATCCCGACACTCTGTATGAGTACGTGAAAGCTCTCAAGGAATGTGGCTACCGTTGGCTCTTGGTTCAAGAGCATAGCGTCGAAACGCGGGAGGGACTGGGCTTAAGTCAAGAGCAGAAGTATATGCCCAACCAGCTTGTTGCTCGGAACTCAAAGGGGCAAGAGATTACAATTTTAGCCTTAATCAAAACCCAGGGGTCGGACACCAAATTGGTGGGACAAATGCAGCCCTACTATGAAGCCTTAGGGCTCGGAAGACAATCAGTTGGCGGGCGGGCGATTCCCTCCCTAGTATCGCAAATCGCCGATGGGGAAAATGGCGGCGTGATGATGAATGAGTTCCCGTCAGCTTTTCTGCAGGCCCACCACAGAATGGCCGCCCAAAACGGCGAAACGAGCACGGTGGCAATCCATGGCACGGAGTATTTGGAATTGCTGGAAGCCGCTGGCGTCAACC
This sequence comes from Cyanobacteriota bacterium, assembly GCA_046309395.1. GTDB lineage: Bacteria > Cyanobacteriota > Cyanobacteriia > PCC-6307 > Cyanobiaceae > Cyanobium. Next base: position 11,788 of record JBKCPG010000081.1, on the reverse strand, counting down.
CCAGCGAGTACCCGCAAATTCAGGCGATTCAACAACACAAGCTCTGGCGGCTGCTTGGCAGCCACCCCACCCCTGAAACCACCGCGGCGGCCATCGCCGAACTCCAGGCCACGGATCCCCACTTTTCGATGGCTGGAGCGTCGTGGACCAACAACCTCAGTTGGGTGGAGGGCTACGACAATGTGCTGGAGCCGATGAACCAGCTCAGCGCCCACTTCCACCAGACGTTTGACCCGCTGGTGGCGCGGGATCCCGCGATCACCCAAACCCCCCACTATCAAGAGGCGTTGCTGCACCTGCTGCTGCTGGAGACCAGTTGCTTCCGCTATTGGGGTCAAGGCACCTGGACCGACTATGCCAGCGAACTGCACCGCCGGGGACAGGCGGCGATTGAGGCCGGGGTAGCCGCTCTCTGACGGGAGGAGTCCGGGGAGGCGGGGAAAGGGATCAAAGTGGTGAACAGGAGTCCCCTGCCCCCCCTTGAAACCGTTCTCGAGGTCTGGACCATGACCTGGAGCCAGGCATGAGACGAAACGATCCCAGTTCCCTGAGTCTCCACGTCACGGCGACACTTGTCGCCAGCATGGGTCTCATTCATTTACTCTCGGCGGTGACACCAGGCCTGCCTTCAAGGGTGGCCTGGCTGCAGGACCTTTTCCCCATCGAGATTCGGCACTCCGCCCATCTCTTCACGGCGCTCAGTGGTTTCTCATGGCTCATTTTGGCCTCCGGTCTGCCGCGACGAAAGCGCGTGGCCTGGATGCTGACGTTGGGGTTTCTGGGGGGCTCGATTGTGTTTCATCTCATCAAAGGATTCGATCTCGAAGAAAGTCTATTTGCCGCTGGCTTGTTGGTGCTCCTGGGCAGCACAGGACGGGCCTACACGGCCCGGTCGGACGCTCCTTCCATGGCCCAAGGAGCCAAGGCCCTTTTCGCCTCAGGTCTGTTTACCCTGGCCTATGGCACGGCCGGCTTCTATCTTCTCGATCGTGCATACAAGATCAGGTATGACCTTCCGGGGGCCGCCCTACGGACCCTGCTGATGTTCGTGGCGCGGGACAACGCGGGGATCGTCCCCACCACACGCTTTGGAAGGTTCTTCGCCGATTCGATCTATTTGGTGGGGGGAATCTCCCTGCTCTACGCCCTCTGGATGCTCCTGCGTCCGATGTTATTGCGAGGAGACCCCGCCAGCGAGGCGGAACGTTCACGGGCCCAAGCGATCGTTGAGGCCCATGGACACAGCTCCTTGGCCCCCATGACCCTCCTCAAAGACAAGGCCTATTTCTTCAGTCGATCAGGACAAAGCTTTCTGGCCTATGTGCCTAAAGGCAGGGGTGCTGTCGCCTTTGGCGATCCGATCGGCCCCCCGGAAGAAGCGGCCGATCTGATCCGTGGCTTCCAGCGGTTCTGCGCAGAGAATGACTGGACTCCCGGGTTCTATCAGACGCGGCCAGACCTGCTGGATCTCTATCACCAATTTGGCTTTCGTGCCCTGAAGATTGGAGAGGAAGCCGTTGTGGATTTGGCCGGATTCACCACCAGTGGTAAGGCAGCGCAGGATCTGCGATCGGCGCGAAACAAACTCTCCAAACTGGGCTATCGCATTGAGTTTGTTCAGCCACCGTTGTCCACGCCTTTGCTGGGGGAGCTGGGGGAGGTCAGCGAGGAATGGCTGCGGCTGATGAAGGGATCGGAGAAGAGATTTTCGGTGGGTTGGTTTGAGGAGTCTTCCCTGATCAACACTCAGGTTGCGGTGGTGAGAGCCCCCGATGGTGAGATCAGCGCCTTTGCCAATCTGGTGCCCACCAACCCCTTCAAAGGGGGCATCACCATCGACCTGATGCGGCATCGTGCCAACATGCCGCACGGCACGATGGATTTTCTCTTCCTCGCGTTGTTTCAGCATTGCAAAGAACAAGGACAGGAGCGTTTTTACTTGGGACTCTCGGCCCTTTCAGGAGTGGGCGAGGAGCCCACCTCAGCGCGAATGGAAAAAGTGGTTCATTATCTCTATGAACACCTCAACACCTTCTATCACTTCAAAGGCTTGCACGCCTTCAAGGAGAAATTTCGTCCCCAATGGGAACCGAGGTATTTGGTGTTTCCAGGCTATGGCGCGTTGATGCGGCTTGTTGTCGCCTTGATCCGAGCGGATTCAGGCGATCGCCTCATCGATTACCTCAAGCCTGACCTTTAACAATCTGCCTTCACCATCCCGCCCCAAGGCCAGACGTGAGCCAGGCTCAAGAGGTGATCTCTGCGATCCACGTGGCGATGGCGGCATTCACCTCAGCCGGATATTCCGCCATCACAATATGCCCCGCATCAGGGAAGTGAAGATGTTTGGAGCGCTGGAAATGGGAACTGAGCTGGTCCCCCATCTCCTGGCTGAAGGTGGGATCCCGACCACCAGTGATCACGAGGGTGGGGATTTGCCAAAGGTCAGAGGTCTTCTGCCGGGAAAAAAGATCATAGGTCCAGAAGATTTCCAGAGCTTTGTAGCTATGAAAGTCTGTGGGGATTGGATTGTCCGCGAAGTAGCGATCAATCAGGGGTGTGCGATGGGCGCTGATCAAGGGCTGGGCCCATCGCCGCGGGGTCGGGAGGCGAAAGAGATGGCGCAGTCCCAATGCCATCAGGGTCATCACTGGTCTTTCCCACCAGGGGTCAAGGTTGTGGGTGCCGCCCGCGATGAGGATGAGCCCGGTGGTGGGATTTCTCGCTGCCCATTCCAACCCAATCGGCACGCCGTAGCTGTGGCAGCAGAGAATAGGGGCTGAGATGGCGAGCTGGTCCAGGAGCCGAGTCAGGTCGCGGCCATGCCTGCCGATCGAATAGCGGCGATAGGCGGAGGAGTCGCCGTGGCCGCCCAGGTCGTAGGCCAGGGCACGCCTACCCTCCCGCTGGGCGAATGCGAACTGGGCCCGCCAGTTGAAGCGATTTCCCAATCCACCATGGAGGAACACCAGTGCGGGCGAGCGTCCCGCGCTGTCGCTCACCTTCAACTCAACGCCTTTTCGGATGGGAACCTCCCTCGCGGGTTCCATGGGTTCGTCCATCCGCGTGGGGAGCTCTCACTGTGGATCGATTGAGGCTCCCTCGTGAGCCACTCACTCCAGGCGTCAGCCAGGCCTCCCACCCGAAGCCAGCCCCTCCCCACCCCACCCCCGCGGTGGGCCAGCTCGGCAACCTGCACACGTTGCAAACTTTTTTGCTAAGGGTCACGGATAATTACAATTAAAAGTTTGGACTAAGTCGGAAATCTATAGATTTACTTCATAATCATTTAATTAAAGCTGCCAGTCAATTCTCAGATCTCATGACATGGTCTTCCCTAATACTCTTTCACCTGATCATGGTCTACAGTCAATAGTATCAGCAACTTTCGGGCTTTGTTTATTGGTCCTCGCCGAGGCTTCCCTGGCCGAGGAAGTGGAACTCTTGCCTCCAAAGCCCGTTTGGGAGCGAACACCCTCCGGTTCACTGGAGAATTCTCCACGGTGGTCAGCGGTTGACGATTTCGGGGTCATGCCCACCCCAACCTTCCTCCCAGCCTCCGAACCCTCCATCCAACAGCCTGCGCCACCCGTTCGAGCGGACCAACCAACAAGTCCAGCCCTTGACGACGGGACGCTTCGGGTTCGAGGTTTGGCGAGGGGCATCACAGTCAATCGAAAAGTATATGCTCCCCTAGGGATCTATGTACCAAATGGCTTCAGCCAAGATCCCAGCTTTACAGTTTCCGCCTTCACCCAGTGGGTCAACCGCACGAGAGTCTGCGATGTTGGCGATGGAAACTCAAGCTACGATTGTGTTGACGCTCAAGCCTATTTCAGCCTCACTCCGCTTAAAGGTGAATATGCAAGCCTAGGACTTTTATACACCATTCAGAGCCTTAGCGGCCGCAACAATGGTACGGAAGTGTTTGAAGGGCAAAGTCTGGGGTTCCGAGCGGATTTCGCGTTGACACCCACCACTGGGTTTGCCGTTGGCGGCGAGCACATCATCCAATTTGATGACACCACCGACCTGGGAAGGAATTTCTATTTCGTCCTCTCACATGCAATCCCTCTCAACCAAGCGGAACAACCAATCTTGCTGGTGGCGACAGCAGGCATCGGCTCAGATTTCTTTGGGTACGGAGGCAACGCGATGTTTTCCACAGATTGCCTTGGAACAAAGAACCTCACCAGTCGCGACTACCCCTCTGGACGTGACTGTTCCTGGGGACCGATCGGTTCGCTGAGCCTCAGTTGGGGCCCTCAGATTGGTATTGGGTTGGAGTGGTTTGGATTCGGCTTCGGCGCCGGCATCAATGTCCTCCCCATCCGCTCGCTCCCCCTCACGCTCTCGTTCTACGCCACTGATTTTCTCGGCAACTTTCCTGACTACATCCAGAACTCGTGCACCGATAACCCATGCCGAGCCAGGTTTTATGGTCAGGCGACGTTCTCCTTCTAAACAAGTCGCCAAGCCCACGACACTAACCATTACGAAACTTCACCAGGCTTGACATTTTGATTAAAATTGAGACATCAAGTTTGAAGTATTGCCTAATGAAAGATCTGAAGTCTCTCTTCCCCCTCACGCTCGCGATGGGTTTCGCGGCCTCTTCCCTGCCCGCGCGAGCGTTCCCAGGGGCATCAGTGGACCTGGTCCGGGTTGGTTCCAATGGGGTGCAAATGATTCCCATGGTGCAAACGGCTCCGCAACAGCGCACCCCCGCCGCCGACCTGGTCAGTCAGGCCATCGCCCCCGCCGGAGATCAGCCCGTTTTGGTGCAACAGGGAACAGAAGAATTCAGCATCACCTTTCAAGATCCGCTGCCAGCCAACCTTGAGGGGTACCTTTCCATTCGCAGGAAGGTCACCACGGGAGACACCTCATTGAATGGGCAGGAATTGCGTCAGATCCCCTTTAATTCACCGGACATTTCTTTCTCCGCCGACCGTCGAACCATCACCTTCTTGATTGGCTTGCGTCTTCAGGCTGGAGACACCATTTGTGCCCTCTTTCCCGATGGGCCCGCTCCCCTCCCCAAGCGCTTGACACCCTGCTGCCTCACCATCGCCGCGCCCAAACCGGTACCCACGGCCAGACCGTTCCCATGGTGGGTGATTCCTGTGGGTCTGGGGGTTGGAGTGGGGATCTGCGCTCTGGCTGGCTGTTTCTCCAACCCACCCCCCACCACTACGCCAACAACATCCCGCTAAGTCACCCGATTTCTCAATCTACCTTCCTGTTTTAAGGTGAACTCAATACTAAACAAGATTCCCGTCACCACCCACAACTCCATGGCCATCCCCCGTCTCACTGGTTTTGTCCTGATGGCGAGCCTTCCTCTCGCCACCACCGCGATGGCCCTGCCCGCGGAAGCCGCCGTCGACCAGGCGGACCTGCCCAGTTGCCTCCAACCTCACCCGCTTCTGGCCAGCGCCCAACTTCCATCTTCGGAGACCCGGACCGTGGCCCAGGCCGCTCCCTCCACCTACGATCCCTGCACGTACTCCGTCCCGCCGCCGCCGGAGCCGCCTGTCCGGGGTCTGTGGTGAGCGCCCAACGGCCGTAGCCGCCCGCTGTGTTTTTGGGAATCCTCACCACTCCATCCAGCCAGCGGAGGTCGGCATCTCCTCCGCACCCTAGTTGTCTGAACGCGGGACTGACCGAGTCAAGGCCGACTCCCATTCAGGGGGCGAACTCCCCATCCACCTCCGCAGTTCCACCCAGGTCCGAAGCGCCTCCGCCACCGACCAGGCCTGGGCGATGCAGCCCCTGGGTCGATACGGCGCGTCGCCATCGAAGATCTCGCTGATGCTTCCCAATCCCGCCGTGCTCAAGTGGTGGCCCAACAGCTCCAGCCACCGCAGGGCCCCCTCCGGATCGCGATGCACCCGGGCGTAAGCCAGGAGATAGGGCCCCAACAACCAAGCCCACACCGTGCCCTGGTGATAGGCCCGATCCCGGGCGACGGGGACGCCGCCGTAGTGCCCTTGATAGGCCGGATGGCGGGGATCCAGACTCCGCAAGCCCACGGGGGTGAGCAGCTGCTGGCCGCACACCGCCAACAACCGCTTGGCCTGCTCGGTGGTGAGCAAGGCGTCCGTGAGGGAGACGGCCAGGAGCTGATTGGGCCGCAACGCCTCCTCATGGGAGCCATCAGGACCGTCGAGCACATCAAAACAACAGTTGGCCCGGGCATTCCAAAAGCGCTGGAAGCCTCGGCGCGCCTGTTCCGCCAGGGCGACATACCTCTCCGCTGAAACGCCACACAGCTCGGCAAAACGAGCCATCGTGCCCAACGCGCGAAACCACAGGGCATTCACCTCCACGGGCTTGCCGATGCGGGGGGGGATCACCTCCCCGTTCACCTTGGCGTCCATCCAGGTGAGCTGCAGTCCCTCCTCCCCAGCCCGCAGCAAGCCATCCGCCGGATCGCGCTGGATTCCATGGCGCGTGCCCTGGCCATAGGCCTCCACAATCTCCCGCAATCGCGGAAACAGCTCGCGAATCAGCTCCCCATCTCCCGTGGCCTGGTGGTACTGGCGCAGCGCCTCGACATACCAAAGCGAGGCGTCCACCGTGTTGTAATCCCCCTCGGCCAACGTGTCGCGGCCGGCGGGAAAGCAATTGGGCAGCAACCCTTGCTTGATGAACGGCCCGTAGGCGCGCAGGATCCGGGCGGCGATGGCGTGGCGCCCCGTCACCAAGGTCAACCCGGGAAGGCTGATCATCGTGTCGCGGCCCCAGTCGCCAAACCAGGGGTAACCCGCCAGGATCGTTTGGCCCGCCGGCGCGCCGCCTTCGCTGGCGCCTCCACTGGAGCGGGCCACCACAAACTGATCCGCCGCCAGCACCAGCCGCTCCACCCAGGCGGGCGCGGCGCTCGCCAGCTCGGGCTGGGCCGCCCGCCACCGCTCCAACAGGGCCGCGTCCGAGGCCTGACGCTCCAGGAGCTCCCGCTCCCCATCCAGCGAGGGATGGGGATCCGTGCTGGCCACCACGGTGAGGGTGGGCTCCTCAGGGCTCAACACCACCGTCACGCGGGAGGCCCGCAGGTGGTCGTCCCCGCTGGGCAAGCCCCGCTCCTCCTCCGCCGGAAGCGCGTAGCCCCAGCACCACTCCCCGGAGCCGGCCACCGTGGTGGTGCCCCGATCGCTCAGCACCACATAGGGCGGCACCCCCTCCACCTGTGGCACCATCCGCACGCCCCGGGGCACGGGTTGGAGCGTGATCTCCGGATGGGTGGTGCCCCCATGGTGGGAGCGGGCGTTCACCAGGGCGGTGAGGGAGAGCCGCACCGGCTGGCTGGCTTGCGCCAGGCGATAGAGAACGGTGGTGGTGTGGGCACCGGGACGCATCCAGAGGCGCTTCTCCAGCAGGGCGTCCCCCAGGGCGTAGCGCCAGGTGGGCACGCTGCCCTCCAGGGAAAAGGAGCAGATCCAGGAATGTCCCACCGGGGCCAGCACCCCCCCGGCCCAGCGATGGGTGGACAGGGGATAGGAGCGATGGCCCACTTCCACCACCTCCTCCAGGGCCGTCACCAGCAAGGTGCGGGAGCAGGGATCCTCCGGGGCCCCCAGCGCCGCCACCAAAAGGCCGTGGTAGGCCCGGGTGAGAGAGCCCGCCACGGTGCCGCCGCCGTAGCCGCCGAGCCCATTGGTGATCAGCCACTCCCGCGCCTCCGCGCTGGCCAGATCGCCTGTGATCTCGCTGCCGAAGCTGATGGCCATTCCCGTCCTCCCGTTGGCGTGCCCGCGTCGCTCTCTACCTTGGGCCATGCCCCGGGGGGGGCGCGCTGGAACCGGCCGAGGGGGCGCGAATCACGGATGCAGAACGGAGAGGGGCCGTTTCTCCCGCTGACGACGGAACGCACCACCCCGGCGAGGGAGCGGCTGATCGCTTCAGCCTTGGTGCCGCCACAGGTGGAACTGGCGAGCACCCCTCCGGTGCCCCTGAGCGGCTCCCCATCCGCGTCCGCGCTGAGGCCAGAAAGACTCAGGGCAAAGCCGCTGGTGTGGGCCAGGTCGAAACGGTCGTGGTCCTTGTCATCGGCGGCGCCCGCCCAATCGGAGAAACAGTGGCCGCTGGAGCGGAGAACGGGTCGACAGGTGGGGAACCGCGAAGTTCACCGCCTGTTCGACCAACACCGCCACTGATGACCAGTGGGCTCTCCGCCAAGGTGACGCCTTGGATGGCGGCGGAAGACCTAAGATTAAATAGTGATGGATGGGAAAGAAGCCATGGGTTTACGATAGAAACTTACGGAGCTCACACCCGCGCGACCATTGGCTTGCCGGCCTCTTTGCCAACGCTAGATGATCCCTTGCCTTGGGGCATAGAAGGGGGGCTCTCTCTCGCTTTGCGCCATGATTTGTCACATGAAAACCAAAGGATCCCGACCACCCCATCGCTGAACCAGGCTTGGTCTATACCTTGACCCGTGCCCCCCTTTCTCCCCTAAAGCCATGGCCTCCTCCTCCGCCCCCCCGATCGACATCGGCATCCCCGACGAGCGGCGTCGGCAGATCGCCGAGGGCTTGGGTCGCGTGTTGGCCGACAGCACGGTGCTGTACAGCAAAACCCACGGCTTCCACTGGAATGTCACCGGGCCGATGTTCAACACGCTCCATTTGATGTTCATGGAGCAATACACCGAGCTCTGGACCGCCCTCGATGGCATCGCCGAGCGCATCCGCTCCCTGGGCTTTCCAGCCCCCTACGGCGGCGGCGCCATCTCCCGCCTGGCCTCCATCCCCGAAACCCAGGGCCAGCCCTCCGCCCTGGAGATGGTGCGGGAGCTGGTGGGGGGCCACGAGGCCGTGGCCCGCACCATCCGCGCCGTGTTTCGGATGGCGGATGAAGCCGACGACCAACCCACCGCCGATCTGCTCACCCAGCGGCTGCACATCCACGAAAAAACCGCCTGGATGCTCCGCAGCCTGCTGGAACCCTGAGCCCCAGGCCTACGGCCAGCCGTTGGCGCGCATCAAGGCCACGGCTTCCTTGTTGCGCGCCCCCATCGCCGCCGCGGAGACGCCGTCATCTTTGAAGCCACCCCAGCTGTTGAGAATGGGATTGCCCCCGAAGCCCCGCGGAGGGTATTCGTTGTTGGCTTCGGCATAGCCCTTGCCCCCCTTGGCGGAGGCAAGGAATTCGATCAATTTGGTGGCGGCCGCCGCCTTCTTCGAGGCCCGCGTCACCCCCGCCCCCGTGACATTCACATGGGCGGGGCTGGGGAAGATCACCTGGAGATCACGGGCGAGGGTTTTGTCGGCGGCTCCGCTCTGTCCGGCCAACATCCGGGCCACGTAATAGGAGTTCACCAGCCCCACGGCGCAATCCCCCTTGGCGACCGCCCGCGCCAGGGGCACATCGGCGGTGAAGAACGGTTGGCGGGGGTTGCGGTTGGCCACCATCCCCCGGATCCATCCGCGGGTCGCCGCGGGGCCCCGCTGAATGAGTTGATCGGCCACCAGCGACTGGTTGTAGACGCTCTTGCTGTCGCGCAGGCAGAGTTTGCCCCTGAGGGCCGGCTTGGCCAGATCGGCATAGGAGCGAATCGTGGCGGGGTTGACCGCCCCGCGTTTGACGATCACCACCCGCACCCGCCGGGTGAGGGCGAACCAGCGGTTTTGCCCATCCCGCAAGGGGGCGGGCACATCCATCGTCAGAGCTGAGGACCGCACCGGCTGGAAGAGGCCCATCCGGGCCGCCTTGTCGAGACGGGCCGCGTCCACCAGCACCAGCACGTCCGCGGGACTGTTGGCTCCCTCCTCGCGCAGGCGCTCGATCAAGGCGTCATCCTTGCCCTCCAGCAGCTTCACGCGGATGCCGGTGCTGGCGGTGAACCGCTTGTAGAGCGCCTTGTCGGTGTTGTAGTGGCGGCCGGAGTAGACACCGATTTCCATGGGCTGGGCTCGGGCCGGCACCGACGCCAGTCCGAGCGGACCGGCGAGCGGCAGAGGGGTCAGGGCGGCCAGGAGCGCGGCCGGGGAGCGGAAGGGGCGATGGATCGTGGTGGTCACGGAAACCCGCGGGGGGCGAAGGCCCGGAGGCTAGAAATCTCGCGCGCCTCGGCCCGGGGCAAATGCTGCGAAGCGATGTAGCAAAACGTACACGGCCAGCCGCCCCGCTGGGCGGGGGAACGCCGGACCGCGAGGCTCTCTCCAACTGCTATTGAGAATCGCTTGCAAAAACACCGGGGCCTCCCCTATTTTTTGAGCCATCCGCGACATCAGGCGTGCTGGCTCCGATGGTCCCCCGCTCCCTGTCCAATCCCGAGGGCCTCCCCATTCAGCTCCTGGCGGGCCAATCCGTGCTGCTGGATCCCGGGATCCGGCCCTCCGCGGCCTGCCTGGAGGTGCTCGACGGCATCGCTCGGGTGTCCTGCCCCTGCGAGGAAACCGAGGGCATGACCATCGCCTTCCTTCAGGCCGGCGACCACCTGCGCACCGACCGCCTCTGCAGCGAGGGCGTCTGCGTCGAAGCCCTCACCCCCCTGCGCTTCCGCCGCCATGCGCTCCTCAGCGACACCGCCGGCTTCGATCCCGTGAACGAGTGGACCCTCCAACTCCTGCGCATTCGCCATCTGGGCAACGCCGAGAAACGGCTTCACGCCCTGCTCTCCCTCCTGGCCAGGCGACTGGGCCGGCGCCGCGGGGCCTGGTGCGACCTGCCCTTCCGCCTCACCCACGAGCGCATCTCCGAACTGATCGGCACCACCCGCGTCACCACCACCCGCCTGCTCTCCCGCATCCGCGGCGCCGAGCTGCTGCAGGTGCCCGCGGGGGATCCGGGCCTGCGCCTGGCCCCCTCCCTGGTGGAGTCGGCCCCCTTGGTGGAGGGCTGAGACGCCTCACTGGCGCAGGGCCCTCAGCCCCCCCCCAGCGACGATCAGGCCCATCAACGGCGCCTCCCCCACCAGCAGATAGGGGGTGAGCCCGGACCTCGCCGGCACCCTGAACAGGCCCGTGGCCCGGGCACCCAGCGGCAGGGCGGCCACCACCCGGCCTGACGGATCCACCAACACACTCGGTCCGGTGTTGGCCGCGCTCACCAGCCAACGGCCACTCTCCATCGCCCGCAACTGGGCCAAGGCCTGAAACTGGCTCTGCAGAGCCAGGGGGTAGGGGTCGAGATTGGCGCTGGCGAGCAGCCAGCCGGCCCCCTCCCGACTGGCCTGGGCCAGGGCCTGGCCATCACTGATCTCGTAGCAGATCGCCACCCCGATGGGGCCGGAGGGACGCCGCAGCAGCCTGGAAGGGGCTCCCGCCTCAATGCCCCCCACCGCCGAGAGGCCGCTCCAACGGAGCCACGACCCCAAAGGCACCCACTCACCCAAGGGCACCACCCGGTGCTTGTCCACCCAGCTGGCCGCCACCGTGGCGGACGGCGCGAAACGCAGCAGGGCGGCGCGCACGCTGGAATCCCGCCGGCGAAAACCGCCGCTCAACACCTCCACTGGAGCGGGGCCGGGCAGGCCCTGGTCCAGCGCCAGGGCCCCCTCCGGCAGCACCACCACCGTCGCCCCGGAGGAGTGGGCCTCCCTCTGGGCCGAGGTGAGCAGGCGCAGCAAACGGTCCTGCTGGTCGGGCCAAAACTTTTGGCGGGTGGGAATCGCCGTCTGCACCACCATCACCGTCTCGGGAGAGAGGTTCGGACCGACGGAAAGGGCCGCTCGGGCCTGGGCTCCCGCCAGGTGGGGAAGCAGGACCCCCACCAGCAGGGTGAGCCCCCAGCCCCACGACCAAGCCCGGGCCAACCGCCAGAGTCCCCAGCCCAGCAG
>JBKCPG010000080.1:0-10369 GCA_046309395.1 Cyanobacteriota bacterium | reverse complement strand
GCCCTGGGGATGGAGCCCCTGGTGGGGGGCGAGCTGCGGCGGGCGGGCCTCTCCGACAGCTTGGCCCCTCCTCTCGTTCAGGCCCTTCAACAGATGCTGCGCACCCCCTTTGGCGGGGCGTTGGGTGCCCTGCGCCCGGCGGATCTGCGGCCGGAGCGGCGCCTGAATGAGCTGAATTTTGACCTCAGTTTGCGCCGGGCGCGGGCCGCGGATCTGGCGCGGGCCTTTCGCGAGCATCCTGGTGGCCCCTTTGGTGAGGCCTACGCCTCGGCCCTGGCGCGGTTGCCCGTGAACCAACGGGGATTCCTCACCGGCTCCATCGATCTGGTGTTCCCCGCCCCTTCGGAGGGGGAGGATCAATGGTGGGTGCTCGATTGGAAAAGCAACTGGTTGGGGCGCAAGGATCTGGAGGGGCGGGTCTTGAGCTGCGGGCCCGGCGATTACGGACCGGAGGCGCTGAACGCTCTCATGGCCAGCCACCACTACCCGCTGCAGGCTCACCTGTACCTGGTGGCCTTGCATCGCTACCTGGGCTGGCGACTTCCGGGCTACGCCCCGGAGCGGCACCTGGGGGGCTACGTGTACGTGTTCGCCCGCGGCACCCCGGGAGAGGCTGGACAGGACGCCCTGCCGGGCCCCGTGCCCGGCATGCTGGTGGAGCGCCCCCCCCTGGGCCGGCTGTTGGCCCTGGATCAGGCCCTGGGCTCCAGCCCCCCTGGATGGGAGCCAGGCACCCACCCATGACGCCGATCCAGCGCCGCGATCCGCCCCCCTGGCTCCTCCCCCTGAGCGCCGCCTTGGGCGAGGCCCTGCCAAGGCTCTACGGCCAACCCCCCAACCCTTGGCTCACCGAGCTGATGGAGGCCCTGCTCCTGGCTTTGGAGCGGGGCGAACTGGACCTCGACCTGCGGGGCCCCGCTCCCCCGGGGATCACCTTGGAGGGATGGCCTGACGCCCACCTCCGGGAACTGGAGTCTTCCCCCTTGGGCCACGCTCCCCGCGGTCCCCTGGCCCTGGAGGGACGGCGGGTGGGCTGGCGGCGTTGGCGGGAGCTGCGCCAACGGGTGATCAGGGCGTTGGTTGCCCGAGCGTCGCGCCATACCCCCCTCGACGTCTGGGAAGAGGAGGCTGGATCTCTGGATGGCCAGCAGCGCCTGGCCGTGCGCACCGCCTTGGAGCGGGATCTGCTGGTGCTGGCCGGTGGACCGGGCACCGGCAAGACCAGCACGGTGGCGCGCCTGTTGGAGGCGGTCGTCCAACGGCGAGCTGGGGCGCGGGTCCACCTGGCGGCCCCGACGGGCAAGGCCGCCGCCCGGTTGCGCGCCGCCACCCTGGGGCGCTGGCCCTGCACCACCTTGCATCAGCTGTTGGAAAGTCGGGGCGAGGGAGAGTTTCGCCGCGATCGGGAGCGTCCCCTGGCGCTCGACCTGCTCGTGGTGGATGAGGTGTCGATGGTGGATCTGGCGTTGATGGAGGCCCTGTTGGCGGCCCTGCCCGATGGGGCGAGGTTGGTGCTGGTGGGAGATCCCGCCCAATTGGCGCCGGTGGCTCCGGGGGCCCCCTTGCGGGAGCTGCTGCGGGCGGATACCCGGCGGCTCCTCGGGGACGCCGTGGTGACCCTTCGGACCACCTATCGCAACGCCGGAGCCATCGCCCGGGTGGCCTCCACCCTGAGAAGCCACATTGAGGCCGAAGAGGATGGGTCCCTTGGCCCCATCGAGGCGCTGCGGCCGACGTTGGGGCGGTTGGGATCCAACGCCAACCTGCGCTGGCGGGAGGTCCAGGCAGGCCCCCTCCCTTCCCCGGTGCTGGAGCGGCTCCAGAGCCACCGCGGGCGGCTGGAGGAGGCGGCCCGGGCCTGCGCTCCCGGCACGGAGCAAGGCTGGGCCGACTTGGTGGCCCTTCGCGACCAGCTGCTCGTGTTGACCCCCAGGAATCGGGGCCCCTGGGGGGTGGAAGCCATCCACCGGGAGCTGCTGGGGCAGGCCTCAGCCAAGGCCCCTGCCCTCTGGCCCAGCGGAACCCCCGTGCTCTGCACGCGCAATCTCCATGCCCTCGGCTTGAGCAACGGGGATCTGGGGGTGCTGGTGGCCGGGGGGGAGCCCTGGCTTGTGTTTGGCCAGGAACGGCCCATCTGGTTGCATCCCTCCCAGCTCATAGGCGCCCTGGAGCCGGCCCTGGCCCTCACCGTGCACAAAGCCCAGGGGAGCGAGGCGGAGACTGTGATGGTGTTGCTTCCCGAGCCGGACGCGGCCGATCCCAGACTCCTGTACACCGCCCTCACCCGCGCCCGGGGGGAGGCCTGGCTCCTGACCCCAGAGAAGCCCAGGTGATGAGTTCCACAAATGTGGAGTCGCCATCAAAAAGAGATGCTTGCCTATCTTTAATTTCTTTTGATTGCCGATGGAAACCATTGCCGCGGCACGCGTTGAGCGTCCCTGGGGGTGGTACGAAACGATCACGGCGGGACCTGGCTACTTGGTGAAACGGCTCTGGTTGTCCCCTGGCCGCCGCATCAGCCTCCAGCGTCACCGCCATCGCTCGGAGCACTGGGTGGTGGTGAATGGGGAGGGGCTCCTGACCTTGGAGGACACCACCGTGAGGGCCCAGAGCGGCACCACGCTGTTTGTTCCTGAGGGCGCCCGCCATCGGGCGGAGGCCGGAGACGTGGCCCTGGAGATCGTGGAGGTGCAGCGGGGCGATCCCCTCAGCGAAGCCGACATCGAGCGTTTCGAGGATGACTTCGGGCGACTCTGAGGGGGAGGCGGCGCCTTCCGTGTTAAATTTAAAATTCACCCTTTAATCGAGCGGACGCAGCTCCAAACCTCCTGCCCCAGACAAGCTTTTGTTCTCAGGTTGTCGTCCATCCCCAAGTCGACGTTGACCTCAGCCAACACAGTGTTGGCACTGTCCCATTCGCGGATGTTCGACCAAAGCTTGTCGTTCCACCTTGTGTCGCCCCCATCACCAGGGGACGATTCGCGAAGCGGCGGATGTTGTTTTGGTGGGTTCCTCCCGGATCCCCTCTTTTGGGCCGGCTGCAGGTCTCTTTTGAAGGATTTTCTGGCCTTCAAGCCTGAGGTTGTCCCTTGTCTGATTGTCTCGCCGTCAGCCCGTCCATCGAGGCTGACACTCCCGTGACGTCCCAGCCGGTCTCGGAGGGATTTTCACGCTTCGGTCTCCGCCCCGAACTGCTCTCCGCCCTGGAAGCATTGGGCTACGAGACCCCCTCACCGATTCAGAAGGGCGCGATTCCCGAGCTGCTCCTGGGTCGTGACCTGGTCGGTCAGGCTCGCACGGGCACGGGCAAAACAGCCGCCTTCGGCCTTCCTTTGCTGCAACGGCTGGATCCGGAGGAGCGACGGCCCCAGGCGTTGGTGCTCACCCCCACACGGGAACTCGCGCTCCAGGTGGCGGACGCGATCAGTGGCTACGCCGCCCATCTGCCCCAGATCCGCGTGCTCCCCGTCTATGGCGGAGCCGACTTCCGCGACCAGCTGCAACATCTGCGCCGCGGCGTTCAAGTGGTGGTGGGAACGCCCGGCCGGGTGATGGATCACATCCGTCAGGGCAGCTTCGATCTCTCCGGATTGCGCACCCTGGTGCTGGATGAGGCCGACGAAATGCTGCGGATGGGCTTCATTGAGTCGGTGGAATGGGTGCTGGATCAGTTGCCGGAGCGGCGCCAGGTGGTGCTCCTTTCGGCCACCATGCCCAGCGAAATCCGCCGACTCTCCAATCGCTATCTCCAATCTCCGGCGGAGATCACCATTCACTCCCGCAAGGGTGAGGGGAGTCGCATACAACAGCGCTTCCTGGTGGTTCAGCCCCAAATGAAGCCCACCGTGCTGCAGAGGGTTCTGGAGGCGGAGGGCACCGGAGGCGTGATCATTTTCGCCCGCACCAAGGCTGTCAGCCTGTCCCTGGCGGAAGCCCTGGAAGGCCAGGGCCACAACGTGGGCCTGCTCAACGGGGATGTGGCCCAAAGCCAACGGGAGCGCACGATTCAGCGCCTGAGGGATGGCCAGCTCGACGTGCTCGTGGCCACGGATGTGGCGGCCCGCGGCCTCGATGTGGATCGGGTGGGGTTGGTGATCAACTACGACATGCCTTTTGATGGCGAGGCCTACGTTCACCGGATCGGCCGCACGGGCCGGGCGGGACGCTCCGGGAAGGCCATTGTGTTTCTCACCCCTCGGGAACGGCGTTTCCTGGGGGATCTGGAGCGAGCCGTGGGGGAGACGATCGCCCCGATGGAGGTGCCCACCAACGCCAGCATCAACCAGGGCCGTTTGAATCGCCTGGAAACCAATCTCTCCGACCTGCTCGCCCAGCCGCCCTTCACCGAGGAAGAGCGGGTGTTGGTGAGTGAGTTGTTGCGGCGATTGGCCAGGGAACAGGGGGTGGAGCCCGAGCGCTTGGCGGAGGCGGCCCTTGGGCTCGCCCTAGGGGGCAAGCCCCTGCTCTTGAAAGACGAGCGGCGGGAGCCCATCGCTGAAGCCACGCCCAAGCGACGCCCCCGGGACAGCCGCCCGGTGGAGAGCGACACGGGTCCAGAAGCCCACATGGAACGGTTCCGTTTGGAGGTGGGCTGGCGGGATCGGGTTCGGCCCGGCAATATCGTCGGTGCCATCGCCAATGAAGGCGGACTCACGGGCCGCTCGATCGGAAGGATCCGCATTTATGACAGCCACACCACCGTGGATTTGCCCAGGGGCATCTCAGAGGAGGTGGTGGCCAATCTCCAAAGGTTGCGGGTGATGAACAAGGAACTGCAACTCTCTCGTCTATGAGCTCGTTTCGCTTCCCCTTCTCCCGCGCGGCGCTTCTGGCGTTCGCCCTGGCTGGCCAGGCCTTCACCCCTGGCCAGGCCTCAGGTCTTGGATCGATTGTGCAGACTTATTGCCTGGCCGCCTTCCAAGAGGAGATGTCGCAGGCGGGGAAGGTGCCCCCGGAGGGAATGGCGGCCTACGCTTGCCGCTGCGTGGTGGATCGCCTCACGGAAGGCACGAGCCTGTCTTCCGCCCGCTCGTTTTGCCGCGCTTCCACCGCGCGTCGGTATTCCCTCTGAGTCCCGGGCTGGGGCCTCAGGCGCACAGCCCCGTGACCCCCGTGTTGGACAGCGAGGTGATCTCCGTCATGGGAAGGCGTTCCATGGCCACCACGAGAGAGAGTTGTGCCTCGGGAGCTTCCGACACCATCAGGGTTTGAAGAAGATCAAAGCGATCCTGGGGAGTCAACTCCCCGTCCTCTCTCCAGGAGAGGCTCCAGGGCACGGGAGGCGGAGTGAGTGGAAGGATCATCGGGGAGCACTCAAATCAGCGTTTGCTGACAATGGAGCCAGTTTGCCGACTCTTCCCTGGGCCTTCCAATTTCCTTCCATCTCCCTTCACACTCCTCAATGATTGTGGGCGGCGGGGTTGTAAGGTTTCCAGGATTCCGCAGTGTTCAGGCTTCCTTCGGCACGCTCAGCCGACCTTGATCCAGCTGGAAGCCCCCTCGGACCCGGTTCCTTGGCTTCCACGTTCGGTCTCCACGGTTCACTGACCTTTCCTGGGACACCAGCACCAACCGAATCTGTTCCAGGACCTCTTTTCGAATGACCATTTACGTTGGCAACCTCTCGTTTGATGCCGAGCGTGAGGATCTCGTTGACCTCTTCGGTCAATACGGCTCAGTCCGCCAATGCAGCCTCCCCCTCGATCGGGAAACCGGACGCAAGCGGGGTTTTGCTTTTGTCGAGCTGGCCGATTCCGATTCGGAGCAACGGGCCATCGATGACCTGCAGGATGTGGAGTGGATGGGCCGCATGATTCGGGTCAACAAAGCCACTCCCCGTGAGGGTGGCGGTGGGGGCGGCGCGCCTCGCCAGCGCACCGGCCGCGGTGGCGGCTACGGCGATCGCTCGGCCCGTGTCGGTGGCCCCGCCCGTTGAGCGCCGCCCCGCGACCTCGCGGACGACCTTCGGGGCTGGCTCGGCTGATTCGTCAGCTCCGGCCCCACCGTCGCGCGGTGGTGCTGGCGTCCCTGTGTTCGGTTCTCAACAAGCTGTTTGATCTCGCCCCTCCAGTGCTCATCGGCCTGGCGGTGGATGTGGTGGTGCGGCAAAACATCTCCTGGCTGGCCTCCCTCGGGTTTTCCTCGGTGCCCAGCCAGCTGACGCTGTTGGCGGTGGTGTCGTTCGTGATCTGGAGCGCCGAGTCGCTCTTTGAATATCTCTACGCCCTGCTTTGGCGCAATCTGGCCCAAACCGTGCAGCATGAGTTGCGCGTTGAGGGGTACGACCACCTGCAACGGCTGGAGATGGGATTTTTTGAGGCGGGCAGCAGCGGCCAGCTGATGACCATCCTCAATGACGACATCAACCAGCTGGAGCGCTTCCTCGACCACGGCGCCAATGAGGTGCTGCAGCTGATCACCACCGTGGTCGCCATTGGCACGGCGATGGTGGTGCTCTCGCCAACGGTGGCGGGGGTGTCTTTTTTGCCGATCCCTCTCATCCTTTGGGGCTCCCTCCGCTATCAACGCCGTCTGGCCCCCCTTTACGCGGATGTGCGGGCGCGCGCGTCCGATCTGGCGAGCCAACTTTCCAACAACTTGGGGGGCATGCTCACGATCAAGAGCTACGCCGCCGAACCCTGGGAGCGGGCCAGGATGGCCGCGGCCAGTGAGGCCTATCGCCTGAGCAACCAGCGGGCGATTCGCTTGTCCGCGGCCTTTGTGCCCCTGATCCGTTTCGCGATCCTCTTCGCCTTCCTCGCCATTTTGGTGATCGGAGGGTTGCGGGCCTGGAAGGGCGTCATCGCCGTGGGCACCTACAGCTTCCTGGTGTTCATCACCCAGCGATTGCTCTGGCCTCTCACCACCTTGGGCCGCACCTTGGATGATTACGAGCGGGCCATGGCCTCCACCGATCGGGTGCTCAATTTGCTCGACACTCCGATCGCGATTCCCTCCGGTGAGCGTGCCCTCCCCGTCCACCGGGTTCGCGGTCATCTGGCGTTTCAAGGGGTGGACTTCGCCTACCCTGGACGGCCACCGCTGCTGCGGGATTTCCACCTGGAGGTGCCCGCCGGAAGCACCTTGGGAATCGTGGGGGCCACGGGCTCAGGCAAGAGCACCATCGTCAAGCTCCTGCTGCGGCTCCACGAGATTCAGGCGGGAGAGATTCGCTTGGATGGGGTGCCCATCGCCAGCCTGCGGCTGGAGGATCTGCGACGAGCCATCGGGCTGGTGAGCCAAGAGGTGTTCCTGTTTCAGGGAACCGTCGCCGAGAACATCGCCTACGGCACCTTCACGGCCCCCTCCGCCGCCATCCGGCGCGCCGCCACCCTGGCGGAGGCCTCCCCCTTCATTGAGGCTCTTCCCCAGGGATACGACACCGTGGTGGGGGAACGGGGCCAGCGCCTCGCCGGCGGCCAGCGCCAGCGCTTGGCCTTGGCCCGGGCCCTGTTGAAAGACCCGCCAGTGTTGATTCTGGATGAGGCCACCGCCGCCGTGGACAACGAAACAGAAGCGGCCATCCAACGTTCCCTGGAGAGCATCACCGCCAATCGCACCACCCTGGTGATTGCCCACCGCCTGAGCACCGTGCGCCACGCCGCTCGCATCGTGGTGATGGAACAGGGCAGAATTGTCGAAACTGGTCGCCATGAAGATCTCCTCGCCGCTGGAGGCGCCTACGCCAATCTCTGGAGGGTTCAGGCGGGCCTGCGGGCTGACGAACCCCTACGTCTCTAGTCCGCAGGCTCGATAGATGCCCCGCCGCTCCACTCCCCACCGGCCCCGTCGTCGGCGCTCCCTCTGGCCCGTGATCCTGGCCACTTCCACGGGCCTGGTGGCGGGCTTGGCCCTCTCCGCCCCCCTCGCCGAGTTGGTGAGCGGCTCCGATGCCGCGAGCACCGCCAAGGTGGGTTGGAGCAATCCCTTCAGCGCTTGGGTCAACCACGGCCAAAACGATGTCTTGGTGTTGGGAACGGATCTCGGCGGCGGCAACACCGACGTGATTGCCGCCATGAGGGTGGAGGGCGGCCAAACATCCATCACCCAAATCCCGCGTGATAGCTACATCGAAACTGAGCAATATGGCCCCATGAAGATCAACGCTCTCTACAGCGCTGGAGGGATCGACGCCTTGAAGCGTGAGCTCTCAGATCGCATGGGACGTCCGATTCAGCATCACCTCATCGTGAATGTTGGTTCGATACGCCGCATCGCCGACATGATGGGTGGCATCGAGGTGAATGTGCCCAAACGAATGTTCTATACCGACAACACTCAGGGGTTGTACATTGATCTCCAGCCTGGTCCGCAAACGCTTAAAGGCAGAGATCTGGAAGGATTTCTTCGTTTTCGCCATGATGAAACTGGCGACATTGGTCGGATGGAACGCCAACAGTTGGCGGTTCAAGCCCTCTTTCGCAAATTGATCCGTCCCGATCAGTTGGTGCGGCTCCCGGCCCTGCTCATGCTCTCCGGCAAAGAACTCCAGACTGACATGGGGCCGATGGAGCTAGGCGGGCTCATCACGGCCATGAGCACCACCGACCTGAAAATCCACCACCTCGATGGGCGGCCCTTTGACCAGGGGGGGGTGAGCTATCTCGAGATCGAGTGGCCCAACCAAGCGGATCCAGGAGTCCGAGCTGAACCTCCACCCGAGCGACGCCGATCCTTTTTCCTGTTCTGACGGCGGCGGCCGAGGCCCCAAGCCCCAGGGGCGGCCGCTCCGGGCATTGGGGGGGTCAGTTGGAGTGGGTGCCCTCCGGTTTGGCCAGCAGGCGGGTGGCGAGCGCTTCGGCCAGGGCGGGGACCCTGGAGAAGGCGGCGCTGAACCCGGTGAAGGCCCACAGCCCTGGCGCGCCGGGCACGGGACCGACCAGGGGCTGACCATCGACACAAAAGCTCACCGCCACTTGCCGATAGGGCGCCTGGAGGTGGGCCAATCCGGGATCGAGGGCGCCCAAGCCATCGCGCAGGCGCTCCTCCATCCACCGGGGATCGGGGGGCTCAAGGCCAGTCGCGGCCGGCGGGATGAGGCTGATCTGACCCACCACCACGCCTTGGCCCCACGGGGCCAGCCCCGCGTCCACGATCCAGGACGGCCCCTCGCTGGTGGCCGCGGCGGCTTCCAGGGCTGGACGCCGCCAGCGCCGGGGTTGGACGATCCTCCCGCGCCGTGCCTGGTCGAGCCAGGGGTTGGGGGGGCCTCCCGCTTCCAACAGAAGCACCCCAGCCCAGCTTTGGCGAAACCGGGGCGGAAGGGAGGGCCAGAGCTCGCGGCACCCGGCCCCCGCGGCGAGCACCACGGTGTCGGCCACCAGTCCAGGCACCCCATCCAGCGTCCAGCCGCCTTGGGGCTGGAGCTTGAGGCCCCGCACCCGTTCGCCGCGATGGCCCACGCCTTGGCTCGCGAGGGCGCGGGGCCTGGCGGCCCTCCACGTGGCGATGTCCACTCGAGCCAGGGGGAGGGGCAGCCGTTGGCTGAGGGCGGCCAGGTGGCGGGGAAGTCCCTCGCGGGCCTCATGGAGCACCAGGCCGCTGGGACGCCATCCCAGCGGGCCGTGGACCCGTTCCAGACGGCGCCAGGCCCGGGAAGGACCACCTCGGGGTAGGGCGCCGTAACTGAGGGCGGTGGCCATGGGCTCCGGGCCGCCCACCAACTCCACACGCGCTCCCCGCTGGGCCAACACCAGGGCGAGCACCGTGCCGGCCAGGCCATCCCCGATCACGGTGATCGTCGGGGGCCCGGGGGACGGGGCGTTCAAACCAAGAGATTGAAGGAGGTGATCACCTTCTCGAAGAG
The DNA here is from genome assembly GCA_046309395.1 of Cyanobacteriota bacterium. Classification (GTDB taxonomy): domain Bacteria; phylum Cyanobacteriota; class Cyanobacteriia; order PCC-6307; family Cyanobiaceae; genus Cyanobium. The sequence goes on along the minus strand of JBKCPG010000080.1, from coordinate 564 downwards.
CTCCCGCACCTTTGGCCAGCGGGCCTCATTGGTGCTGGCCGCGAAGGTGTAGAGCCGTCCCCGGTCGGTCACCACGGTGGCCAGCTCGTGGCGGTCGCGATCGGTGAGGTGCACGGCGTACTCCAGGTCGTAGAAGGTGCGGCCCCCCAGCTCCCGCTCCCTGGCCTCCACCAATTCCGCCTGGCGGCCACTGCCCTCAGGGGCGATCACCACCCGCCTGAGCTTTTCCCCCACGGCCTGGGGGCTCCCCAGGTCGGTGAGATCGTTGGTGCTGTTCACATCGGAGATCACGAGGCTGAGGGTTTCATCACTGTTGATCAGATCGTGAAACACCACCTGGGGGCCGCCGCTCACCTGGGCCCGAGTCCATCCGGTGGGGTAGAGGAAGGCATAGCGGCCGTCAGGGCTTTGAAAGGATTGCAAGCCAGCCGCGGCGGCGCTGCAGCCCGACAGGCCGCCCAGCAGGCCGAGTGCCAACACCACCGCCAAGGCGAGGCGCAGCGGGAGCGGCGCCAGGGGCGTCGCCCCGGGGGGGCGGCTGGCGGATCGGACGGGAGCTGGGAC
>JBKCPG010000079.1:0-20171 GCA_046309395.1 Cyanobacteriota bacterium | reverse complement strand
ACATGGGGATCAGGGGGTCGGCAAACTTTGACGCACCACCTGGGCGAGCCGCTCCAGATCGCCGCGACGGGTGTGGGGATTGCCCAACACCGCCTTGAGGTGGTGGTGCCCGTGGTACAGGGGCCTGGACAGCATCAAGCGATGCTCCAGGAGGCGTTGGCGGGTGGCTTGGCTCCAGCGGTCGCTGGACTCGGGATCCAGCCCTTCCGGCCGGAACGCCAGCAGGTGGAGCGGCCCTCCCCTGAGGGCCAGCCGGGCTTCAGGTGCCAGCAGGTCCACGAGCTGCCGTTGACGGGTGAGGGCGCCTGAGAGAAGGGCCTCCACGCCGCTCCAGCCGAGTTGCCGCAGGCCCAGCCACAACTTGAGAATCTCCGCGGGGCGGGTGCCCTGCAGCCCCTCTTCGCCTCCATGGCCGCCCCCCCAGCTCGGCTCCATGTAGGGGAGGCCCGTTCCGAAGGTGGCTTGCAGGCGGGAAGGATCGGCCAGCAGGAGAAGGGAGGAGGTTTTGGTGACGCCGATCACCTTCTGCGGGTTGAGGGTGATGGAGTCGGCGTGGCTGATGCCGGCCACAAGGGCTTGGTGCTCCGGCACCAGGCCAAACACCGCCCCAATCGCGCCGTCCACATGCAACCAGTGGTGGTGGCGCCGGCAGATCCGGGCGATGGGCTCCAGGGGATCCACGGCTCCTCGCACGGTGGTGCCGGCCGTGGCCACCACGGCGATGACGGGGGTGCCCCGCTGGCGCAGGCCCGCCAAATGGTGTTCCAACAGCTCCGGCTGGAGTTGGCCCTCCTCATCCACGGGGAGGCGGTGGAGCCCTTCTGGCGCTAGCCCCATCACCCGCGCCGCCTTTTGGAGCGACACATGGGCGTCCTCGCCGCACACCACCACCGCCTCCCGTCCAGCGCCGGGGCAGCGTTGCTCACGGGCCGTCACCAGGGCCATGAGATTGCTGAGGGAGCCCCCACTGGCCGGCACCCCACCGGCCCCCTCCGGCAGGCCCAACCGTCCGGCGATCACGGCGCAGAGGCCGCGCTCTAGGCGCCGCAAGCTCGGTGCCAGCTCATCGGCGAGGAGGTTGTTGTTGAGGCCGGCCGCGATCAGCTCGGCCACCACCGATCCGGTGAGCGGGGGGGGATCGAGATGGGCGAGGGCTCCGGGATGGCCTGGCTGGTAGGCCCCCTCCATCACCAACTGCAGATCAGCCAACAGGCGTTCCGGAGCCAACCCCTGGCTTTCCGGTTCCACCGCCGGCAGCACACTCAAGCCCGGCAGGGGGGGGTGGGATCCGGCCCGACCCAACCACCGGCAGAGCAGGCTGACCGCCTGATGCAACATCTCCTCCAATTGGAGATCCGGACCGAGGGGATCGGCGAAAGGGGCCAAGGACCCTGGGATGGGGGACGGGGCCAGAGGCTCCAAAGGGCTCCTCAGTGGAGAGACAACGGTTGTGGACCCATTCTGCCGCCGCCCCTGGCCTGGCCCGTCCCCCGGGGCGCTACAAGGGATCCATGGAGGAGGAACGGGTCCATCGGTTGTGGATGGAGCGGCTGCTCCGCAGGGCGGCGCGGCTGGGCGAGCTGGGGGAAGTGCCCGTGGCCGCCGTGGTGCTCGACGGGGGGGGCAAGGCCGTGGGCTGGGGCGTCAATCGACGCCACCTGGGGGAGGATCCCCTGGGCCACGCGGAGCTGGTGGCGCTCCGGCAGGCCGCGACCACCTTGGGGAGCTGGCGTTTGAACCCCTGCACCCTGCTGGTCACCTTGGAACCCTGTCCGATGTGTGCCGGGGCCCTGATCCAGGCGCGGGTGGGCACCGTGGTGTTCGCCGCCGGCGATCCCAAGCGGGGGGCCCTGGGGGGGTGCCTCAATCTGGCCACGGATGGCAGCGCCCATCACCACCTGCGGGTGGTGTCAGGGGTGAAGGGGGAAGAGGCGGAAACCCAACTGCGGGAGTGGTTCAGGCGACGGCGGCGACAGCCGGTGCGGTGTCGCGGAAGCGGGGCAGTTCGCTCTCCAGGAGATTGAGCAGGAGGTCGACGTTTTCCGGGGTGCTGTTGTAGCCCATCAGGCCAACGCGCCACACTTTGCCGGCCAGGGCGCCGAGGCCACCCCCCACCTCGATGCCGTGGGTGTCGAGGAGGTGGCGGCAGAAGGCCTTGCCATCCACCCCTTCCGGAATGCGAACGGTGGTGAGGGTGGCCAGCCGCAGGGGCTCGGGAACATGGAGTTCCAGTCCAAGGCGCTCCAGGCCGCGCCAGAACCGTTCGGCCGAGTCGCGATGGCGGGCCCAGGCCTGTTCCAGGCCCTCCTCGGAGAGCAGGCGCAACGCCTCTCGCATGCCGAAATTCATGTTCACCGGGGCCGTGTGGTGATACACCCGGTCGGTGCCCCAGTACTGGTTGAGGAGCGACACATCCAGGTACCAGTTGGGCACCTTGCCCTTGCGCTGGTGGAGCTTGGCCTCGGCCCGGGGCCCCATGCTGAACGGACCCAGGCCAGGGGGGCAGCTCAAGCCTTTCTGGCTGCAGCTGTAGGCCAAATCCACCTTCCATTCATCCAGGAAGAGGGGCACGCCCCCCAGGGAGGTGACCGTGTCGAGGAGGAGCAGGCAGTCGTAGCGGCGGCAGAGATCGCCGATGCCCTCCATGGGTTGACAGACGCCCGTGGAGGTTTCGGCATGCACCATGGTGAGGAGGGATGGCCGGTGGGTGATCAGGGCCTCCTCCAGCTCCTCAAGCGTGAAAGCCTCTCCCCAGGGACGCTCAATGGTGATCACCTCGGCACCGTAACGGCCCGCCATGTCGGCCTGACGCAGACCGAAGTAGCCCATCACGGCCACCAACACCTTGTCTCCAGGCTCCACAACGTTGGCGATGGTGGCTTCCATGGCGGCGCTGCCGGTGCCGCTCATGGGGAGGGTGAGACGGTTGTCGGTTTGCCAGGCGTACCGCAGCAACTCCTGCACCTCTCCCATCAGCTGGATGTAGAGCGGGTCAAGGTGGCCGATCGGGGTGCGGGCCAGGGCCGCCAGCACGGTGGGATGGGCGTTGGATGGTCCCGGACCAAGCAGCAGGCGACTGGGCGTGGCGATGGGCTCCAGCTGAATCCTGTGGGTGGTCTTGACGGGGGGCAGGACGGGAAGGGGAGCCAAGATCCGAAAAAGAGAAAAGAGGGCCGAGGTTAGGAAAGGATGAAAGCGTCAGCGGGCGCGGACGTTGCTGGCGGCGAGCCCCCGGCACAGATGGTCGAAGGGGGCGCCCACCACGGCCTGAAGGGTGGCCCGATCCGACAGGCCGGCGTCCAGAAGCCCCTCGCACACCACCTCCCCCAGAAGGGAGATGCCGCGCACCGTGGGACCTGTGGGCACCCCCAGGCTCTTGTAGGTGTCATCCAAGCCGTTGAGCACCCGCTCATCGAGCAGGGAAACATCCCCGGCGATCAAGGCGTAGCTGGCGTAGCGCAGGAAGTAGTCCATGTCCCGCAGGCAGGCGGCCAGGCGTCGGGTGGTGTAGGCGTTGCCGCCAGGCAGGATCAGCTCGGGATCCTCCAGCCACAGCCGCTGGGAGGCCTCCCGCACGATGGCGGCGGCCTCCCGATTGATCAGCTCCACCGCGGCCAGGCGAAGGGAGGATTCGCCGAAGTAGGCGTTCAGACGATCGACCGCGTCGCGATCGAGATAGCGCCCGAGCTGGTCGTAGCGGCCGATCAGCTGGCCGATGGCATCGCGCATGGGGGGATCGACGCACTGGAGCGGAAGGTAGCACTCACGTTCGAGCCAAAGGCCAGCCTGGAGGGGGATTCTGGGCAAGTTGACAGAAACGGTTACGGAGAGCCACCGCGGCCAGGCGAGGGCCCCAGACCACCCGCCCCAGCCCAGCCGGGATGGCAAATGGTTTCAATAGATACAAGATGTCGACAGGCCGCTCCTTACGGTCGCTCACGCTTGCCTTACGGGCACCACTCCTCCAAGCCTCCTTTTCATGGCCCAGACCGCACAGGATGTCCTTCGCAGGATCAAAGATGAGGGGATCGAGTTGATCGATCTCAAGTTCGTTGATCTGCACGGAAAGTGGCAACACCTCACCGTTTGTCAGGACTTGATTGATGACAGCGCCTTCACCGAGGGTGTGGCCTTCGATGGTTCCTCCATCCGTGGCTGGAAGGCGATCAACGAATCCGACATGGCGATGGTGCCCGATCCCAACACCGCGTGGATCGACCCCTTCTACAGCCACAAAACCCTGAGCCTGATCTGTTCGATTCAGGAACCCCGTAGTGGTCAGCCCTACAGCCGCTGCCCCCGGGCCCTGGCCCAGAAGGCCCTCAACTATCTCTCATCGACGGGCCTGGCGGATACGGCCTATTTCGGCCCCGAACCGGAATTCTTCATCTTTGACGACGTTCGTTATAAAAGCAGCAATGGTGGCAGCTTCTACCAGGTGGATTCTATCGAGGCCGCCTGGAACACCGACCGGGTGGAGGATGGGGGCAACCTGGCTTACAAGGTGCTTTTAAAAGAGGGCTATTTCCCCGTCGCCCCCAACGATACCCTGCAGGACATCCGCTCGGAGATGCTGTTGCTGATGGGTTCCCTTGGGGTGCCGATTGAGAAGCAGCACCACGAAGTGGCCACCGCCCAGCATGAATTGGGCATCAAGTTCGCGGAGTTGATCAGCGCGGCGGACAATGTAATGATTTATAAGTATGTGGTGAGGAATGTGGCCAAGAAATATGGCAAAACCGCCACTTTCATGCCCAAGCCTGTGTTTGCCGACAACGGCAGCGGCATGCACGTGCACCAGAGCCTCTGGAAAAGCGGCCAGCCTCTGTTTTTCGGGGAGGGCACCTACGCCAACCTGTCGCAAACGGCCCGCTGGTACATCGGCGGCCTGCTGAAGCACGCCCCCAGCTTCCTGGCCTTCACCAACCCCACCACCAACAGCTACAAGCGCCTGGTGCCCGGTTTCGAGGCGCCGGTGAATCTGGTGTACTCCCAGGGCAACCGCTCCGCGGCGGTGCGGATCCCGCTCACGGGACCCAATCCCAAAGCCAAACGGCTGGAGTTTCGTTCCGGCGACGCCCTGGCCAATCCCTACATCGCCTTTGCCGCCATGCTGATGGCGGGCCTCGATGGGATCAAGCACCAGATCGATCCCGGGGACGGCACCGATGTCGATCTCTTTGAGCTCTCCGCTGAGGAACTCGCCAAGATTTCCACCGTGCCGGCCTCCCTCAACGGAGCCCTGGAGGCACTCGATCAGGACAAGGATTATCTGTTGGCGGGGGATGTGTTCTCAGAAGACTTCATCAGCAATTGGATTGCCCTGAAGTACGAGGAGGTGCAGCAGCTCCGGCAGCGGCCCCATCCCCATGAATTCACGATGTACTACGACGCCTGAGTCCTCCTTCTGGCGCCGCCGTTCAAGACTCTGGAGTGGCCCTGCGGCGGCCATTCCGGGGTCTCTTTTTCTTGGCGAGCGATATTTCCTGTTTGGCTCAACGGGGTTTGGGGCCCACAGGGCCCACAGGTCGCGGAGGGCCCGGCGGGTCCGGTCCTAGCGGCCCAAGATCTGGGTGATCAGCATCCCGCATCCTCCCCAGCGCAGGGCGCTCCAGAAGCGATCGGCTCCCTGGCTCGAGGTGTTGATCAAGGCCTTGGGGAGGGGATCGAGGAGCCGCTGGCTGAGGGCCAGGTGCTGCTTGCGCCGCCGTTCGGATCGCCCCGTCGCCGCGTTCCCGCCGGGGGATCCCGCCGCGGGGCGCCCCCCCAGGGCGAGGAGGGCCTGCAGGTGATGGAGCAAGCGGGGGGAGGGCTCGGGCCGCGGGCGCCGACGCCCGCGCCTGGAGCGAGACGCCATCGGATGGCAGCGCGTACGGCATCCGCGATGATCCCACGCCAGGATGGCGACCGCTTCCCTCCCTAGCTGATGACCGCATCCGGAACGCCTGAGGCTCCCGCTCCCGTCGCCGGTCGCGGCCCCGACTGGCCCCCGGACGCCCTGGCCCTGGCTCAGCAGCTGCAGCGGTGCTTGAGCATCCACGAGCGGGATTGGCACCGGCTCAAGGGCCAACGCTCCCGCAGGGCCGCTGAGCAACTGGCCGGGGCCCTGGTGCGGCTCCTGGCGGGAGATGATCCGAAGCTTGGGGCGGCCACCCCGGCCCGGCGGGAGGCGATCGAACTGGTGGACCACGCCCTGGGTTGGCTTCGCTCGGAGATCAGCGATCCGGGCTGCCCAGCCCACGGCCGCTGAACCGGGCGCGGCGAACGGCCACCTGGAGGCGATTGCCCCGGTGGCTCCAGCGCACATCGTCAAAGCAATGGTGAATGATGAAGAGGCCCCGACCGGAGATCGCCTCAGGGTTGTCGGGCAGACCTTGATGGCGGGCCTGGCTGGGCATGCCGGGCCCCTCATCTTGCACCTGCCAGATCACCCAGCGGGGGGTGAGGATGCGCCGCACTCGCAGGCACTTGCACGGATCGCATCCATTGCCATGGCGCACGGCGTTGACCAGCACCTCCTGCAATCCCAGCCGCACTTCCATGCGGGCGTTGGCCGGGGCGCGAAGGGGCTCCACCAACAAATCCACCAACGGCGCCAGCTGCAGGGTGGACGGTGTGATGAAATCAGCCCAGCGCAGTGCCATCATCCCGCGTGCGATCGCTTGCGGCAGATGGTTTGACCTTAGCCCTTTGGCGCGGCCAGTGCCGATTCCGTGCGTTTCACCAGGGCTGGGTGGTCCAGAAGGGCGTCCATCAAGCGCACGCCCCGCAATTGATTGATCAGGGGCATGTGGCCCTCGGGAGCGTCCAGCGACCAGGTGAAGGCGGTGGGGTAGCGGGTCCAGATCCCATCCCGCTTCCAGCCCAAACGGGGCCAAAGATCCTCCCAGCGCCCCTGGCAGCGGCGGAGCAGCTGGCCCTGCACCGAAAAGCCAAAACGCCCCAGGGAGTAAGTGAGCCAGAGACGGTCGAGGCTTTCCAGATCCAGCCCCGGCATGGGGGCCACCTCGCTGAAGTACACATAGCCCCGTTGTTCAGCCGCGGGGCCCGCCAGCTGGCGCAGGTGGGCACTGGTGAGCCTGTCGGCCGCCTCGAACTCCTGGCGGAGCAGGTGGTCCTGAAGGGGCCCGTAATCAATGGCCGCGGCGCTCCGGGCCACCAGCCAGCCAGCCGGTGGTGGCTGGATCCCAGCCTGGTCGGCCAGCTGGGGGGCGGCTTCCGTCAGCAATTGCGCCAAAAATCCGCGGCGCCAGCATTCCCCGGCGGGATCGGCCTCCCGAAGGCGATCGCCGATCAGGGGGGCCAAGTCCCCCACCCGCTGGCGCAGCTGCTGGATGAGGGTGCGCGCCTGCCGATCCGAACTCTGGAAAAAGCGATCCAGGAGTTGATCGGCCCGAAGCGTGCTGGAGACCGGAGCACCGGAGAGCATGGGTGACGATCAGCCGCGGGCAGCGGAGAGCTGGGCACACTATGTCAGGCCAAAAGGCCCCGTTCTGGCACTGCCTAGGATTGGAAGGTTTTCGCCCAGCAATCCATGCCCGCCTCCATCCAGTTTTTTCAGGGTGTGGATGAGCCAACCGTGCCGGATATCCGTCTCACCCGCTCCCGCGACGGGCGAACGGGCCAGGCCCTCTTCGTGTTTGAGGAGCCCCAGGCCCTCGCCCCCGAAACCATGGGCGACATCACCGGCATGTACCTGGTGGATGAGGAGGGGCAACTGGTGAGCCGGGAGGTGAAGGCCCGCTTCGTCAACGGCAAAGCCCACGCCCTGGAAGCCACATACACCTGGAAAACCACCGGTGATTTCGAGCGGTTCATGCGCTTTGCCGAGCGCTACGCCGCCAGCCATGGACTGGGCTTCTCTGGCCAGGACGAGCAGAATGAATCGGACGAGCAGCCAGGGGACCAAGAGGCTTGAGCTTTGGAAACTGGCTGGGCCTGACGGCCCTCCTCGCCGCCCTGTTTCTGCTGTGGAGCCTGCGGGAGGCTCTGGTGTTGCTCTTTGCCGCCGTGGTGCTGGCCATGGCGCTCTGCACCCTGGTGGGCACGGTCCGCAAGCGGCTGGGCAGTGAACGCCCCCTCGCCCTGGCCCTCAGCCTTCTGGGGGTGGCGATTGTGCTGGGCATCGTGGCCACCGCCATCATTCCCCCCTTCGTGGCGGAATTCGCGGAGCTGCTTCAGAAGCTGCCGGCGGCGGGGCAAGCGCTGCTGAATTTGATCAATCAGGCCATGGAAGGCGCCTCGCGGATCCTCTATGGGAACCGAGACGGGGGGCTGGCCTGGCTGAAACGGACCCTCACCTTGCCCGCGGAAGCCGCGGGCGGCGGCGGCTTGGTGGCCAACATCGGCGGCGGGGCCTGGCGGCTGCTGGGTGTGGCTGGCAACCTCGGCACGGGGTTGCTGCAAACGATCTTTGTGATCGCGGTGGCCCTGATGATCACCGCCCAGCCCACGGCCTATCGGGAAGTGGCGCTGTTGCTCGTGCCCGGTTTCTACCGTCGGCGGGCCCGGGAGGTGCTCCTCCAGTGCGGGGAGTCGCTCAGTGCCTGGATGGGCGGGGTGTTGATCAGCTCCCTGTGTGTGGGCACCTTGGCGGCCATCGGCCTGCTGTTGCTGGGAGTGAAGCTGGTGGCGGCGAACGCGGTGTTGGCGGGGCTGCTCAACATCATTCCCAATGTGGGCCCCACGTTGAGCACCCTGTTTCCAATGTCCGTGGCGCTGCTGGATTCTCCCTGGAAGGCGATCGCGGTGTTGTTGCTTTATATCTTGGTTCAAAATTTAGAGAGCTATGTCATCACCCCTTCGGTGATGCACCACCAGCTGAAACTGTTGCCCGGTCTCACGTTGATGGCCCAATTGCTGTTTACCGTTCTCTTCGGGCCCCTGGGCCTGGTGTTGGCTCTGCCCCTGGCGGTGTGCCTGCAGGTGATTCTGCGCGAAGTGATCATTCACGATGTTTTGGACCACTGGACCCCCGCTTCCACGCGCCAATGAACGCCCGTTATCTCATCGGTGCCCTCGCCCTGGTGGTGGCCACCCTGCTTGTGTGGCAGTTGCGCTGGGTGCTGCTGGTGCTGTTTGGCGCCGTGGTGCTGGCCGTGGCGCTCGACGTGCCCATCACCTGGCTGCGCAAGGTGTTCCCCCTCAGTCGCCCGGCCGCGTTGGCGGTGGTGTTGGCGGTGGTGGTGGGGGTGGGCGGACTCCTCTCCTCCCTGTTGCTCCCGGAAGTGATTGAGCAGGTGAACCTGCTGCAGCGCATCATCCCCGCCCTTCCGGCCCAAATCAACAGCCTCATTCGCCAGGTGCCCGCCCTTGAGAGCCTGGAGAAGCAGCTGCTGAGCCAGGCCTCCCTGGAGCGGGTGCAACCCCTGGGAGAGCAATTGCTCGGATTCGCCGGCGGTGCCGCCAACGGCACCATTCAGCTGCTGCTGATGGCCCTTCTGGCGGTGCTGCTGGCCCTCGATCCCCGCAGCCATCAGCGGCTGCTCACGGCCTTCACCCCCAGTTTTTACCGGCCCCGGATGCAGCTGCTGATGCGCGAATCCCGGGAGGCCCTGGGCGGCTGGTTGGCGGGCATGACCCTCTCCGCCGTGGTGGTGTTCCTCACCACCTGGGCCGGGTTGGCCCTGCTGCGGGTGCCCCTGGCCTTGCTCTGTGCGCTGGTGTGCGGCCTGCTCACCTTTGTGCCCACCATCGGGCCCACCCTGGGCACCTTGTTGCCAATGGGGGTGGCGCTGCTGTTGGTGTCTCCGGGAAAGATGGGGGAGGTGCTGATTTTGCGCCTGATCCTGCAAAACCTTGAGGCCTTTGTGCTCACTCCCCTACTGCTGAGCCGCACCGTCAACCTGCTGCCCACGGTGGCCCTGGTGTCCCAGTTGTGCTTGGGGGTGCTGTTAGGTCTTCCCGGCGTGCTGCTGGCTCTGCCCCTGGTGGTGGTGCTCCAGGTGCTGGGGCGGGAAATGCTGGTGCGCGATGTGATGGATCAGTGGGAGGCGACCTGATCCCGGATCTCAGGTTTCCCCATCCCGTCTTTGCCGCTCCGTCATAGACTCATGTCGCTGGTAGAGCCGCCAAAGCGAAGGCAACAGCAGCAGGGTGGTGACCGCGAGCAGGTGGCTTTGAACGGCCGCGAACAGGGTGGTGAAGGTGAAGTGATCCAGGAGCAACCTGATCTCCGACTTGAGATCGATCAAAGAGAGCACCAGCAGAAGCATCGGGATCGCCGGAGGCTTGGCTGTCATGAACGGGACAGCAATGGCAAGAGCGTCGGGGCCAGACCGATGCTGGACCAACTCCCCACGGCGATGCCAACGGCCAGGGCGATGGCGAACCAAAAGAGGCTGCTGCCGCCGAAAAAGATCAATCCCAGAAGGGGCAGGAGGGTGGTGAGGGAGGTGTAGAGGGAGCGGGTGAGGGTGGCGTCCACGGCCACATCCACCTGTTCGGAGAGCGGAAGGTTGGCCAGGGCTGTCTTCTGCTCGCGGATCCTGTCGTACACCACCACGGTGTCGGTGACGGAATAGCCGGCCACGGTGATCAGAGCCACGGCAAAGAGGGAATCCACCTCCACGCCAAACAACAGACCCAGCCAGGCAAACAAGCCACAGGTGATCAGCACGTCGTGGGCGAGGCAGAGCAGCGCCAGGCCGGCGAAGATGCCGCTGTAACGAACACTGATGTAGGCGGCGATGGCCGCGAAGCTGATCAGCAGGGAGAGGAAGCTGCTCCGCAGGAGGCGGGAGCCGAGGGTGGGCCCGATGGTGTTCAAGGAGGTGCCCTTGGCGCTCAAGGGGCCAAGGGTGGGCTTGAGACCCTCGATCAGGGCTTGGCCTTGGGCGGGGCTGAGGGCCGGCACCCGCATCACCACTGAGCGTCCTCCATCGAGGACCTGAACCGCGGAACCGCCGAGGTTGGGGGCGGCCTGGCCCGCGTCGGAGGGAAGGGAAAGGCCGGCGAGTTGCCGTTGCAGATCGGGCACCGAGAGGCCCTGACAGGTGGTGCCGCAGTCGCGCTGCAGCTGGATCTGGGTGCCACCGGTGAAATCCAGACCTGGCTTGAGGGGACTCCGGATCGAGGGATTGAGCCAGCAAAGCGCCAAACCCAGCAGGCTCAAGGCGCAGGCTAGGGCGGAGCCCCACCAGGCCAGGCGGCGATGGCTGTTGATGCGGAAACGGGGTTGAGGGTGGGTCAAGGGAGTCTGTCCTCAGGCGACCGGCGCGGGCAGCTTGCCCGCGGGAAGGAAGTAGGTGGCGCGGCGCAGGGCGGGATAGCTCATCAACACCCGCAAGAGCGTGCGGGTGCAGGTGAGGGCGGTGAAGAGGCTGAGAAGAAGACCGATCGCCAGGGTGACCGCGAAGCCTTTCACCAGGCCGGTGCCAAAGAAAAACAGGGCGGCGCAGCTGATGAGGCCCGTGACATGGCCATCGAGGATGGAGGAAAAGGCCAGGGAGAATCCGGAGTCGATGGAACGAATCAAGGTGTTGCCACCCCGTAGTTCTTCTTTCACCCGCTCAAAGATCAGCACGTTGGCGTCCACCGCCATGCCCACCGAGAGGATGAAGCCGGCGATTCCAGGCAGGGTGAGGGTGACGGGCACCAGGGCATAGATCGCCAGGTTGAACAGGGCGTAGAGGCTCAAGGCCACCACAGACACCATCCCAGGCAAGCGATACACCACCGCCATGAACAGGCCCACCAGGCCCAGGCCGGCCAAGCCCGCCAGGAGGCTGCGGCGAATGTTGGCGGCCCCAAGGGAGGGACCCACGGTGCGCACTTCCACGATCTTCACGGGAAGGGGAAGGGAACCGCCCCGGAGTTGGACCTCCAGGTCGCGGGCTTCCTCGGCGGTGAAGTTGCCGGTGATGCTGGCGGCCCCGCCAGTGATGCCGGCCACCTTGAACTGCTCTCCCACGGTGGCCTCACTGATCGAGCGACCGTCGAGCACGATGCCAAGCACCCGATTGGTGCCGGCGAGGTCTTTGGTGAGGGCGGCGAATTTCTCACCCCCCTCCCGATTGAAGTTGAGGGTGACATCCCAGGCGTTGCCGCTCACTTGCTGGCCCCGGCCGGCCCCGGTGAGGTCCTTGCCTGTGAGGGCCGGTGGACCGTAACTGGCCACCATGCGGCGGTTCACCTCGGCTTCCAGGAGCTCAAGTTGTTTCACCTCCGAGGTGCCTTCCGGAACGGTGAGGCCCAGGGCCACCAAAGCTTTGCGCAGGTCTTCCGCCGTGAGCTTCGGAGGGGGCTGGTTGGCATCCACCGAGGCGGGATCGCGGCGGACGCGCAACACCGCCTCCACCTGGCGCTTGAGGGGAAGCAGGGAGCGAAACTCGTTCTCGGTGCCAGGGCGTTGGGGCCGGAACTCCAACAAGGCCGTGGTGCCCAGCACCTTGGCGGCCCGAGTGGGGTTTTGTTCTCCGGGAAGTTGGAGCACGAGTTGGTCGTTACCCACGGTTTGCAGGGTGGATTCGGCCACGCCCAACCCGTTGACGCGGCGCTCCAGCACGTCCTTCACGGCCTCGAGTTGCTCCTGATCCACCCGGGTGATGGCGCCGGCGGGCAGCACCTGAAGGGTGAGCTGACTTCCTCCCCGCAGATCCAGGCCAAGACGCAGGCCGTAGGTGGCGAGGAGGGCCCCGGCGGCGATGGCCAGGGCGAGGATGAGGGCCAACCAGCCCTGGGGTCTGGCCATTTCAGATCAAACCCAGCTTGATTTGGCGAGCCGCCTCGACAATTTGATGCGGCTGGATGATGGTGAGGTTTTCCAGATTGCCGTTGTAGGGAGTGGGGATGTCTTGGGAGGAAAGGCGCACGGGGCGGCAGTCGAGATCGTCGAAGCAATGTTCGGTGATCAGGGCGATCAATTCAGCGCCAATGCCGCCGGTTTTCATGCACTCTTCCACGATGATCACCCGATGGGTCTTGCGCACCGAGCGGCTGATGGTGTCCATGTCGAAGGGCTTGAGGCTGATCAGATCGATCAGTTCCACGTCCACACCGTCCTGCTCCAGCTGTTCCATCGCCTTCAAGCAGTGGTGACGCATCCTGGAGTAGGTGAGGATGGTGACGTCTTTGCCCTCCCGCACAACCTCCGCTTGATCGAGGGCGCAGATGTATTCACCTTCGGGCAACTCTTCGGAGAGGTTGTAGAGAAGCACGTGTTCGAAGAACACCACGGGATTGTCGTCGCGGATGGCGGCCTTCAATAAACCTTTTGCGTTCGTGGGTGTGCTGCAGGCCACGATTTTGATGCCTGGGATGGCGTGGAAATAGGCCTCCAATCGTTGGCTGTGCTCGGCGCCGAGCTGACGGCCGACCCCCCCCGGTCCGCGGACAACGGTGGGGATGGTGTAGTTGCCGCCACTGGTGTAGCGGAGCATGCCCATGTTGTTGGAGATTTGGTTGAACGCCAGCAGGAGGAAACCCATGTTCATGCCCTCCACGATGGGCCTCAGGCCCGTCATGGCGGCGCCGACGGCCATGCCCGTGAAGCTGTTCTCGGCGATCGGGGTGTCGAGCACCCGAAGCTCACCATATTTTTTGTAAAGATCCTTGGTGACCTTGTAGGAGCCGCCGTAATGGCCCACGTCTTCTCCAATCACACAGACATGGGGGTCGCGGGCCATCTCCTCATCGATGGCTTCCCGCAGGGCATTGAAGAGAAGGGTTTGGGCCACGTTTCCGGCGATCGCCACAAGTGGAGCCAACCTATCTCAGCCGCCGGCGGCAAAGGTGCTGAGAATGAGCACAGAAAGAAGCATGCCCGGCAGCAGAAGCACCACCAGCAGACCCAGGTCGTGAGCGGTCATGCCCTCTCTTCAGACGCCTCAGTGTAGGAAGGAAGTTGGCTGGCCGCACGGTCACGGACTGCGCTCACCAGAGGCCGCTTCCGCTGGCGCGGTGGGCCAGAGGCTGCGCAGGAAGGTGAGGAACAGCCCGAGGCCGACGAACGCGAAGGAGAAGGTGGCGAGAAACGTCATGCCCACCACGAGGGTTTTGACCGCCGTGGCGATGCTCTGGGCCACCTGGGAGGTGTAGTGGGGGGGATGGGTGGCGTAGTAGGCCACCACCTTCCGACTCAGGGAGAGGGCCAACCACGCCAGCAGGCCGCTGGTGAGGGCCCCGCTGAGGAAACTGAGGGGCCCTTTGCGCGGCGGGGCGGGAGGTGTGGGATCGCTCATGGGCGGGAGCCAGGCTCCACCAGGGTGACACCGGTGGCGCTCAGACCGCTGCTCCAGGCCTCCAGCCCCGCCGCCGCCAGGCCATCGGCCAGGGCGTCCAGAGCGGAGGCCGCCGCCTCGGGGCTGGGATGGAGGGCAAACACCGTTGGGCCCGAGCCACTCATGGCCACGGCCAGGGGAGGTGGTCCTTGGTGAAGGAGATCCAGGGCCAGGGCCACCGAGGGCACCTCCGGGGCCACCACGGCCTGCAGGTCGTTTCTCAAGGGGGGAAGGGCGCCTTCTCCCCGCAGGGCCGCTAGCAGCGGACTGTGGCGCAGGGCGTCCCGTCGCTGCTCAAAGTCGGCTTCCTGGCTGAGGTAGAAATCGCCGCGCCATTCTCGGCAGCGCCCATAGGCCCAGGGGGTGGAGACCGACACCTCCGGGTGCTTCACCAGCAGCACGCCGAAGGGGGCGGGTTCTCCCGGCAGCCCCTCCAGCAGCTCGCCCCGGCCGAAGCACAGCCGGGATCCCCCCGCCAGGCAGAAGGGCACGTCGGAACCGAGCTCGGCGGCCAGCTCGGCCAACACCGGGGGAGGGGTGTTCAAGCCCCAGAGGGCATCGAGGCCCAGAAGGGTGGCGGCGGCGTCACTGGAGCCCCCCGCCAGGCCAGCGCCGATGGGGATGCGCTTTTCCAACCAGATCTCCGCGCCGGCCGCGGTGAGCCCCGCGTGGGCCCGCAGGCGCTCGGCCGCCCGCGTGATGAGGTTGTCAGCCCCCACCGAGAGGTCGGCACGGGAGCAGGCGAGGGTGACGCGTCCATCAGTGGTTTGCCGCAGGCGCAGCTCATCCGCCAGATCGATGGACTGCATCAGCATCGCCAGCTCGTGGTAGCCGTCGGGCCGGATGCCCAGCACCTCCAGATGCAGGTTGATCTTGGCGGGGGCGAGCACGCGGCATTCAGCCATGGGGCAGGGGGGTGGGGTCCCCGGAGAGCGTGGCGCGATTCAAGCTGGTGGCCAGGGCCACCCATTGGGCCGGGGAGAGCTCCTGGGGGCGGGCCTGGAGGTTCACCCCGGCTTGCGCCGCGAGGGCCGCCAGCGCCTCCTCGGCCATCAGACCCGCCAGGCCATTGCGCAACATCTTGCGCCGGGCGGCGAAGGCGCTCCGCAGCAACCGCTCCACGGTGGCGGCCAGCTCCGGGGGCAGGCGCCGCTCCGGTGGGAAGGGATCGATGGCGATCACTTCCGAGTGCACCTTGGGGGGCGGCTGGAAGCAGCGGGGCGGCACCGGGCAGATGGCCCGAGCCTCGCCCAGCAATCGCATCCGCACACTCAAGGCGGAGTAGGGGCTGGAGCCGGGCTCGGCGCGGAGGCGTTCCCCCACCTCCCGCTGCACCAGGAGCACCAGGCGGGCGTAGGGCGGGCGGACGGGCCGATCCAGCCGGCCCAGGAGGCGCTCCAGCAGAGGGCCGGTGATGTTGTACGGGATGTTGGCCACCACCTTGTTGGGGCCTGGCGGCCCCGGAGGCGGCAGGGGAATGGAGAGCACGTCGCCGCTGAGGAGGGTGAAGCGGGGGTCTTGGCCGAAGCGCTGACGCAGGCCCTCCACCAGATCCCGATCCAGCTCCACCGCCGTCAGGGCCGCGGCGGGGGAGGCCAGTAGGGCGGCCGTCAGGGCTCCTCGGCCGGGGCCCACCTCGAGCACGTGGTCGGTGGGGAGGAGTTCGGCCGCCTCGACGATCTGGCGGAGCACCGCCGGATCCACGAGCCAGTGCTGGGCAAACCGATGGCGGGGGCGATGGGCGCCGAAGGCGGAGGAGGAAGCCATGGGGGTTCGGCCGCGTGCCTCAACAATGCAGGCCCGCGGGGAGGGGCGCGCGAAAGGCGGCCGCCCCGGAAGCGCTCAGGATGGCTGGAGTGGCCAGGAAGGAAACACCGTGATAGCGAATGGCGCCAACACCTTTGCTCCCGGTCAGCGGCCCCGCCTGAGAGCCCCCGGAGGACCTTGCCGGCTGGCCCTGCCGCTGGCGGTGTCGCTGTTGGCTCTGGGGGGGCTCGCCCCCGGCGCGCGGGCGGGCAGCCGCACGGCGGAATCGATCTGGAGCCAGAGCGACGCCCAGCAGCGGGCCATTGAGCGGATCCCGATGGCGGATCGCCCGGGCATCACCCACAGCCGGTGCCAGGAGGTGGGGGTGGGACGGATGGGCAGCTTGCCGCGGTTTCGTTGCACGGTGTGGTTCACGCCTCCCTCCAGCCCGGCCCAGCCGTAGGGGGCGGGGGTTAGAGCAGGCGAATCCAGCGCACGGGCTCCCGGCGGGGCGGCAGGGGCACCAGAGCCGCCACCAGCTCCACCGGTTGATCCGCCAGGTGAGGGTGGGCGGCCTGCCAGCAGGCCCAGGCCCGCTCCAGCCGAAGCCGTTTGTGGTGCCGCAGGGCGGAGGCGCCATCGCCGTCGCGGTGGCCCGGCCCCCGGCCCTTCACTTCCACCAGCAACAGGCGACCCGGCTTGCGCAACACCAGATCCAGCTCGCCCCAGCGGCAGCGCCAGTTGCGGGAGACAAGCCGCCAGCCGCGGCCCTGCAACAGGCGCAAGGCCCGCTGCTCAGCCCAGCGGCCCTGACGCTGGGCGGGGGTGGAGGGCATGGGCGAAGCTGGAGGGGCCTTCGGCAAGGGTTCCCGGATCGCGCCCGCCCCTACCACGCCTTTGCCCTGATGCTCGCGGCGGGCCCAGCCAGGATCGGGAGCGGAATCCCGAACAGAGACCGGCTGGCCAGACGGCCCAAGAGCGAGTAGAGTCTGAAGGAAATCTTCACAATTGTCTTTGCATATGTTCACACTCGACAAGGCCACCCAGATTTTTCCGGAAACGCTGAGCGCCGACGCGGTGCCCGCGATCACGGCCCGTTTCCGGCTGCTGAGCGCGGAAGACCAGCTCGCCCTGATCTGGTTCGCCTATCTGGAAATGGGTCAGACGATCACGATCGCCGCTCCCGGCGCGGCCCGGATGCAGTTTGCCGAGCCCGTGCTGAATGAGATCAAGGCGATGCCCTTTCCTCAGCAGAGCCAGGTGATGTGCGATCTGGCCAACCGGACGGACACCCCGATCGGTCGCACCTATGCCAATTGGTCGGTGAACATCAAGTTGGGCTTCTGGTACAAGCTGGGCGATTGGATGGCCGCCGGGCTGGTGGCGCCGATCCCCAAGGGGTATCAGCTGTCGGCGAACGCCGCCGCCGTGTTGAGCTCCCTCAGGGGCGTGGATCAGGGCCAACAGATCACCCTGCTGCGCAACTTCGTGGTGGACATGGGCTACGACCCGAACAAGGGCGAGGGCCAGCGGATGATGGAGCCCATCTCGGCGCCGACACCGGAAGAGAGCCGCCAGAAGGTGTTCATCGAGGGGGTGATCAATCCCACGATCAACGCCTACATGGATCTGTTGAACGCCAACGACTTTGACGCCCTGATCGAGCTGTTCCTGCCGGACGGCGCCCTGCAGCCCCCGTTCCAGAAGCCGATCGTGGGCCGGGAAGCGATCCTGCGCTTCTTCCGGGAAGACTGCCAAAACCTCAAGCTGCTGCCCGAGCGGGGCTATTCCGAGCCGGCCGAGGGCGGGTTCAACCAGATCAAGGTGACAGGCAAGGTGCAAACCCCCTGGTTTGGCGCTGGCGTGGGCATGAACGTGGCCTGGCGCTTCCTGCTGAATCCCGAGGGCAAGATCTACTTCGTGGCCATTGATCTGCTGGCGTCGGCCGCCGAACTCCTCAAGTTCGCCCGTTGACGATCGCCACCCGGCGCGGCCTGGTGCTCGCCGCCGGGATTCTCTTGGGCTGGCTGGGGAGCTGGATGGTTCTGCTCCCCACCAGCCTGGCCCAGCTGCCCCTGGCGCTGGTGGTCTTCGCCGTGCTGGCGCGCACCTGGCTGCACACGGGCTTGTTCATCGTGGCCCACGACGCCATGCACGGCACCCTCTGGCCGGATGGGGAGGGCGCCAACCGCCGCGTCGGTGAGTTGGCGTTGCTGGTTTACGCGGCGCTGCCCTACGGGCGTTGCCGGGCCAACCACCTGCTCCACCACCGCCACGCGGGCGGAAGCGGGGATCCCGATCATCACGGTGAGGGAGCGGGATCGGCGTTGAGTTGGTATCGGGGGTTCATGGCGGCCTATCTGTCGGCGGGACAGCTCACGGCCCTGGTGCTCACTTGGCTGGTGTTGGCGGGCGTGGGGTCGGTGCTGTCGAGCAGTCCGGTGGCGAATGTGGTGCTCTACGGGGTGCTGCCGGTGCTGTTGAGTTCCCTGCAGCTGTTTCTGGTGGGCACGTATCTGCCCCATCTCGAGGGAGCCGACGGGCCGAGCGGGGAGCATGTGCCGCGAAGCCTGGATTTGCCGGGCTGGCTGTCGCTGCTGGCCTGCTTCCACTTCGGGTATCACTGGGAACACCACGCCTATCCCGAGCTGGCCTGGCATGCGTTGCCCGGGGCTCGGCGGCGGGGGAAACGGGGCGTGGGATGCGCCGCGACGGTCGCGCTTTCCTTATCAGGGCGATAACGTGGCCTTATCCAACCATCGCCGGCATTCCCTTGCAGACCATGGCTCAACCCACCGTGATCGTCTGGACCGCGCAGGAGCAAGAAATCGCGCGGGAGGCGTTTGAGCGGGCCCAGGGCCGGGCGGTGAGCGAGCTGATTCGCAAGGTGCAGGGCCACGCCTCGGGAGTGGGGTCGGTGGAGGCGCTGTGGCAGCTGCACGACTTTTTGAGCACCCAGCGCCACGACATGGAGGGCCGGTTTGATTTCCGGCTAGAGGGCATTTTGTTTGTGTTCGCCAGTTTTGTGAAAGATGGGTTGCTGGCGGTGGAGGAGCTGGATGGGCTGGAGGGGGAGAAGTTGGCGAAGATCAAGGCGATGGCGCTGTTCTGATCCACTCGCCAGTGGGTATGTTCAAGCGGCTTGCTCAGGCTGCCATGTTGTTTTGGATCCGTGGATGGGCCACCGCCTGGCGGAGGGCTTTTTGGGTGGGGTCGTTGTGGATGGTTTTGGGGATGGGGCCAGCGATGTTGGGACTGGGCTCTTCGCCAGCGCTGGCGGCGATGGATTACGCCAAGCAGGTATTGATCGGAGCTGATTTCCACGCCACGGATTTGCGCGGCGCCACGTTCAACCTCACCAATCTGCGGGAGGCGGATTTTTCGGGGGCGGATTTGCGGCTGGCAAGTTTGTTTGGCGCGAAGCTGCAGGACGCCAACTTGAGCGGCGCCGATCTGCGAGAAGCGACGTTGGACAACGCCGTATTGAAGGGCACCGACCTGAGCGGCGCCTGGCTAGAAGATGCCTACGCCTCCAACACGCGGTTTGAGGATGTGCGAATCGATGGAGCGGATTTCACGAACGTGGATCTGAGGGCTGACGCCCGCAAAACCCTTTGCGCCGTGGCCACGGGCCGCCATCCCACCAGCGGTCGTCTCACCCGCGACACCCTCGCCTGTCCCTGAAACCGCCTGCCGCCATGAGCTTTGATGCCCGCAGCAAGGAACGTCTCGAAGCCCTGGGCCGCACGTTGCCGAAGAAGTTGCCCCTGCCTGAGACGCCCGGATCCACCAAGGCCCGGCCGGGTGAGCCCCAAGCACTTGGTTCGCAAACGGTGCAAGAGCCACGGGGCGCGGGACAGGCGGCCCGCCACCGATTGGAGCGGGAGCAGGATCCAGCCGAGCTGTTTCGCGCGTTGATCAGCGCCAGCCCGGATGGCAGCGTGCCTCCCCATCTGCTGGATCGCTTGCGGGAAGTGGAATTCAGCCAGCTCCCGGCTCCCCCTGTTGCTCCGTCTACCCCCAGCCCTGGGAAGACCCTCAAGGCATCGGGCTCCCCTGCCAACCGCCGGGGGGGGCGTAAACCCGGGCAAGTACGGGGGGGAGAGGAGCAAGATCTGTATACGGCTTTTGCGCAGCTGCTGTTGGAGGATGAGGGGGATTGAGGGGGGGCGTTGGGATGATCAGGTGAATGATGAATCACTTCAT
>JBKCPG010000078.1:0-10962 GCA_046309395.1 Cyanobacteriota bacterium | reverse complement strand
CCCGCTCGAGCGGGCACGCCCACCGCGATCGAAACGGAACTCTCCACGGGCGCCGTTCTTCCCGCGGATAGCCTCTTGCCAGTGGCAGACCTGGCGTGGAGCCAAGCGATTCGCGAACACAGGGTCCAGACGGTCGCGCCGCCGCTCAGCGCCCCGCCCCCAAGACCGTGGCATCCCTCTTGGCCGCCCTCGAGGAGAACAGCCGCGGCCGGCCCGATCGAGTGTTGCGCTTGCGGGGCCACCTGGTGGTGGATGGACACGGGACGCCTGTGGAGGGTGCCCCCGGGGCCGCCTTGCCAGGCGAACCCTTCGAACTGTTGATCTTTCGCGGCTTCTCCAGCAGCGTCACCCATCCCACGGCCTTTGATCCCGATCGTCCCGCCCTGCCCGAGGGGTGCGCGATCGAAGCCGCCGAACTGCTCGCTGGGCCTTTGGATCCCTCTCGGGAAGAGCGGCTCGCCGGTCCCCTCCCCGTGGAGACGTTTCTCTCCCCCGCCGCCTGGTGAGGCCTTAGCTGGAGGCGGAGGTGTAGGAGCGCAGGGCCAGCCGCCAGAACCAACGGCTGAGGGCAAAGAAACCCAGGGCCATTCCCCCCCCGGCCAGCAGCCAGGGCAAGGAGGGGTGGCCCAGAATGGCCTCGGCCGGCACCGTGGTGAGGAAAGCCACCGGGATCACCAGGGTGAACAGCACGCGCAAGGTTTGCGGGTAGGCGCTGATCGGGTAGCGGCCGGCGGTGAGGGTGGCGCGGAGCACCTCGGTGGCGTTCCATGTCTTCACAAACCAGATGCTGGTGGTGGCCAGAAGAAACCACAGGCTGTAGAGGATGGTGAGGCTCGCGAGCAGGAGCAGGGCCGCCGCCCCCACAGATTCCGGCGTGGGCCTGGCGCCGGCCACGGCGGCCGCCCAGCCCATCAGGCCCAGGCCGCTCAGGATCTCCGGTAGGCCCCCCAGGGCGAAGGTGCGGCTGGAGAGCCAAAACTGACTGTCGATCGGTTTGAGCAGCACAAAATCCAAGGTGCCCTCCCGCACATGGCTGACGATGCGACTGAGGTTGGGCCGCAGCAGGGTGTTCGCCACCCCATCGAGCAAGGTGTACACCCCCAGCACCACCAGGGCCTCGGGCCAACTCCAGCCGCCCAGACTGGCCCCTCCTTGGAAAAAGAGCGACATCACGAAGAGACTGCCGGCGAGGTTGCCGCCGATGGCCAGCAGATCAAAGAACAGATTGGCCTGGTACTCCGTCTGGCTGGCTAGGGCGGTGCTCCAGAAGCGGAGGAGCGTGTTGAGGTAACGGCCCATCAGGCCCCCATCGCCGCGTAGCGGCGCACCCCCGCTCGCCAGAGCAGCAACGTGAGAGGCAGCAGCAGGGCCAGCCAGCCGAGGAGAGCGGCGAAGCCCCCCGCCACGTTGATCTCCGCTCCAGCCAGCAGGCGGGCCGGGAAGTGGATGATCCAGGGGAAGGGCGTCCAGCTCGCCAGCTGCCGCATGGCGGGGGGAAACACCTCCAGGGGCGCCATCAAGCCCGAGAGGAAGAGCATCGCGAGGGTGTGAAGGCGCTCCAGGGCGCTGGCCCGCTCGCTCCAGAAGCAGAGCACCGCGATCAGGCTTTGCAAGAGGAAATTCACCGCGAAGGCCAGAGCCGTGGCCGCCATGGTCCACACCAGTCGCCCCGGTGTGGGGAGCCAGGCCGCCCAGGGCACCATGAGCAGAAAGAGCCCCGTCAGCCCCAGCACAAAGGGCAGGCGGGTGGCCTGCTCGGCGAGGTGGGAGCTCAGATAGCGCCACAGAGGGTGAAGGGGCTGCAGCAGGAAGGGCGACAGACGCCCCTGCAGGGCGTCTTCCTCAAAGGCGAACACCACCCAAGCGATGGTGAACTGCCGCACCACGAAGGCGCTGAGGAAGTAGCGAGCCAGTTCCACCCGGTTGAGCCCCGGCGCCCCTCCGCTCGCCGCTCCGATCCCCCCCGCCATGTCGGCCTGGTGAATCCACAGGGCCATCATCATGAGGGGCACCAGTCCGGAGAGCGCCCACAGGGCGATTTCGGCCCGATACTCCAGCATGTGGGCGTATTGGGTGGAGAGGAGCACCCGCGCCAGCCGCGCCGCCTTTCTCATGACACCGCCCCCTGGCGAAACACCTGGCCGATGAGGTCTTCGATCGGAGGATCCCGCACCTCCAGATCCTCCACCGCCAAGTCGGCCAGGAGGCGGGCCACCTGGCCCGTGAGCCGGCCACGGGGGATCAGCAGCCGGGCCTGGCGCCCC
Source organism: Cyanobacteriota bacterium (assembly GCA_046309395.1). Taxonomy (GTDB): domain Bacteria; phylum Cyanobacteriota; class Cyanobacteriia; order PCC-6307; family Cyanobiaceae; genus Cyanobium. The sequence continues at coordinate 8,698 of JBKCPG010000078.1, read as the reverse complement.
CTCAGCTCGTGAACGGTGCCATAGGTGGCCAGGAGGTCTTCGCTCACCGTTTCGCGAAGCTCCAGCCGCACCTCCCGGCAGGGGGCCAGCCGGCTGGTGAGCGCCTCCAGGCTGCCGTCATGAAAGAGGCTGCCTTGATGAATGAGCAGCACTCTCGGGCAAAGGGCCGTGATGTCGGCCATGTAGTGGCTGGTGAGGAGCACGGTGGCGCCGAAGCGGCGGTTGTAGGCGGCCAGAAACTCGCGCACCCGCGCCTGGGCGTTGATGTCGAGGCCCAGGGTGGGTTCATCGAGAAACAGCACCTGGGGCCGATGCAACAGGGCCGCCATCAGCTCCGCCTTCATGCGCTCCCCCAGGGAGAGCTTGCGCACCGGACGGGTGAGTTCAGGTCCCAGCTCCAGCATCTCCGCCAGATCGTGGATGCGTCGCTTGGCTTCCACGTCGTCGATGCCGTAGACGGCCGCGTTGAGGTAAAGGCTGTCGAGTGGTGGCAGATCCCAGAGCAGCTGCTGCTTCTGGCCCATCACCAGGGTGATGGTTTCCAAAAAGCGGCGCTGGCGACGGCGCGGTTCCCAGCCCGCCACCTCGGCCTTCCCGCCACTGGGGTGGATCAGGCCGCTGAGCATTTTGAGGGTGGTGGTTTTGCCGGCCCCGTTGGGCCCGAGAAAGCCCACCATCTCGCCGGCTTCGATCGTGAAGCTCACCTCCCGCACGGCGGCCACCTCCCGCCAGCGGCGATGGAGCAAATGGCGCAGGGTTCCTCCCATGCCCGGTTGCTTGTCGGCCACTTGGAACACCTTCCGGAGTCGCTCGGCTCGCACGATGGCCATGGCGCTAGTCCTCCCGCGCCAGCAACGCCAGCAGATCGGCACCGTAGCGCTCGAGTTTGGCTTGGCCTACCCCGCTCACCCCGGCCAAGTCGTCCAGGGTGGTGGGCCGGAGGGTGGCGATCTCGATCAGGGTGCGGTCGTGGAACACCACGTAGGGGGGCACCCCCTGACGGCGGGCCTGCTCCAGCCGCCAGCGCTTGAGGGCATCAAAGTGGGGGGCCGCCTCCTCCGAAAGCTCCCCGGGGCTTCCGCCGCGGGCCTCGGGCTTGCTGGGCGTCCGGCGCCTTTCCTGGCTGGGGGGAGGCAGGGGCACCGCCAGAGGCGCCTCTCCCCGCAGCAGGGGCCGCACCAGGTCGTCCGGGCCAAATCGCAAGCCACCGCGGGCCTCCGGATCGCTCACCAGAAAGCCAAGGTTCACCAGCTGGCGAAAGAGGCCCCGCCATTGGCCCCGATCCAGCTCCTTGCCCAGGCCGTACACGCTCAGGCTGTGGTGGCCCAACTGGCGGATCTTGGCGGTGTCGGCCCCCAGCAGCACGTCCACCAGATGGGCGGCCCCGAAGCGGTAGCCCGTGCGATGCACGGCGGAGAGGGCCTTGCGCGCCGACTCGGTCACCTCCACGGCGGGTTGGGGATCCAGACAGGCGTCGCAGTTGCCGCACGGCGCGGCGAGGGTTTCGCCCAGGTGGGCCAGGAGCAGCTGGCGGCGGCAAGCGCTGGCCTGGGCGAAGCCGATCAGGGCCTCGAGTTTGGCCCGCTCAATGTGTTTCTGCTCCTCGCTGGCTCCGGAGGCCTCGATCCACTGCCGCAACTGGGCCCCATCGCCCCCGCCCTGGATCATCCAGGCGATCGCGGGCAGGCCATCGCGCCCCGCCCGGCCCGTCTCCTGGTAGTAGGCCTCCAGGCTCTTGGGCAGGTCGATGTGGGCGACGAAGCGCACATCGGGCCGGTTGATGCCCATGCCGAAGGCGATGGTGGCCACCACCACCACGGCGCCCCCTCCACGGAAGCGTTGGAGCACGGCGGAGCGGCGCTCAGGATCCAGACCGGCGTGGTAGGCCAGGGCGTCGATCCCCACCTCCTGGAGCAGCTCCGCCACCTGCTCCACCCGCTTGCGGGAACGGGCGTAGACAATCCCCGTCTCTCCTTTGTGCCCGTCGAGAAAGGCGAGCAGCTGTTGACGTGGCTCGTCTTTCGGGAGCACCCAGTAGCGAATGTTGGCTCGGTTGAAGCTGGCCACGTACACCGCCTCCGGTGGCAGCCGCAGGTGCCGCACGATGTCGTCCCGGGTGCGGGGATCGGCCGTGGCGGTGAGCGCCAGTCGGGGCACCGCTGGAAAGCGTGTGGCCAGCTGGTCGAGTTGCCGGTAATCCGGCCGGAAGTCGTGGCCCCACTGCGAGAGGCAGTGCGCCTCGTCGATGGCGAACAGGGCCAAAGGCACGCCCGCGAGTCGACTCAGCCCTTCCCCGCTGAAGAGCCGCTCCGGAGAGACATAGAGGAGTTTGAGCTGGCCCCTCTCCAGGGCGGCCCAGGTGGCGGTGGTGTCCTCCGGCGCCAGGCCCGAGTGGAGGGCCGCGGCGGCCACCCCTTGCTGGCGCAGGGTTTCCACCTGGTCGTCCATCAGGGCGATCAGGGGAGAGATCACCACGGTGAGGCCCTCCAGGCAGAGGGCCGGCACCTGATAGCAGAGCGACTTGCCACCGCCGGTGGGCATCAGCACCAGGGCCGATCCTCCCGCCAGCACGTGGGTGACCACGGCTTCTTGGGGCCCGCGGAACTCGGCGTAGCCAAACACCTGGCGCAGGATCCGCCGTGGATCGGCGGTGGGGAGGGTTGCTGTCATGGGAGACCGTGCCGTTGGCCGGGGTGGTCAGGAGGGAGCCAAGGATTCAGTGCCACCCGGTGGAACGGATCGCGCCAGCACATCGACGCAACGCCCGCACAGGGTGGGGTGCGTCGGATGGGTGCCGATGTCCTCGCTGTAGTGCCAGCAGCGCTCGCATTTGCTCCCTGAAGCCCGGGCGATCCGCACGGTCACCCCACCGTCTTCCGCTTCGGCCAGCACATCGTTGGGAGGCGTGCCGCCGATGTGGAGAGCGGACACCTGCAGCCAGTCGGTGAGGTTGTCCACCTCGGGATGGGAGCTGTTCCCCAGGGTGGCCAGGGCGTCGCGGAGGGGATGGGACCCCCCCTGGTCGCTGATCTCCAGGTGCACTTGCGCTTCCAGCGAAGCGCCGATCCCCTGGCGTTGGGGCGAGGCGCTGTCCCCCCGCTGGCGACAGGCCTCCAGCCCCCGATTCACCAGAGGGCGCAAGACCAGCAGCAACTCTTTCACCTGGGAATCGGTCACCAGCGTGTGGGAGGAATCGGCGGCGGGCCGCCATTCCGGCGGCACGGTGGGCCAGCCCCTTTCAAACACCGACCGTTCCGCCACGGGATAGGGCAAGTTCTGCCAGATGTCTTCCGCCATGTGGCAGAGCACCGGGGCGATCAGGCCGGCCAGCCGCTCCACCACCAGATGGAGCACGGTCTGGCAGGCGCGGCGGCGGAAGTCGGTGGCGCCACTCACATAGAGGCGATCTTTGGCGATGTCGAGATAGACGTTGGAGAGATCCACCACGCAGAAGTTCTGCAGGGCCTGGAAGAAGCGGTAAAACTCAAACCGCTCAAAATCCGCGCTGACCGTATCGATCAGGGCGGCTGTGCGGGCCAGCATCCAACGATCCAGAAGCGGCAAATCGTCAATGGGCAGCGCATCCCGATCCGGCAGGAAGTCGTGCAGGTTGCCGAGCAGGTAGCGGGCGGTGTTGCGCACTTTGCGATACACATCCGCCAACTGCCTCACGATGCCCGGTCCCAGGGGCACATCGGCGGAGTAGTCCACCGAGCTCACCCAAAGGCGCAACACGTCGGCGCCGTAGGCCGGATCCCGCTTCTCGTTTTCCCCCCCCTCCACCAGCACCGTGGGATCCACCACGTTGCCGAGCGACTTGCTCATTTTGCGGCCCTTTTCATCCAGCACGAAGCCATGGGTGAGCACCCTGTTGTACGGCGCGTGGCCATTCACGGCGACGGAGGTGAGCAGGCTGCTTTGAAACCAACCGCGGTGTTGGTCGGATCCCTCCAGGTAGAGGTCGGCGGGATAGTTGAGAGGGGTGGGGGTCTCCTGGCCAACGGCCCCCCCGGCGACCTCCAGGCCCCCCAGCACCCCGGCCCAGGAGGAGCCGGAGTCAAACCACACGTCCATGGTGTCGGTGCCCTTGCGCCACCGTTCCGCCTCGGCGGCGTGGGAGGGGGGCAACAGCTCGGCCTCCGTGCGCTCCCACCACACGTCTGAGCCGTGGGTGGCGATCAGCCCCTGGATGTGGGCCAGGCTCTCGGCGTTGAGCAACACCTCGCCGTTGTCGCGGCGATAAAAGACGGGAATTGGCACCCCCCAGGTGCGCTGGCGGGAGATGCACCAGTCGCCCCGTTCCCGCACCATCGCCTCGATCCGGTTGCGGCCGCTGCCGGGCAGCCACTCCACGGCGGCGATGGCGTCGAGGGCCCGCTGGCGAAAGCCCTCCACCGAGGCGAACCACTGCTCGGTCGCCCGGAAGATCACGGGTTTCTTGGTGCGCCAGTCGTAGGGGTAGCGGTGGGCGTAGGCCCGCTCCCCCAGCAGGGCCCCGGAATCCCGCAGGGCTTGAATGATGGCCGGATTGGCGTCCTTGAGCACGTTGAGCCCGGCGAAGGGGCCGGCCTCATCCGTGAGGGTGCCCCCCTCATCCACTGGACAGAGCACCCCCAGGCCGTGGGCATGGCCGGTGTGGAAGTCATCCACCCCATGGCCCGGGGCCGTGTGCACCAGTCCGGTGCCCGATTCGGTGGTGACGTAGTCCCCCCCCACCACCACTGGACCGGTGCGATCCAGCAAGGGATGGCGGTAGAGCAACCCCTCCAGCTCGGCGCCTTTCAAGGTCACGAGGGGTTCGAGCGGCCGTTCCAGCTCCGCGCTCAGCCGCTCCACCAGGGCGGCGGCCACCACCAGATAACGGGGGGCCGCGGCGGCCCCGTCACGGCAAATCGCGTAGTCGAGTTCCCCGTTCACCGAGACGGCCAGGTTGGCCGGGAGGGTCCAGGGGGTGGTGGTCCAGATGGCCACAAACAGCTGCTCGCGATGGTCGTGGTCGGTGGGCCCCTCAATGCCGGCCAAGCGGAGGGGGGTTTGCAGGCTGGCCGGGAGCCCCACCACGGGGAAGGCCACGTAAACGCTGGGCGAGGTGTGGCCCTCGGGGTATTCCAATTCCGCCTCCGCCAGGGCCGTGCGGGAGCTGGGACTCCAGTGCACGGGTTTGAGGCCGCGATAGATGTGGCCGGCGAGGGCCATGCGGCCAAACACCGCGATCTGGGCCGCCTCGTAGGACTTGTCGAGGGTGAGATAGGGCCGCTCCCAGTCGCCCCAGATGCCCCAGCGCTGAAAGCCCCCGCGCTGGAGGGCCACCTGCTCAAGGGCGTAGGCGTGGGCGCGGCGACGCAGGTCGAGGGGGGTGAGGGCTTGGCGTTCCTCGGGGCTCAGGGTTTGCAACACCTTCAGCTCGATGGGCAGGCCATGGCAATCCCACCCCGGCACGAAGCGAGCCCGGCGGCCCTGGAGCAGGGCGTGCTTGTTGATGATGTCCTTGAGAATTTTGTTGAGGGCGTGCCCCACGTGCAGGGCGCCGTTGGCGTAGGGCGGGCCGTCGTGGAGGGTGAACACGGCGCCGGGGTTATGGCGGTTGAGGCGCTCATAGAGCCCCAGCTCTCTCCAGAGGGCCTGCAGCTCAGGCTCCCGCTGGCGCGCGTTGGCCCGCATCGCGAATCGCGTCTCCAGCAGGTTGAGGGTGTCCTTGTAGGACGAGGCCGCGGAAACTGGTGGGGTGGACACGACGACGCCTCGGGTGGCAGGTGGGGATTATCCCGCCCCGGCCGCTGGCGGCTCCTCCTCCTCGGTGGTCACCGGGGGGGAGCCAAGGTCGGCGGACGCCTGGAGCAGCGCGTCGATCTCCCCGAAGTCGCTCACCTCCACCACGACCGGATCCGCGACCCCCGCGCTGTCGGTGTCTGGGCGCACCCAGCGCTTCACCGCGGCTTTGGGTTGGCGTCGCTCCCTCCATCCGGCGAGCAGCCCCGAGGCCCTTTGGCCGGAGGCCTCCAGGAGCCCCCCCAGGGCCACCCCCGCCTGGCTGGCGCTGGTGCGCCACCGTTCCCAGGATCCCAGCCGACCCTTCTCCTCCGGAGACAGCTGGCGCCAGCGGCCCTGGCCCACCTCCACCATCAACCGGCCCAGGAGCAAGCCCCCACTGATCACCGCCAGCATCGGCGAGCCAGTGAGCCGATCCGCGCTCGTCACCAGCACCAAAGCGAGCACCAACACCAGGGCCCCCCAGGCGGAATCCCCCGGCCGGCTGAGCTCTGTGGCCAGGAGGGGAAGCAGCATCAGGGCCAGGCCAAGCACCAGGGCCCCTGAGCCCGCGAGGGTGGCAACCATCAGCGGCTGAGAAAACTGGCGTCCATTCTCCCGCCGGGGGCTCGGCGCCTGTGGAGGGCGTTTTCCGCGGGCGGCGGGATGGTTCAATTAGTGGATCGGCCCATCTGGCGGAATTGGTAGACGCGCTGGGTTTAGGTTCCAGTGGCTTCGGTCGTGGGGGTTCAAGTCCCCCGGTGGGCATGTTGAAGATTTTTTAAGAACAACACGACCTCCTTTTTTTGGTGGAATGTTCTTGTTCTCCCACGGCTTACGACTTTTTGCGCTGTCGCGACGGTCCCATGATCTTCCCTTCCGGTGGTTAGCCAAGAAGAACTTGAAGGGTTGGATCTGACGATCTGGTACGGGAACGCCCCGAAGGCGGCCTCCCTGGTGCGTTGCAACCAGAGCACCATTTTTCGTCGGTCGCAACGATGCCTCGAGGTGTTTGGTCTTCGCCTGAAGCGCCGCCAGGGGCAACTGGCCCTCCTGGGTTCTTCCTTGCTTTTGCAAATGGAGAGGGAGATTCATCAGTTGGCCCGGTTGCTTGGCCAACACGCTCTTCGGTTGGAAGCCTTTCCCTCCTATGCCAAGTCGCTGCTCAGTCCGGCTCCCCCGGGATGGATGTTGGGGCCCCAGGAGGCGATTGGCATCCAGGGTCCCCTCTCTCTTCTGCGAGAGCGGATCGTTGACGCCTGGCTCACCGACGCGGCCGACGATCTGCCAGAGCCCCTCGATTTCCCGGCGGTGGTGTGGCCCCTGGCCCGTCAACCGATCCATCTCAGCGCCGACGCCCGGCACCCCTTGGTGGGGGAAACCAACGTGACATTGTCTGACCTGCTGCGCTTTCCTCTGCCGATCTTGCCCAAGGACGTGTTACCTCATACGGGGGGGGTCTGCGCGGATCTGGGGTTGGGCACGCTGGAGGTGGCCAGCCGTCGCTATGACCCCCAATCTTGGGAAGGACGCACCGCCGACGCCGTCAGCCTCTTGTATTCCAACCCCTTGCACACCCAAACCTTCCCTACGCTGGCGCCCCTCGCGACCGAGCCCCTGTTGACCAATCGGCTCGCCCTCGTCTGTCGGGCCGATGTGGCTGAGCACGCGAGGGTTCAAGACCTGCATTGCCTGCTCGGGCTGCGTCTGCGGCATTTGAAGAGCCATTGTCCCAGCCTCGAAAAGCTCATCCTTCTCCCGTGAGCGTTCCTTCCCACCCCCCGGCGAACCTGCCCCTCGCCTTCGGAAATCGGCAGGCCAGGCTGGATCACGATCCAGATCAGCTGGCCCAGATGGTGAGCCAGGCCGTGCCCCTGCGCGATCTCACTCCCTCCGGGGCCGCCGGTCCCTTTGGCCAGTGCTCGATCCATGTGCGGGTGGCCCAGTTGGGAATCACGGCGGCGGCCCATTCCCCTCTCCGGGGGCGCAACCATGCCCACAACAAAGCGGTGTTCACCCTGCCCTCCCTGGGGGAGAAGCGGTTCACGATCGCCGGGGGCACGTACCGGGCTCGAGCCGGCCACTGCGCCCTCTTCCTCCCCGGAGAGGCCTACTCCCTGGAAACCACCCTCTGCAGCGGGGTGATGTTCAGCCTCTGTCCCCGGGAGTTGGCCGGCGTGGCCACCGCCATGGTGGGCCTGGAGACCGGTTTACGCCTGGCGCCGATCGAACGGCCCGTGGAGATCCTGGAGAGCCATCCGCGGCAGGGCAAGATGCTGTCGCTGCTGCGACGCGGCTTGCGGCTGATCGATTTGGCCGTGGTCAATGGCGCCAGTGTGCCGAGGCAGCTGGGGCTGGATGACAAAATCCAGAGGCTCATCGCCCTGATGGTCTATCCCCAGCTCACCGCCACCGGGATGCTCAGTCCCCAGAGGTTGGGCCGCCATGAACGTGCCACGTTCGCGGAACTCGTGGACACCATTCAGAAGGATCCCTTGACCGAGTGGACCCTCACCCGCATGGAACGCCAAACGGGATTCAGCCATGTGCGGCTGCGGAGGCATTTTCAGGAGGCCTTTGGCTGCGGACCATCGCAATGGCTGAGGCATCAGCGACTCTGCTGGGCTCGCCAACGGTTGGACGCCTGGGATCCCATCCCCCTCAGCCACCTGGCCCGGATGTGTGGTTACGTCGACGCGGGGAGGTTTCGCGACGATTTCGAGGCCCATTTCCTCCTCTCTCCAGACAGCATCCAACCGGGATTGGCCTTTTAGCTCGCCGTCACGGCCATCAGATCGATTTCCAGGCCGAAGTCTGGGTGGGAGAGGCGGGTCACGCCGATCAGGGTGCTGGGAGGCGGCCGGTCGAGCGGCCATGGTTGGGGCAGGGACGGGTCGGCCTGCATCGCCAAGAAGCCATCCATGTCGAGCACGTAGATGCGCCGAAACAC